>CAYPCC010000250.1:0-3670 GCA_964409095.1 uncultured Phycisphaera sp. | reverse complement strand
GGGATAAGGCCCCCGAGGGCGTTGTTTCGGGGGGCTGCGCGGACGCTGGAGCGGTTGTGCAGAGGATCCCAAGAAACACCGTAAACCCTGGTAAATCTTTGAAATTCTTGAGATTCATGGCAAGCACGAGGTTTTGTCGGCGAGGTTTCGGCGGGGGGATCTGGTGGGGCATGGAGACTCCGGACGCACGAGGGCGTCAGCCGGCGTACCGAGTGGCAAACCTGGGAAGGCTACTCCGGGGAGTGGCTGATGAGCGAGGCATAAGATTGCTTTCTTCGGTACATCTTGTACACAATGCGGCACCGGCGTGACGACCGCGCCGCCATCAAGGGTTCGTTGCGGCCATTCGTTGACGGTGGTCCCCAAAGCCCCGGTTTGGCGGCATCCTCAAGCCCCTCTGGAGACCTCATGCACCTGCCTCGCATTGTTCGCGCACCCTCGATCCGGATTTTGATCCCGACGTTGATCATGGCGCTGCCACTGGCGGCTTGCGGGCCGATCATCTTTGAAGATGGTAGTGCCCTGACCGTCGTCGGCGATCCACCGCCGTTGCCGCCCAAACCTAAACCCAAGGCCCCAGAGAAGCCCAAGCGGGTTGTTGTTGAGGAAAACCGCATCGTCATCAACGAGAAGATCCAGTTTGACTTCGACAAGGCTACGATCAAGCCCGAGTCGGACAGTCTCTTGCAAGAGATCATCAAGGTCATCAAGGAAAACCCGCACATCAAGAAGATCGCGATCGAAGGCCACACCTCCAGCGAGGGCAGCGACAAGCACAACCTCAAGCTGTCAGACCGGCGGGCCAAGGCGGTCATGGAGTACTTGGTGACCAAAGGCGAGCTGCCCAAAACGATGTTCACGGCCAAGGGTTTTGGCGAGACCCGTTTGATCGGCGACGAGTCGACCGAAGAGGGCAAAGAGAAAAACCGGCGCGTCGAGTTCAACATCGTCGAGCAAGATGTCACCCGCAAAAAGGTCTCGGTTGACCCCGAGTCCGGCGAGAAGACTGTGCTCGATGAACGGACCAAGACCATCAGCAAAGACGGCGCCGCCGAGTAAAGGAAGAGCTTCCCATGCGTACCACTACTGTACTCAGCCTGCTGTTCGTGGCGGTTTCTGCGGTTTTGCCGGGTTGTACCTGCGTCGCTCGCGATGCCGAGACGTACCGGGCCGACACCCGCGGTCTGTTGGAGACCCGCAGCCGGGCCCTCAAGGACTGCTACGACGTCGCCTTGGCGACCGATCCCAAGCTCGACGGCCAAGTCGTCGTCAAGTTCAAGGTCGAGAAAAAAACCGGCAAGATCCTCGACACCGAACTCGACGCGGCTCGCACCAAAGCGCCCGACTCCCTCGGGCGCTGCATCGTCGAGGCGATCGACGGCCTGACGTTGGATCCGGTCGACCAGCGTGAAGGTCAAGCGACGTTCACGTGGACGTTCCGCGCCAACGAGCCGGTCCAGCAAGTCGCCGAAGACGACGAGGCCAGCTCCTAAGCCGACGTCTGGTGTGATGGTCCACACCATCGAGCACATCTACGACGTCGATCCAGAGCGCCTGTGGGCTCTCTACTTCTTCGACACCGACTTTGAGCGCTCGCTCCACGAGCGCTTGGGTGTTTCTGTCGTGACGACGGCGTTGCAGCACGAAGGCGCTGGTTCGCGGCTGATCGTGCGGAGGCACCGACGACTGGTACCGCGGCGGGTCTTGCCAAGTTGGTTGCGCCGCTTGGGTCTCGTCCGCGGGCGTGAAGGCATCCTTGAAGTTGGGGAGTTTAGTGGCCAGCAGCAGCGCTTTCACCTGCGTTTCGACGTCGCCGGGTGGGGGCGCCGGATCGACTTGGCCGGTGACTTCAGTTGGACGAGTTTGCCCGACGGCAGGACTTTGCGGGTGTGGAGAGGCCGCTGCGATGTTCGGCTGCCATGGCTTGGCCCGCGGATCGAAGCGTACTTGTTGGGGCAGGTTGAACAGGCGTTGACGGAGCTCGATGTGTGGACCCGTCGGTGGTTGCGCGAGCGTCCGCACACGGCGATCGTGGGATGACGTAGGCAGTGGCGAGGCCCGGGGGTATAGTCCCGGCGAGGAGTTTTCCATGTCTGAAACCACGGCTACCGGTTCGATCCCTCGTATCGGTGAAACGGCACCTGACTTCACCGCAGTGACCACCCACGGGACGATCACGTTCTCAGAGTGGCAAGACAAGCACTGGGTGATCCTGTTCTCGCATCCGGCTGACTTCACGCCGGTCTGCACCACCGAACTCGCCGAGTTTGCCCGCCGCGCCGACGACTTCGCGGCCCGCGGGACCAAGCTGATCGGTTTGTCGATCGATTCGATCCACAGCCACATTGCATGGCTGCACAACATTCGTGAGCGCCTCGGGGTCCAGATCCCATACCCGATGATCGCCGACCTAGACACCCGCGTCGCGCAAAAATACGGGATGATCCATCCCCAGGCGGACAGCACGGTCACGGTGCGGGCGGTGTTTGTCATCAACCCCGAGCGCAAGATCCAAGCGCTCATCTACTACCCGCTGACCAACGGCCGCAACGTCGAGGAAGTCCTGCGCTTGCTTGACAGCCTGCAAACCTCGGCCAAGCATGGCGTCGCCACGCCGTGCAACTGGAAGCCGGGCGAGCGGGTGATCGTCCCGCCACCGAAGACCATCGAAGCCATGAACGAACGCCTGGCCCGCACGGACATGGAACACGTCGATTTTTATCTCGGGTACAAGACCCTGAGCTAGCGCGCCCGGTTGCGGCCGTCCGTCGGTTTTGGGCCACCGGACGGCGTGGCCTAGTGTTTGCCGATCTCGGCGTCGAGGCGTTTTTCGATGGCGTCGAGCTCTCGCATTTTGCGATCGAACTCGTCGCTGCTGTTGCCGCGGCCGAGGGCTCGCTGGCGCCGCCCGCCGGACACGGCCTTGGGTTTGTCCCCGCCGCCGGCGAGCATGCGGTAGCCGATGTAGCCCGCGCCCCCGATGACGCCGAAAAAGATGACGCTCTTGATCAAGAAGAAGCCGAACGAGAGTGCGAGACCCAAAGCCATCAAGGCCCCCAGCGTCAGGAAGACGCCCTTGAGAATTGCAAATGCGTGGCTGCCAGATCCACCGTCGTCGTCGTACGCCATGGGAGCCCGAGCATAAGGGAGCAGGCGTGCAAATGCCAGCGGCTATGGCTCGAGGGCCACGTTGGCGGCACTGCAGGCTTGTTCGACCGGGCGGCGCTGGTCGGCCGCCAAGTGTTGGAGGGCCCACCTTGCTTTGGCCGCGTCACCGAGTTGGCAGGCGAGGGCGCCTGCGAGGTGCAAGGCGTCGGTGCTCGCCTTTGTGTGGTAGCTCTGCAGCGCGAGACTGAGGCCAAGGGCTCGTTCACCGCGATTCGCGGCGCGACTGGCTTGGGTCAGCAACTCGGCTGCGCGCTCTGGATCATCGGCGAGCGCCGCTGGTTCATGCCCGGCATCGGGCAGGTGCGCACCGGGTGTCGACTTGCGGACGACTGGGGGCGGCGGTGGGTCGGCGGGACTGCGCGAAGGCTTGGCCTCGGCCGCAGGTTCGGGGCCAGGGTTTGGTGGTTTAGGGGAAGTGCTCGGTGGTTCGGGGTCAGGGCTCGGGCTTGGTGGTTTGGTCGCGGGCGTCGGTGCCGCGGAGGGTGACGCGGGTTCTGGATCG
>CAYPCC010000249.1:0-3733 GCA_964409095.1 uncultured Phycisphaera sp. | reverse complement strand
CCGCCAGCGCGACGTTGGCGAACATGCAAAACCCGAGCGCCTGCGCGGCCTCGGCGTGGTGACCTGGTGGACGCACGAAGGCGAAGGCGTTGCGGGCCTGACCGGTGACGACGGCCGTCACCGCGTCAATGGCCGCGCCGACAGCCAAATAGGCCGCGTCGGTGCTATCCGGCGAGAGGTGCACATCCGGGTCGAGCGACGTGGAGATCCCCCGGCACCGGTCCACGACGTCGATGTAGCCGGGGTCGTGCAGGCGCTCGACGTGGGCCCGGGTCGCGGGGGTCGGCGCTCGCCAGTGTGTGCCGGCGATTGGTTGCGCCTGCAACCGATCGACCACCACCTGCAAGCGGGCGGGGTTCTCCACGTGACCCCGCCCAGGTTCGTGGGCGATCATCCGTGGGTCGTAGAACAGCAGCGTTCGGGGGTCGGTCGGTACAGTCGCCATCGCCACATCAGTTTAGGGCACGAACCGCAGGTTGAGCTTGAGCAAGACTTCATTCTTGATCAAGTCGTCGGGCTTGCCAGGGTAAACGATCTCAAAGTCGCTGCGGTTGAGCGTAAACTCGGCGCTACCTTTGGCCTCGGTGCTTTGGATCTCCACCTTGGCCGGAAAGCTGATCGCCTTTTTGACCCCGTGCAGCGCCAGCTCGCCGTGGATCGTGTAGTTGCTGCCGTCGGCTTGCGGCGGGTCGTGGGGTTCAAACTTGGTCCCCGTGAACTCGGCCGTCGGGAACTTCTCGACATCGAAAAAGTCGGCGCTCTTGAGGTGCTTGGTCAGGCCCTCGGCGTCGGTCTCGACCGACTCGGTCTCGATGGTGAACGAAAGCCGCTGCGGCGCACCTTTGACGAGCGTAACTTCGCCAGTAAACCGCTTGAACTCACCCGTGTGGTCGCCGGTGATCTTGGCACCGACAAAGCTGATCTTGCTGCTCGCCGCATCGACCTTAAAGGTTTGGCCTTCGCCCTCGGGTTTGGCGACCTCGGCCGGCGCTGGTTTGGCGTCACTGACCTGCGCGGCCGTCTTGCCGTCGATCTCACTCTTGCAACCGAAGGCCAGCAGGGCGGTTGCCAACACAAGTTTGGTGTGGTTCATTGCCGCGACCATAGCAGCAACGGCAATCGCGCTGCAAGATGCGGTCGAGTTGGCGCGAGGCGCCGTGGTCGCCAGCCCTGTGGATGTACGACCAAAGAACGCTGCCAGTTGCATCGCGTGCGGGATCGCATGGAGCCCGTAGTCATTGAGCCGGCGGCGCCGGGTGGGTATCCTCTGCGTCGCGCATGTCCGACCTCTCGCCGTTGCCCGCCCTCGTCTTTGCGTTGCCCGAATACCGGTATATGCAACAAAAATTGTGCGCTGCGGGGCACGAGGCTGGCGAGGTGATCATCGACCAGTTCCCGGACGGCGAGCGCTACTTGCGGATCGAAACGCCGGTGTACGGCCGGGACGTCGTGCTCCTCGGCGGCACGATCTCCGACGCGGCGACGTTGACGTTGTTTGACCTCGGCTGCGCCTTGGTCCGCCACGGGGCTCGGCGGTTGACGCTGGTCGTGCCGTACTACGGCTATGCGACGATGGAGCGGGCCGTGCGTTCGGGCGAGGTCGTCACCGCCAAGACGCGGGCGATCTTGCTGTCGGCGATCCCGATGGCCTCGTACGGCAATCGCATCTTGTTGCTCGACCTCCACGCCGAGGGCATTCCCCACTATTTTGAAGGTGGACTGACCGCGTTTCATGTCTACGCCAAACCCGTGTTGCGCGAGGTGATCACGCGCTTGGGTGGCGATGATTTTGTCCTCGCATGCACGGATGCGGGCCGGGCCAAATGGGTCGAGTCTCTGGCCAACGATATCGGCGTCCAGGCGGCATTTGTGTTCAAGCGCCGCCTGGACGGTTCCCACACCGAGGTTCGGGCCTTGGATGCGCAAGTCCGCGGCAAACGGGTCGTACTGTACGATGATATGATCCGCACCGGAGGGTCCCTCATCGGTGCTGCCGAAGCCTATCGCCGGGCTGGGGCTGCCGGCATTGCCGCGGTCGCAACCCACGGATTGCTGCCTGGGCAATCGTTACAAAAACTGCAAACCTCGGGGCTGTTTGACGCGATCGTCTGCACGGACAGCCACCCGCGCGCCTTGGAGCTCGCCCCCGAAGGGCTGGCCGTCGAATCCATCGCCGCGCTGTTTTTACCATACCTGGCCGCAGGAGGGCCGTAAACCATGGAACTCGTCAAAGTCGCCGCTGCTGCGGTCAACCAAACCCCGTTGGATTGGCAGGGCAATTACCAGCGCATTGTTCAAGTTCTGCGAATGGCCCGCGCCGACCAGGTGGGGATCGTTTGTTTGCCTGAGTTGTGCATTCCCGGATACGGCTGCGAGGATGCGTTTCAAAGCCGGGGCACCACGGTCGAGTCGTGGCGGATCTTGCAAGCATTGCTGCCCGAGACCAAAGGCTTGGCGGTGGCGATCGGCCTGCCGATCATGCACCGTGGGGGCCTGTTCAATGCGGCGGCGATGTTGGCCGACGGGAAAGTCTTGGGTTTGGTCGCCAAGCGGTTTTTGGCGGGCGATGGCATTCATTACGAACCGCGATGGTTCAAGCCGTGGCCGGCGGGCAAGCATATCGAATGGCGCCACGACGGCCAGACGTACTTGCTGGGCGATCAATTGTTCGAGGTCAATGGTGTGCGGATCGGCTTTGAGATCTGCGAGGACGCCTGGGTCCCTGGCCGCCCGGGTCCAGAGTTGGCGTCGCAGGGCGTCGACATTATCCTCAACCCGAGTGCCAGCCATTTTGCGTTCGGCAAACACAGCGTGCGCAAGCAGATCGTCTGCGACGCCTCGCGGACGTTCGGGGCGACGTATGTCTACACCAACCTGGTCGGCAACGAGTCCGGGCGGATCATCTATGACGGCGAAGCATTGATCGCCTCGTGTGGCAAGCTGTTGGCCGAAGGCCCGCGGTTTGGGTTTCAAGATGTGTATTTGACGTCTGCCGTCATCGACATCGACCACACCCGCATGCGGCATAGTCGCACCAGCTTTGTCCCGGCCGTGGATGACAGCATTCGCCCGGTCCTGCGTTCGGACATGGATCTGCCGAAAGTCCCGTACGGCCACCAAACCACCCACCGGCCGACGGTCTGGCCGGCGGCCGAGTTTGAAAAGCACGAGGAGTTCACGCGGGCGATCTCCCTGGGTTTGTTCGATTATCTGCGCAAGAGCCGGTCGCGGGGATTTGTCGTGTCGCTGAGCGGCGGGGCCGACTCCGCCGCAGTCGCCTATTTGGTGGCCGCGATGGTCGAGCTCGCCAGCCAAGAGCTCGGGCTGGCCGAGGCCTGCGCCCGTTTGGGCCAAGCGCCGGTCGCCGATACCCGGTCCCTGGTCCGCCAACTGTTGGTCTGCGTCTATCAGGCGACGGCCAACAGCGGTACGGTGACGCGGGAGGCCGCCCGAGCAGTCGCCGAGGCGATCGGTGCGGAGTTCATGATCTTCGATATCGAGCCGCTGGTCCGCGGATACCATGCGATCGTAGAAAGTGCGATCGGCCGGCCATTGGCGTGGGAAAAAGATGACATCGCGTTGCAAAACATTCAGGCGCGCGTTCGCGCACCGGGCGTCTGGATGGTCGCCAACTTGCGGGACTCGCTGCTGCTGGCGACCAGCAACCGCAGCGAGGCAGCCGTGGGCTATGCGACGATGGACGGCGACACTTGTGGTGGATTGTCCCCGATCG
>CAYPCC010000248.1:0-3747 GCA_964409095.1 uncultured Phycisphaera sp. | reverse complement strand
CGATGGCGGCGGCGCAGGCGTAGAGCGGCTTGGGCAGCGTGCCGATCTGTTTCCACGAGTCGGTCGGCGGGTCGTAGAGGCTGACGTGATCTAGGCTAACTCTACCCATGGTGGACTCGGTCGGCGGGTTGAGCATCCGGCGGACCTTGCGGAACGCTTTGACCGGGATCATCCGCGGCGAGTTCCGCAAACGAGCGGGCAAGGCGTCGGGGCTGTTGTTGCGGCCGCCGACGACGACGAGCTTTCCTTGGTAGTGCATCGTCGCGGTCTCGATGTGCGACCGTCGAAACGGCAGGTCGTTCATGCGTTGCCACGTGTCGGACTCGGGGTCGTAGCGGTGAAGGAAGTCGAGGTCGGCGCAGCTTTGGCCGCGGGCTTGGTTGGGGGCGTCGTGGAAGAAGTGGCCGCCGATGGCGTAGGCTTTGCCGCCGACGACGCCGGTGGCGAAGTGGGCGCGGGCCTCGGGCATGGGCGCGGCGGGTTGCCACGCGGCGGGGTTGGCTAAATCTAAAACCCAGTGGTCGTCGAAGTTGGTGTTGCGGTCTTCGCCGAGCCCGCCCCAGACGTGCATCCGTCCATCGAGAATCGCGCAGCCCAGCGACGCCCGCAGCGCGGGAAGCGGCGCGAACTCTTGCCACGCATCGTCTTGGGCGTCGTAGCGCCAGGTCTTGTTGACCGCGACGCCGGGGTGTTTGCCGAGGTAGCCGCCGGTGTACCAGACGAAGCGGTCGTCTTCGACCTGACAGGTGTAGTGGCTGACGGGCTCGGGCTGGTCGGCCCGGCGTTCCCAGGTATCCGTGGCCGGGTCGTAGGCCCAGTGGACGTCGGTGACGTCGAGCGCTTCGCCGTGGTGGCCGCCGATGATGTGCATCCGGCCGCGGACCACGCAGACGCCGCTCTCGAACCGGGCGATCGGGGAGGGCGTCGCTTCACGAAATGTCAATGGGGTCTTCATCGCGGCGGACTCAACAACACGGGGACAACAGGCCAACAGAATTTACGCGGCCGATTTGTTTTGCTCAACGGCCTTCACGATCAACTCGGTCACGGTGTCGGCCCAGACGTCCCAATTCAGCACCTGCTCGTAGCGGTCGCGGGTGGTCTGCACCATCTGCGTGTAGGCGGGGCGATCGGTCCAGAGTTTTTCGATGGCGTCGGCGTAGTCGGTCGGGCCGGCTTCGAGCGGCAACAGCAAACCGCTTTGGCCATCGGCCACGGCATCCGGGATCCCGCCGGTGGCGGTGGAGATCGAGGGCAACCCGTTGGCCGCGGCTTCGCAGAATACGGCCCCGAACGTCTCGCCCCGGCTGGGCAGCATGAAAAACGCCGCGGTTTTCCAGAGCGCTACGTAGGTGGCTAATTGCTCGGGGACTTGTTTGTTGAGGAAGCCGTGGGAGGTCAGGTTGGGGTGGTCGCAGTGCGCGGGCGGCTGCGCGCCGACGACGACCATGTGGGCGTCGAGGCCGCGGCGGTTGAGTTCGACCATGGTGTCGTAGGTGAGTTGGCCGCCTTTGCGGTCCCACTCGACGCCGATCCATAAGAGCCGGCAGCGGTCGCGGGGGGTGCAGTCGATCGCGGCCTCGCGGGTGGGCGGGACCGGGAGGTTTGCGCCGTAGGGCACGACGTGGATCTTGCTGGGGTCGGCCGCGTAGTCGTGGATCGCCGAATCGGCCGACCACCGCGCGGGGTAGACCGAGAGCGTAGCGTTGTGGATCGCGTTGCGGGTGATGCGTTCGCCGTTGCGGCGGGCAAAGCCCCAGAGGTCGCTGAACGCGGGGTAGTAGTTTTCGATGCCGCGGGCGGTGGTGTCGGAGTGGTGGATGATGGGTACCGGGCAGTTCGTGAGGCAGGCGATCTGCTGGTCGACCGTGATCGCCACGAGGGCATCGACCGGGTGCTGCTGGAGGTGATCCCGGATTTTCTTGGCGTGGAGACACGCGTTGATCCTCGACCACTGGGCGATAAACCGCTTGCCCGTCAGGCGGTGGAGGTGGTGGTTGATGCGTTTGAGCAAGATGGTCCACGGCGCGGGTTCCGACGGGACGTAGACCACTTGGGCAAACCGCTTGCGGAGTTCGCGCTGGATCGAGTTGGGCACGCCCGACCAGGTGCGCACGTCGTCGGGGTCGCCGTTGGCCAGCAGGCCGATGGTCAGCGGATGCAGGCTTCGCTCCGACGGCGACGCCTGATGCGGGGCCGAGGGCGTAGGACGCTGGTTCATGGTGACAGCCTATCCGTTGTTCAATGAAGCGCGATGCCTTGACCGAGGACCACCGCCGCTATGTTTGCTTATCGGTATGTACGCCCCGAAGTGTTAAACCCTGCGCGTTAGGAATTCCCCAGCATGTTCGGGGCGGGGTGTCGGACCACACCCAAAATCAATAAAATCGATGCGAGACGGAAGATTTCAGCACTGGCGAAAGTTAATTTCTCATGCGACTCAGCACCAAATTGCTCCTTATTTCTGAATTGGTGCTGCTCGTGCTGGCGTTCGCCCTGCTCATCCCCACCCGGTCGGGCATGCGTGAGCAAGTCACCGTCGACCTGCAGAACCAGCTCGCCGCCATCGCCAGCACCGCCGCCCTCCAGCTCAACGGCGACCTGCACCAACAGGTCGCCGAATCCCAAGGCCCCGATGACCCCGCCTTCCTCGCGCTGCGCGATCAGCTCCGGGCCGTCCGCGATGTCAACGGCCTCGAGTCCGACCACCTCTACACCTTCTACTTCGGCCGCGACGAACAACTGCACTTCGGCGTCATGCCCCACGAGGGCGAGCCGTTCATCGGCGACGTCTACCCCCTCAAACCCCACCACCGCGAAACCTTTGCCACCGCCGGGGTCTCAGTCACCGGGCTCTACACCGACGACTACGGCCAGTGGATCTCCGCCGCCGCGCCCATCCGCAATACCGCCGGCGACGTCGTGGGCCTGCTCGAAGTCACCCAGCCGTCCGAGGCCTACTTCGACCGCTACGACCAACTGCTCTTGGTCAACACGATCATCGCGGTCGTGGGCATCGCCATCTCGTCGCTCTTGGGCTACCTTGTGCTTAGCCGACTGGTCATCCGGCCGGTCGGCGAGATCCACCGCGGCCTCCAAGCGCTCGGCCGTCACGACTTCAGCCACCGCGTCAAGCTCAACACCAAAGACGAGTTCCAAACCCTCGGCGATGCGCTCAACATCCTTTCGGATCAGCTCAACGTCGCCCGCTCGATCCAAGCTGGCTTCTTCCCCGCAGAGCTGCCCGCCTGCGTCGGCTACCGCATGGCCGGGGCTTCCGAACCCTGCGACGCGACCGGCGGCGATTACTACGACGCCTTCAAACTCGACGACCAGCGCACCGCCGTCGTCATGGCCGACGTCACCGGCCACGGCCTAGGCCCGTCGCTCATCATGGCCACCTGCCGATCCGCCCTCCAAGCCCTCGCCCGCACCGGGCTCGAGCCCGGCGACCTGCTCCAACGCCTCGAAGACCAGCTCGCCCCCGACCTCACCGAAGGCCGATTCATCACCATGATCATGGGCGTCCTCCACGAAGACGGCCGATTCACCTACGCCAACGCCGGCCACGCCCCCGCCATGATCCGCACCGCCAACGACGGCGTGAAACACCTCGGCTCCCACCGCCCACCCCTGGGCGTCATCATCCCCCTCGATGACCAAGACCTCCAAACCACCGTCCAACTCGACCCCGGCGACCGCGTCTGGCGCTTCGGCATCCTCGGCGATGAGCACGAGCGCCACGCC
>CAYPCC010000247.1:0-3755 GCA_964409095.1 uncultured Phycisphaera sp. | reverse complement strand
TCGGCCACAGCGAATCTCCGGTAGGGGGTTGCGGGGCCCTGTCGGGACACCCGCCTCCGGTGTTGGGTCTGCCCGGCCACCCATTGGCGGCTCACGGCGAATCGCAGAGGATAGCCGATGCGGGCTTTTCTTGCAAAGCCCTCGTCTCGATGACTAGCCCCGAACGGTCACTCGTCGGTCACTTGCCCCGCCACGGCACCCGCTGCCCCAACCACTGCTCCAGTTCCGCGTCAAACGGCGCATAATAGTCCCGCAGCCAGGCGTTCGCCGCGTCGGTGGGCTGGGGCTCTTCGCGGGCTGTATTCATCCGCTTGGTCGCGTCCAAGGCTTTGCGGGCCGCTTTGTGCAGCACCGTGTCGCCCGCTCGGGCCACGGGGTATAGCCGATGGATCAGGCCGTTAAGTTTCAGGTTCTTGCACATCGGCCCCAGCGCGTTGGTCGTCTCGGGCGGCCGCTGCAGCTCCCCGCCCGGCGGCTCGCTGGGCAGCCCCAAATGCTCCCGCACCCGACGCATCACGCCCGGCCGATCCGTCCGGAACTCGGGCAACATCAACACCAACAACTGCTCCCGGCTAAACGCTTTTTCCAGCCGCTGCAAATGCTCAACGTACCGCCCCCGCTCCAGATAGGAAAACGCCACGTTCGCCTCGATCCCCGCCGGGCCCCGCCCCGCCTTGTCCAATCGCTCGTCCTCCATCCGCACCGCCGTCGCAAACGGCAACGTCTCGGCCCCCCACCCCACGCTCATCCGGTAATGCGACCACGCCCGCGACACCGGGTCCCGCAACACCACCAACAGCCGAGCATGAGGCACCAAATCACGCATCCGCTGCGTGCAATAGTCCACCGACAGGTACTCCGGCGTGATCTCGCCGCACACCTGCCCCGCCTCGGCCCCCGCGAAACATTCCAGGTACGCCTCCACCCCTTGGTCCCACAACCCGTCCTTGTTGTCGAAGTAGTGCAGCTCCTTCTGCTCGGGCAAAAACACATCCGGCTGCGCCCGCAGCATCTCCCACAACGTCGTCGAACCGCACCGCATCCCCCCGAGTCCGAGAAAATCCGGGCGACGGCCCACGGGCGCGGCGGGCGACACGGCGGGAGGCGTGGGCGTGGAATCGTGCGTCGGCATAAGAATCCCTATCGTCCGATTCGCCGCCGCGCGACAATCCTTTGTCGGCTTGGCGGTCAATCCCCCGGCGTCGACGCCAACAATCCCACATGCTCCATCGCCTCGATCACTTCCGGATCGTCGATCGCCACGGCGGGTTGAGCATTCAGCCACGCCGCGATCGCCTGGACCGCCCGGTCCTGTTGTTGGCGGAAGCCGGCTGCGGGGCCGTTGTGGAGGATGGAAAACGCCGCGATGTGGCCGTTCTCCGCGAAGACGTAACCCGACAGCGCGCTGACGCCGTTGATCGTCCCGGTCTTGGCGTACACCCGGCCGGCCAAATCCTGCAACCGACGCTCCAACGATCCGCTCACTCCCGCCACCGCGAGGCTGTCGAGATAGAACTCGCCGTGCTCGTGTTCGCGGAGCATGTGATCGAGCAGTTGCGCGAGGACCGCGGCGCTGACCCGGTTGTCCCGCGACAAGCCCGAGCCGTCGGCCGCGATGACCGAGGTCGTGTCGATGCCTCGCCGCTGCAAAAACGCGATCGCCGCCGCGTGCCCGCCCGCCCAAGTGCCGCGTGCATCCGGATCCCCTTGACGAAGCTCGTTGGCCCAGCCGTTGAGTTTCGCCAACGCCTCGGCCATCATGTTTTGGCTGTCGGTATTCACCCGACGCATCACGTCGACCAAGGCCGTCTGGTGCGTCGCCATCACCCGCGATTGCTGGGCGAGGCGAGCGTCGACCTGCGTGTCGAGCCGGACCTTGCCGACAACCTCGATGCCGCGGGTCGCCAAATGTGCCTTGAGGGCTTGGCCTAGAAACATCCGCGGATCGTCCACCGGTTTGCTGTACGGCCCGGCCGTGGTCTTCACGCTGCCGCGTACGACATACACACTTTGGCCGTTTTCGGGCGCGGGTTTCTTGCCGAGGATCGGGCTGTGTTTGCCGTCTTTGCCGACGGCTTGGACTTTGCCCTGCACGACAAACCCGCCGGCCGGGGGCACGGTTTCGACAAGAGCATTGTTTCCGGGGGCGATATTGTTTCCGGGGGCGGGGGCGGGGGCAAAGGTGAAATCGACGCAGTTGTTGTTGAAGTTCACCCCCGCGACCGGCGCGCCGTACCATTGCAGCCTATTGTTTTCGCTCCAAGACGGGTGGACGAGTTGGCCGTCAAAGACCGTGTCGATGACGATCAGGTCGCCGGGGATGCGGACGATGCCCGCGTGGCGCAGGGCCGTGGCCCAATCGTCGAGCACGGACATCGCGGTGCGGTTGTTTTTCGCGGCCAGCGTCGGGTCGCCCAAGCCCGGATCGCCCGTGCCGATGACCACCAGATCGTCGCCGGCCACCGCGAGGGTCGTGGTGAATTTCGCCTCGGGCCCGTAGGTGTCGAGCGTGACCGCGGCGGTCAGGAGTTTGAGGTTGCTGGCGGGGATGAAGCCGTCGTTGGCGTGGGCGTTGGCGTAGAGGGTTTGGCCGGTGCGGGCGTCGAGGACCACGGCCGAGACGTTGGACTTGCTCTTGGCCGACTGATGCAGCGCCGCGTCGAGCGAGGCGATGAGCTCGGCCTGGCCGGGCGTTTGGGCGAGGGCCTGCGAGATGAGTAGCAAGCACGCAAGACCTGCGACGCCAAGCATCAGCTTGGGCCGGGTGAACCACAGCGGACTTCGGGGTAGAAGATTCATGCTTCCGTGCATCGGATGAACAAAAAAAAGGTCGGGGCCTAGCGCATCCAAACACGGCCCATCGTGGCTCCGATCAAGATCGGTCGGCCACGTCTTCCATCTTGAGTACCTGCTCATCGGCGTGGTACGACGAACGCACCAGCGGGCCGGACTCACAGTGGCGGAAGCCGATGGCCTCGGCCATGCGTTTGTACTCGACAAACTGCGCCGGCGTGACCCAATGCGAGATGGGTAGGTGGTTGCGCGTCGGCTGGAGGTATTGGCCGATGGTGAGGATGTCGCAGGTTTCGTGGACGCCGGGGTACGTCGCCTGCGGGAATGACAGCTCTGCCGCGCGGTCCGCGGCGGGTTGCGGTTGAGCGGGGGCATCGTGTTGCCAGTACGGGTTGGTGGTTTGCTGCACGAGGTAGCCGCCGCGCCGCAGTTTTTCGCCGAGGGCGGGTTTGAGTTCGCCGGTGACGGACCGCGCTAACGTGCTTCCGGGGGGGAGATGGCGGTTGGGGTCGGGGGTGGCGAACGGGTCGCGGTTGGTGGCGGGGACGTCTTGCGAGATGCCGGGGGTGCGGGTGCCCTCGGTGACGTCGATCATCAGTTGTTCAATCTCTTCTTCGCGTTCGCCGATGCCGACCATGATGCCGGTTTTGACGGTCAGGCCCTGGGCCTTGGTGCGGCGGAGCAGTTCGATCGAGCGTTCGTAGATCGCCTGCGGCCGGACGGCTTTGTACATCCGCTTCACGGATTCCATGTTGTGGTTCAGGATTTCGGGGCGTTCATCCAGCACGATCTGTAGCGCATCCCAGTCGCCACAGAAATCGGGGATGAGCACTTCGATCTGCGTGCCCGGCGAATGGCGGCGGATCTCGCGGATCGTCTCGGCCCAGATCTCGGCGCCGCCGTCGGGCAACTCGTCGCGGTTGACGCTGGTGATGACGATGTGCTTGAGGTTCATCAGGGCC
>CAYPCC010000246.1:230-3776 GCA_964409095.1 uncultured Phycisphaera sp. | reverse complement strand
TGCCCGCACCCGCAAGGGCCGCAAGAAGACCGTGGCCGGCAAGAAGTCGGTCAAAGGCATGAAGTAACACGAAGTGTTACTCGACGCGCCCGCGTCGGGTCGCACCGCGACCGTTTAACCGTCGATCGCAGATCGACGCTCTCTGCAAGTTACCAAACCCAATCCACGCGACCCGCTCGCGTCACCCCGAAGCCAGGTTCCCGCTCTCGTGAGAAAGTGGAACCGTCCAACTTCAAGGAAAACGTCCGATGGCCAAGAAATCAAAAAAAGTCCGCAAGAACGTCACCCGCGGCATCGCCTACGTCAAGGCGACCTTCAACAACACCCTCGTCACCATCACCGACACCAACGGCGAAACCCTCTGCTGGGGCTCGGCCGGCTCGGTGGGCTTCAAGGGTTCGCGTAAATCGACCCCCTTTGCCGCTACCCGCGCGGCGGAAGAAGCCGCCGCGGTCGCCAAGAAGTACGGCATGGTCGAGCTCGAAGTCCGCGTCCGCGGCGCGGGCCCCGGCCGTGAGTCGGCCGTCACCGGCCTGTCTCACTCGGGCATCAAGGTCACTGCCGTCGAAGACCACACGCCCATCCCGCACAACGGTTGCCGCCCCAAGAAGAAGCGTCGGGTTTAACCCGACGCTCGACGCACCGCGTCGGATTGCAAAGTAATCGTTTAACCGTCGATCCAAGATCGACGCTCGGCACCCAAAAAACCCGCTTCCTTTTTTCCCGCCCACCAGCAGCCACCCGATCCGCGCAGCACGGATCGTCACGAGCGTCCGTGGACGGGATGTTTCACCCTCAAGAAACCGCTGCACATTGGAGATAGCTATGCGTATTCGCTGGCGTGGCCTCGAACTTCCCCACCGCGTGTCCCTCGATCAGGAAACCGCGTCGGACACCTACGGCAAATTTACCGTCGAACCGTTTGAACGCGGCTTCGGCACCACGGTGGGCAACTCGCTCCGCCGTATCCTGCTTTCGTCGCTCGAAGGCGCCGCCATCACCGGCGTGAAAATCAAGGGCGCTCCCCACGAATTCACCAGCCTCGAAGGCGTGCAGGAAGACGTCACCGACATCATCCTCAGCGTCAAGAACATGATCGTCTCGTCGGAATCCGACGGCGAGAAAACCATGCGGCTCCAGGCCGAAGGCCCCGGCGAAGTGACCTGCGACCTCATCGAGGCCGACACCTCGATCACCATCCAAAACAAAGACATGATCCTGGCGACGCTGACCAAGCAGGTCGATTTCGACATGGAGTTCTTCGTCGAAAAGGGCCGGGGTTACGTCCCCGCTTCGGAGCAGTACGACGCCAACGAAGACCAGGAAGTCGGCCTCATCCCCGTCGACGCGACCTTCTCCCCAGTCACCCGCGTCCGCTACAAAGTCGAGGACACCCGCGTCGGCCAAAAGACCAACTACGACAAGCTCACGCTTGAAGTCTGGACCAACGGCACCGTGACGCCCGAGATGGCCGTCGTCGAAGCCGCCAAGATCCTGCGCAAACACCTCAACCCGTTCGTGCAATACTTCGAGCTCGGCCAAGAAGTTGCCAGCGAGTCGGCCGCCGCCGCCGCCCGCGTCGATGAAGAGCTAATCCGTAAACTCCAAATGTCGCTCAACGAATTGGACCTGTCGGTTCGTGCGAACAACTGCCTCGAGTCGGCAAAGGTCACCAGCGTGGCCGACTTGGTTAGCCGTCAGGAAGCCGACCTGTTGAAGGTCCGCAGCTTCGGCAAGACGAGCTTGCGTGAAGTCAAGCGCAAGCTGTCGGACCTGGGCCTCGAGTTGGGTATGGAACTGCCCGCCGAAGTTGAAATCTAAGTAAGCCTTACGACGCCGTGTGATGAAAATCACGCGGCGTCTTTTGCGGCCCACGACGCCGCGGTCCCGTGTACGGACCTACGTTTGCCGCCCCCCCCGGAAGTTTTCACTCCATGATTGGAGCGGATTCACCGTGAGGGCGGGCGAGTGGCAAGACCGTGCGGAAGTTTCACCGCCACGGTCACGTCAATAAAGGAGATTCATCATGAAACACGGCGTCTACGGTCGCAAACTCGGCCGACACACCAACCACCGGATCGCCATGTGGCGCAACATGGCCACGTCCCTGTTCACCCACGGCCAAATCACCACCTCGATCCCCAAGGCCAAGTCCTTGCAGCCGTTCGTGGAAAAACTGATCACCGCCGCGAAAAAGGGCGACCTCGCCTCGCGTCGCCGCGTCATCGCCAAGCTCGGCGGCGACTCGATCATGATCCGCGACGAGGACGACGAAAACGTCAATCGCAACAAGTACGGCGAAGTCACCGGCGGCGTCAAGATCGTTAAGCACCTCTTCGACGAAATCGCCCCCCGCTACGCCGACCGCAACGGCGGCTACACCCGCATCATCAAACTCGGTATCTCCCGCATCGGCGACGGCACCGACCTCTGCGTCATCCAACTCGTCGGCACCGAAGAACCCGACGGCCCTCAAGTCTCCGGCAGCAACTCCCGACGCCGCGACAAAGCCAACAAGCGCATGGAATTCGCCGCCAAACTCCGCAAGGCCCCCGGAAGCGACACCCCCGGAAGCAAAGCCGATGTAGCTGCGGCAACCGCAGTCGCCGAAGCGCCGGAAGCCCCAGCCGAAGAAGCCGCTCCCGAAGCGACCGAAGAAAAGAGCGAGTAAGCCTTTAGGATTTCTATTCTTAAGAACCGCTCCATTTATGGGGCGGTTTTTTTTGTGCGATCTCGGAGTATGTTTTCGACAAGTTTGAACCACTCGTTTTTGACGGGAGCAACGCGATAATCCCACCAAGTGTATTCATCTTCACCTTGGGAAACAGCTTTTCTGTATGCGTCGTCTGTAGCCCGATCGTCGGCTTGTTTTAATTCAATTATTGCAGCGGCAAACATTGAATCCACGGCGATTTCATAAGAAAGGGATTGGTATAGTTCTTCTTCCAAATTCTGCTGTCTACTATCCCTAATTTCATACCAAACTCCGCGAATGTAGTAATAAATTTCTTTCGCTCGATCGTGAATGTGCTTGACCTCACCTCGCGTCAAATTACTCAGTCCAGTCAAACCTCGCTTTTCGAGGGCTTTATATTGAGCTTTCGTAGCGGGTAGATGCGATGTATCTGCCATTGGGTGATGAGTACTTGTAATTTATCTGAAGACCAAAGGAGATCGAATCCCAGCTTTACTTTACAGTAAGTGATACGTCGTTAGCCACTTTCCACATCGCTCCGTCGCGCTCGACGCGGCGGTACAGCGTGTCGCGTTCGACGGGGGTGTAGCCGGCTTCGAGGATGGCGCGTTTGAGGTCGGAGACGGTGACTTCCTGGTGGGTGTCGGTGCCGCCGACTTTGGTGATGTCGTACCAAACGACGGTGCCGTCGATGTCATCCGCCCCGTGGTCGAGCATGACCTGGGCCATGGGCAGGGTCTGCATGATCCAGAAGGCTTTGACGTGGTCGAAGTTGTCGAGCATGAGGCGGGCGACGGCGATCATGCGCAGATTGTCGACGCCGGAAGGTCCCGGGAGATGCTCCAATTCGC
>CAYPCC010000246.1:0-220 GCA_964409095.1 uncultured Phycisphaera sp. | reverse complement strand
CGTCGGGGAAGAACGGCAGGGGGATGATGGTTTGGAACCGCCCCCGGAAATTGTTTTCCAGAGCGTGGTCTTGTTCATCGCGGAGCATGCAGAGGTGGTGGATGCGGTCTTCGAGGGACTCGACGTGGCCGTAGAGCATGGTGGCGTTGGTCATGAGGCCCAGCTCGTGGGCGGTGCGGTGGACGGTGAGCCATTCGTCGGATCGGATCTTGCCGCGGAA
>CAYPCC010000245.1:0-3778 GCA_964409095.1 uncultured Phycisphaera sp. | reverse complement strand
GACGGCCAGCCCGTCGGCGTCGAGGCCGCGGGTCTTCCATTCGAGCGTCGCCCGCTGATAGTCGAGGAACCCGAGCACGCTGGCAACCTCGTCTGCGGCGATGGGTGGTTCCGGTCGGCCCTGGTCGTCGATGGTGATGGTGGCGCGGGAGCCGTAGGGCGAGGCGGCGATCCAACTTGCCCCCTCGTCCCGCACCACGCCGCTGTTGGTGATATTCAGGACGCCGTGGCCAGCACCATTGATACCCATCTGCCGTTCTCGGGTGCTGGTCCAGATGGTGCCGGGGCCGTCGACGTTGGCGGTCCCCACGAAGGTGGCGTAGTTCCAGCCGCCCATCAGCACGCCGTCGTGGGTCAACTGCGTGCCGCCGTCGATGGTGACGGTGCCGCGGGCCGATTGCCCGACGCGGTAGTAAACCCGGCCGTCTGCGTAGGTGTTTTGCCAGACGCTGCCGCTGGTGGTCACCGCCGCGAGGGACGGGGGTGCCGGGGGGGCCGCGACCAGGGCGAGACAGGCGAGACCAAGGACCCATCGCATTTGAATTGCCATCGCGTTGCTTTCCGACACCGGCCGCAGCCGGGCCTCCATTCGGGGATTAATTCGCCAGCGACGGTAGCGGTTTTCCCTTATTCATTGTCGGTCAATATTCGTTAGTTTTTGGCTAGCCCGTGCATCCCGCGGGCTCGGGGGTAAGCGTGTTCGTCTGGTGCTGTGCGGATGCGGTGGTTGCCTTTACCGTAAGATCCCGAATCCTTGTTGTCCGTCCCCGCTGTAGCCATGCCCGACTTCACCCATATCCATTGCGAGCATCACGGCGACCTCGCCCACGTCACGTTCCCCCTGGGCCGATTCGACGGCGTTGCCGTGCGTGAACTCTTCGAGTGTTCCAACGACTTACCCGCGTCCCACGCCAAACTGCTCGTCGATACGACCGGCGTCGGCTTGGTCCCTTCCGGGGGCATGGGCATGTTGCTGACGATCCGCAAGCGGTTCATGTCCAGCGGCGGCCAACTCCACGTCGCCCTGCCCGATCCCAACATCATGCAGGCGTTCACGATTGCCAGCATGGACCGGATGCTCAAATTATTTGCATCGGTTGAGGACGCCAAAGCCGGCTTCAAACCCTGATCGCCGGGGCTATGATGCCCGGATCATGAACAAGCCATGGACCACGCACACGCTCGCCGCTGACCTCGGTCGCGCGGTACTCCTCGAACGCGAATGGCTGCTGACCAACGGCACCGGGGCCTACAGCATGGGCACCGCGCTGGGCTGCAACACCCGCCGGTACCACGGCCTACTCGTCGCCGCGACCCACCCGCCCGTCGGCCGGGTGCTGGCCGTCAACCAAGTCTTCGACCAACTCATTCTTGAGGGCGAGCCGGGCAACCCCCGCCAACGCGTCGAACTGAGCAGTTGCCTCTTCCGCGGCGAGGACGGCCAACTCCTCCACGCCCCCCACGGCGACCAAGTCATCCACGCATTCGCCCGCGGCCTGACCGCGGCGTGGACCTATCGCTGGGGCAAGCTCACCATCGAACGCCAACTCATCCTCCACGATCGCCAGCAAGCGATCACCCTGCAGTACCGCGTGTCGGGGTTGGACCAACTCCCCGGCTCGGCCACGCTGCGCGTTTCGCCCATGCTCACGCTCCGCGACTTCCACCGCCTCCGCCACCAACACGACGCTCCCGAAGGCTTTGCGATCGACATCCAAGACGGTGCCGGGCAAATCACCGTCACCCACGGCGACACCGCCGTCACCTTCGCTTCGGCCCACGGCCCATTCATCCCAGCCCCCGACTGGTGGCACGACATCCAATACCCCCGCGAGACCTACCGCGGCCAAGATGACCACGAAGATTATTTCGTGCCCGGCGGATTCGACCTGCCGCTCACCGCCAAGGGCGGCACCGCGAGCGCAGCGTTGACCGTGGCGCTCGGGGAAAAGGCGGTGAAACCCAAAACCAAGCCCGGCCGATTGCCGCGGCTTGAAAAAGCCGCCGCCGCCCTGTCCGGCCCGCCGGAGGTCGCCCAAGCCTTGGCGATCGCCGCCGACGACTTCGTGGTGCAGCGCACCCTCGGCAAGCAAAAGCTCACCACAATCATCGCCGGCTACCCGTGGTTCGCCGACTGGGGCCGGGACACGTTCATCGCCCTGCCGGGACTGCTGCTGACCACCGGCCGCCTCGACCAAGCCCGCGACGCGCTGCGTGCCTTTGCCGGCGCGATCAACGACGGCCTCGTCCCCAACCGCTTCGACGACTACACCAACCAGCCGCACTACAACACCGTCGATGCCTCACTCTGGTACGTCCAGGCCGGCTTGGCGTATGTCAAAGCCTCGGACACTTCGCCCGACTGGTTGATCCAAGCGATGACCGACATCGTCGATGCCTACGCCGCGGGCACCCACGCCTCGGGCCACGACGGCCGACCGATCCCCATCGCCATGCAACCCGACGGCCTGATCGCCGCGGGCGACGACCACTCCCAACTCACCTGGATGGACGCCGCCTGCGGCGACGCCGTCTTCACCCCCCGCCCCGGCAAGTGCGTCGAGATCAATGCCCTCTGGTACAACGCGCTGGCCGGTCTGGCGGCGCAGCTCCAAGCGGGCGGCTCGGCGGACGCGGACCGGGCCAAGCGATACCCAAAACTCGCCGCCAAGGTGAAGCGCTCGTTCAACGCCACGTTCTGGTCGCCCGAGTGGAACCGGCTGATCGACCACATCACGCCTTCGGGCGAGATCGACGCGTCGCTGCGGCCCAACATGGCGATCGCCTGCAGCCTCCCGCACTCGCCGTTGGCGGTGACCAAGCGTAAAGCGGTACTCGCCGCGATCAAGGCGGAGCTGCTCACGCCGATGGGCCTGCGAACCCTGCCGGCGGACGACCCCCACTACCACCCCCACTACGCCGGCCCCCAGTTCGACCGCGACCGGAGTTACCACCAAGGCACGGTCTGGCCGTGGCTGATCGGCCCCTACGCCGAGGGCGTGCTGCGGGCGGGCAAGTTCTCCAAGAAAGCCAAAGCCGAGGCGACCGCCGCGATCGAGCCGCTCTTGCACCGCCTGCAACACGAGGGCCTGGGCCAACTCGCCGAGATCCACGATGCGTCCCCCGGAAGCGCCCCCGGAAGCGCCCCCGGAAGTGATGGCACACACGCCCCCCGCGGCTGCCCCGCCCAGGCGTGGTCCGTGGCGGAAGTGCTGCGGGTCTACGCGATGATCCAGCGAGGTGCCTAAGCACCGTGCGCTTTGGCAAAAGGCACCCAGACCCGTTGAACCGCAGAGACGCAGAGTCCGCAGACCAGAACAAAAAAGACCAAGCCGCGAACGGTTTTTCTTCATCGCCGCTTTGATCCGATTGCTTTGACTCAGCGCCCTGAGCGTCTCGGCGGTTTAATTCTGTTTTGGTTTCGCCGATCATCATTTTGAATACCGCCCCACCGCGCGGTATCGGCCCGAGGCTTGTTCGCGGTCAAGCCCCGTGTCATCGCTCAAGCGTTGCGTAACCAATGACGCCACACCAAGTACGCCGCGCCCACGAATCCGATGGCCAAGGCGGGGACCCACAAACAGTCATACGCCGCGCGCTGGTATCCCAGCGCCCCGCCCCAGCTGCCGAGCATGAAGCCCGCCGCGATCGCCAGGAGTAGCGAGAGCTTTCGGGCTTCGAGTTTCTTGCCCCGCAGCGCGTGGCCGAGCAAAACGCCGATGTCGGTCACGACGCCGGTCAGGTGGGTGGTGCGGACGATCGCGCCGCTGAACGTGGTG
>CAYPCC010000244.1:0-3785 GCA_964409095.1 uncultured Phycisphaera sp. | reverse complement strand
ACCCAACACCGGAAGCGGGTGTCCCGACAGGGCCCCGCAACCCCCTACCGGAGATTCGCTGTGGCCGACACGACCCCCAAATTGTACGAAGGCATGTTCCTGATGAGCCAGTCCTCGGTCTCGGCCGGGCTGGGCAACGCGATCGACATCGTTCGCGGGATGCTTGATCGGGCCGACGCCCAAGTGATCACGCTCGCCAAATGGGAAGAGCGCAAGCTCGCCTACCCCATCGACGGCCACAAGCGGGGCACCTTCCTGCTGTCGCTGTTCAAGGTGACGCCGACGCAGATCGTTAACATCGAACGCGACTGCAACCTGTCCGAAGACGTGGTCCGCGTGATGATGACCCGGGCCGACCACATGGGCGAAACCGAAATCGCTGAAGCGATGAAGGCTGCCGAAACCGCGGGCGATGCGGCGAACCTCGAAGAGCCCTCCGAAGCCGCCACGAGCGAAGCGTAAAGGTGGAGTTGGGATTTAGGGATTTGGTATTGGGGTGAAAGCCTCGATCCGTTTCCGATTTCCCTCAGGCTCCTAAGTTTTGTCCCCAATCCCTAACTCCTAACTCCCTAACCCCACCCGCCATGGCCAGCTACAACCGCGTCATCCTGATGGGCAACCTCACCCGCGACCCCGAGGTGCGTTACCTGCCGAATAACATGGCGGTGGTGGACATGGGCCTGGCGGTAAATGAACGCTATCAAGACAAGCAATCGGGCGAGTGGGTTGATCGGCCCAACTTCATCGACTGCACCGCGTTTGGCAAGAGTGCCGAGTCGATCGGCAAATTCTTCACCAAGGGTCGGCCGATTTTGATCGAAGGCAAGCTCCGCTTCGAGCAATGGGAAGACAAACAGTCGGGCCAGAAGCGATCGAAGATCAAAGTGGTCGTCGATCAATGGAACTTCTGCGACAGCCGGGCGGGCGGCGAGGGCGGAGGTCCCGGAAGCGGCGGCGGTGGTGGTGGTGGTGGTTACGGCGGCGGCCAACAGGGCGGCGGTCGGAGCTACGGCAACCAAGGCGGCTCGTCGGGCGGCGGCGGCCGTGATCGTGGTTATGATGGTGGTTCGGGTGGCGGCGGGCCGCAGCATGAGCCGATCGAAGAGGACGACATCCCGTTCTGATCCGTGAGGACATGCGGGAAGCGTGGAGAAGCCTGACGCATATTGAAATGATTTTGTTGGTGTAGCGCCGCGGCACTGGATAAACCGCGGGCCGACGCCTAACTTTCCCTCCCCGCCTCGTTGAATGTGAGGCACGAAAGGACAGCCCCCATGAAGACCATTGAATTGCTACTGCTCGAAACCGTCGATAACCTCGGCATCGTCGGCGACGTCGTGAAGGTGAAGCCGGGCTTCGCCCGCAACTACCTGCTGCCCCACGGCATCGGGATGCCGCCGACCGAAGAAAAAATCGCGGAGCTTGCCTCGCGTCGCGCTGAAGTCGCCGCGGAACTCGCCAAGCTGGCCGCGGAACAGCGGGCCATGATCCAGAAACTCGAAGGCTTCGAACTCACCGTCGAACGCTCGGCCAACGAAAACGGCCTGCTCTACGGCGGCGTGTCGCAACACGAGATCGCCCTGGCCCTTCAAGCCGAAGGCTTCGCCATCGAAGACCGCCACGTCCGCATCGGCGACCAGATCAAGCGGCTGGATTCGTACGACATCCCGATCGTGGTCAACAAAGACCTCAAGACCGAGATCAAGCTCTGGGTCGTGAGCGACAACCCGGAAGTGCAAGCGGCCGCGGAAGAAAAAGTCAAAGATAAAACCGAAGACGACGGCAAGCCCCGCATCTACGTGCCGCAGGAAGCCTCGTTCGACGCCGACTGATCCCGCGTTGGCACAAACCGCCAAAGCCCATCAAACCAAAAAAAGCCCGGCCTCTCGGTCGGGTTTTTTGTTGGCTCAAACAGCGCAAGCCATACCCCCCCCGCAGCGGTCCATTTCCGGGGGGGGTCAGAACGCGAAAACCAGATTGAGGCTGCCGACGTGTGCCTCGTACTCGGCGTTGCCGAAGCTGGGACGGTAAGACGCACGGATACGAGAGTCGCGGGCGAGGCGGAGGCCGAAACCGACCTCGGGGCTGACCCAGTAATCGACCGCGGCGTCGTCGAGGAAGGTGAAGTAGGAGATGCCGCCGTCGAGGAAGACGTTGCCGTCCGGGCGATCGAGGAACACCGTGGCGATCAGGCCGGTGCTGACGAGGGTTTGGCTGAGCTCGGTTTCGAACTCGAACTCGTCGTAGATCACATCGATGCCCTCGTAGGTCACGATCTGGCTGCCCCAGTTCAGGACGATCTTGTCGTGGTAGCCCAGTTGCACGTTCGACGCGATACCGACGCCGACGAACGAGCCGCCCGCCGCGGCGTCGAGCGATCCGCCGGTGCCGGTGGTGAAGAACGGCGTGAGCTGCCAGCCGAAGCTGTTGAGCCAAGGGTCATCGGGGTTTTCGTCCCAGTCGGTCAGCGGCACGAGTTTCATGGGCAGAGCGATATGGCCCACGCCGTGGCCGATGTCCGTGCCTTCGATGTTGAGGTATTGAAACGATCCGCCTGCGGCAAAGCCTAGCCATTCGTTGACGAAGAGGCCGCCCGCGACATCGACGCCGCCGACGAAGCCGTCGAACTGGTCGGCCGAGATGCCGCCCGCGGTCGGGGTGATTTCCCACCAGCCGACCATGCTGGGGGTGCCGTCATCCTCCGGCGTTTCAAATTCGTAGCTGAAGCGATTGGGGTTGGCCCACTGCGGGCCCGAGACACCCAGGCCGTAGAGGTCGAAGGTGTGGCGGGCGGCGATGGCGGTGGTGGCAAAAGGGTTGCCGTCGAGCACGGCCGCGATGGATTGTTCGTTGATCTGTTCCAGAAAATCCGCGTAGACGCTCGCGCCGTCTTCCTGGATAAAGTCTTCGATCTGGTCGGCCAAGTCGTCGGCGTCGATGCCCGCAAAGTTGCGGGAGAAGCCGAGGCCGGGGAACTCCAAGGTCGCCGCGTTGCCCGCCGCGTTGACACTGACCCGCACGCTGTCGGCGACCCCGGCATAGTTGAGCGTCGCCACGATGCTGTTGCCGCTGAGGCTGGCGAACGCGCCGGAGGTTTCGATCGCGTTTTCGTAAAGCTCCAGCACATCGCTGCCCGTGGCGGTGACGGTCCCGCCGCCGACGGCGGTGATGGAGAACAGGTCGTCGGCGTGAGCGGGCGTGGCGAACGCGACGCCGAGGGCGGCGGCCGCGAGGACGGCGGGGGGGCGGAGCATCATGATGAATCCCTGAAACGTGGTGACGCGGCCGGTCAAGCCTAACCGTGAGACCGAGAGGTCGTCAATACCCTCATCATCCCCGATGATTCATTGAACTTTGGCCCCGGACTCAGGGGTGATCATTGATCGCCCGCTAAACGGGGAGAGGTTCAAGCGCTGGCTTTGGCTTTTCCGCCGCCCTCGGCTTTTTTGCCGTCGGGGTACTTGATGCGGGTGTGATAGACGGCACACAGCGTTTTTGTGACGGCGGCTTCGACTTTGGCCAGGTCGCGGAGGGTGAGGTTGCATTCGTCGAACTGGCCATCCATCAGGCGTTTGGTGGCCATGGCGTGGACGAGTTGTTCGAGGCGGACGGCGGTGGGGTCGTCCATGGCGCGGGCGGCGCCCTCGATGCCATCACACAACAGCATGAGCGCCGCTTCTTTGGACTGGGGTTTGGGGCCGGGGTAGCGGAACTCGAATTCGGACGGGGCGGGTTTGTCCTCGGCCTCTTTTTGTTTCTTGGCGGCGTGGTAGAAATATTCGACG
>CAYPCC010000243.1:0-3800 GCA_964409095.1 uncultured Phycisphaera sp. | reverse complement strand
CGCCGCGGCGTAAAGGCCCCAGAGGATGCGGGAGTAGGTGGTAGACACGGGTATATCCCGAAACGGGGGAGAACAGCGTGAGCCCGAGGCGTGAAACGAGAAGCCGACCTTGGCCCCATTAGGATACCAAGGTCGGCCTGATTCTCACACCCCGGATTTGCCTGATTGGGGCCTGCTCGACACCCCGAGATCAGATGAAACGGTTGATGATCGACTCGAAGAGCTCTTGCTTACCGCTGAGTTGCGCCGGTTCGCCGAGGCTGGCCCCGAGGTCGGCGAGCTGGGGCAGGGTGAGTTCGCCCGCCTCAAACTTGGCCCCGTCGCCAGCGTCGAAACTGGCGTAGCGCGCTTGGCGGAGTGCGCGGTAGTTGGATTGTTCGAGGATACCCTCCGCGATGACGGCGGCACGGGCGAAGGCGTCCATGCCCGCGATGTGAGCGATGAACAGATCGTCGAGGTCGGTGGAGTTGCGGCGGGTTTTGGCGTCGAAGTTGATGCCCCCGCCCTGCAGGCCGCCCGCTTCGAGGAAGACGAGCATGCACTCGGTGAGTTCGTAGAGATCGACGGGGAACTGGTCGGTGTCCCAGCCGTTTTGGGGGTCGCCTCGGTTGGCGTCGAGGCTGCCTAAGAGTCCCGCCCCGGCGGCGACGGCCATTTCGTGTTGCATCGTATGGCCCGCGAGGGTGGCGTGGTTGAACTCGAGGTTGAGTTTGAAGTCGCCCAGCAAGCCGTGTTCGCGGAGGAAGCCGATGACGGTCGCCGCGTCGAAGTCGTATTGGTGTTTGCTGGGTTCGCAGGGCTTGGGTTCGATGAAGAATGTGCCGGTGAAGCCTTGGCCGCGGGCGTAGTCCTTGGCCATGTGCAAGAAGCGGGCGAGGTGGTCTTGCTCGCGTTTCATGTCGGTGTTTAAGAGCGACATGTAGCCTTCCCGGCCGCCCCAAAAGACGTAGTTTTCGCCGCCGAGCGCAATGGTCGCGTCGATCGCGTTTTTGAGCTGGGCTCCGGCGTAAGCGACCGTGCCGAAGTCGGGGTTGGTCGATGCGCCGTTCATGTAGCGGGGGTTGCTGAAGAGGTTGGCCGTGCCCCAGAGCAGCTTGACGCCGGAAGCGGCCTGCTTGGTTTTGAGGTAATCAACCATCGCGCCCAGACGCCGGCCCGACTCGGCGAGGGTCGAACCTTCTTGGATCAAATCGAAGTCGTGGAAGCAGTAGTACGGCACGCCGAGCTTGGTGATGAACTCAAACGCCGCGTCGGCTTTGTGTTTCGCCATCTCAATCGCATCGGCATGACTTTCGGGGCGTCCGGGGCGTCCGGGGCGTCCGGGGCTTCCGGGGGTTCCGGGGGCGTCCCACGGAAAAACTTTCGTGCCGGGTCCAAACGGGTCGCCGCCGGTGCCGCAGAGCGTGTGCCAATACGCCACGGCAAACTTGAACAGCTCTTTCATCGGCTTGCCTTGCACGACGCGGTTTTCGTCGTACCACCGAAACGCCAGCGGGTTGTGCGAGGCGGTGCCTTCGTACTGAATCTTGTCGATGCCGGGGAAGTAGGTCTGGTCGCCGAGGGTGATGCTCATGGGTTGTCCTTGTGCGGGAGATGGTTGTTGGTGTGAAGATGAAAATTATGAAGGTTGACCGAGTTGGCGGGCCAAGTAATCCGCCCAGCGTTGGTTGGCCTCCTGCGTCGCGGCGCGGGTCGCGGGATCGGGTTCGGTGACGCCGACACGTTCGAGCGTGGCGAAGGCTTCGTCGGGTGAGCCGTAGACGCCCGCTCCGATCCCTGCGCCGCGGGCTGCGCCGACCGCGCCGTCGGTGTCGAACAACTCGATCTGGGTGTCGGCGACGTTGGCGAGGGTTTGGCGGAATAGCGGGCTTAGGAACAGGTTGGCTTGGCCGGCACGGACGACGCCGAGGTCGATGCCGGTGTCGCGGAGGATGTCCATGCCGTAGTGGAAGGAAAACGCGATGCCTTCCTGTGTGGCCCGCGCAAGATGCGCTCGGCCGTGGCGGTTGAAGTCGGCAAAGCCCAGATGCCCGCCGACCTCGGCGTTGCCCAGCATCCGCTCGCCGCCGTTCCCAAACGGAAGCACGCACAACCCGTCGCTGCCCACCGGGGCTTGCGTCGCCAAGTCGTTGAGCCCGGCGTAATCCAAGTCGCCGCCGACCATGCGCCGGGCCCAGGCGTTGGCGATGCCCGTGCCGTTGATGCACAGCAGCAGGCCGATACGCGGATCGTCGGCCGAATGATTGACGTGGGCGAAGCTGTTGATGCGGGATTGGGGGTCGTATTGGATCGTGTCGCTGACGCCGTAGACCACGCCGGAGGTGCCCGCGGTGGCGGCGACTTCGCCGGGGTTTAGCACATTCAGCGACAACGCATTGTTGGGTTGATCCCCCGCCCGGTAAGTCACCGGCGTGCCGGGCTTGAGCCCCAGCAAAGTCGCGGCGTCGGCGGTCAGCTTCCCCTGCTCGCCGAACGTCGGCACGACCGGTGCGAGCATGTCCGCAGCAATACCGTAGTGGTCGAGTAGAAACGCCGCGGGCTGGCCTTGGGCAAAGTCCCAGAACATGCCCTCGGACAAGCCCGACACGGTGGAAACGACGTCGCCGGTGAGTTTCGCCGCGAGGTAGTCGCCCGGCAAACAGACGCGATGGGTCTGCGCGAAAACCTCGGGCTGGTTTTGCTGAACCCAGCGCAGCTTCGACGCCGTGAAGTTCCCCGGCGAGTTGAGCAAGTGCGACAAACATTTTTCTTCACCGAGCGCCCCGAGCGCTTCCTCGCCGATCGCAATCGCCCGGCTATCGCACCAAATGATGCTCGGCCGAAGCGATCGCCCCGCCGCATCCAAACACACCAACCCGTGCATCTGGTACGCGATCCCGATCGCCTGCACGTCGCCCGCCGCCGCGCCCGCCTCGGCCATCGCCGCAGTCACCGCCCGCTGCGCCGCGTCCCACCACGCCTCGGGGTCTTGCTCCGCCCAGCCGGCTTGCGGCGCATCGATCGCCATCTCGGTGGGGGGGTATTGCCCCGTCGCTGCCACCCGCCCTGTGTCGGCCTTCACCAACGCCGCCTTGACCGATGAACTGCCCAGATCGATGCCCAGTAAAAACATGACGAGATCCGCAGAGGAAAAAACAAGAGGCATTCGGCGAAGGATTCATGAACTATCCCTCCCTATTTTTAAATCCAAATGCATTATGCCCTGATCTGACGCTGACGCCTTGACGATCCTTGCAATAATTAGCACATTTCACGCACGCATGGTTTAGGCTGGTATGCTGGAGGCTGACGAGGAGCATGGGATGTCGATCAAGGCCGTGGGCCGTCACTATTTTGATCCGCAGGTCTGCCCGGTGGCCGCCGTGCGCGTCGCCGCGCCCGACGCCTCCGCTGCCCCCGCTTCCGGGGGCTCGCACCCCTTCGACCTCACCGAAGTCGAGCACGACCACGACTTCAACGAACTGGTCATCGTCACCGCGGGCCGCGCGATCCACCACCTCAAAGGCTACGCCTACCCCGTCGCCCTCGGCGACGTGTTCCTGCTCCAAAGCGAAGACCGCCACTACTTCAGCGACCGCGACGGCCTCGAACTGCTCAACGTCATGTACGACCCCGACCTCCTGGACCTGCCCGTCGACGCGCTCCGCCAAATCCCCGGCTTCAACGCGCTGTTCCTCTTTGAACCCCTGTACCGCCGCCGACACCGCTTTGCCAGTCGACTCCACCTCCCCCCGGCCGAGTTGCAAACCACCGTCCGACTCGCCGTCGCCATCCTCGACGAAGTCGATCGCCAGCCGCCC
>CAYPCC010000242.1:0-3801 GCA_964409095.1 uncultured Phycisphaera sp. | reverse complement strand
GCTAGCTTCGCCGCCCCCTTGGAAAGCACCCCATGGAAGATACCAACACCGCCACCGCCACGCTCGACGGCCTCTCCTCCGAAGACTCCTTTGACGCCTCGACCTCAGAAACCGTTGCCGAGGTTCGCCCGCTGCGTGACCCCGCCAAGCCCGACAAGGGCGGCTTCGTCTGGGGCACCGGTCGGCGTAAATCCGCCATCGCCCGGGTCCGCATCAAGCCCGCCGCCAAAGGCGAAGGCAAGTTCCTGATCTCCGGCCCGAAAACCAAAAACAAAACCGTTGAAGAATTCTTCAGCGAGCCTCAGCACCGCAACGCCTGCGTCTCCCCGCTCGTGGCCACCGGCACGCTGGGCAACCTCGATATCTACGTCTCCACCACCGGCGGCGGCATCACCGGCCAAGCCGAGGCGATCCTCCTGGGCGTCGCCCGGGCCCTCGTCGGCTACGACCCGTCGCTCGAGCAGGCCCTCCGCGACAAGCACTTCATGACCCGCGACCCGCGGAAAGTGGAACGGAAGAAATACGGCCAACGCGGCGCCCGCCGCCGGTTCCAGTTCTCCAAACGCTAAGTTTTACATGCGATTCGTGTTATTCGATTCTACAAACCCACGGTTTCGGTCGTGGGTTTTTCTTTGGGGATCGCCTGCGCGGCGAGCGGCGGGGGATCTGCCCCTGCATTCCGTTTAAACCTTCTCGCTCTGGTTGGGTTGGTCGGGTTAGAATGTTCGGCATTCAACTGACTCTTCTGTACGGAGATTTCCGATGCCCGTTAACGTCAAAAAAGCCGAACGCCGCGAGCTACATTTCGAATCGCTCGACGAAGTCCTCGCCGACGCCGAGGCGGTCACGCCGCACGCCACCGCGACGGGCAACTGGACGCCGCCGCAGATCATCGACCACGTCGCGTTTGGCATCCACATGCTCAACCACGGCATCGACCTCAAGATCCCGCTACCCATGAAACTCTTCGGCCGAACCCTCAAAGCCTTCGGCCAACACATCGCCCCCATGAAGCCCGGCATCAAGCCGCCCGCCAAGATTGCCGCCGCGTTTGCTCCGTCGTCCGACATCACGCTTGAACAAGCCAAGCAAAAGCTCCGCGACGAGATCGCCTACGCCAACCAACACGGCATGCACCACCCCAGCCCGCTCTTCGGCAAGCTGACGCCCGAGGAATGTGTTCAGATGAACTGTCGCCACGCCGAGATGCACTTCGGCTTCATCAAGCCGTAGCTCTCAATCGGCTCGCCGGGTGACTTTGCCGTTACGCAGCGTCCAAGTTACCAGCACCGTCGTCGCACTGATCACGAACGCAAACGCGAGTAGCGCCGCGCCGCCGAACGGCCCACGCCAATCCGACATCATCGACCCCACCACCGGCGGACCCACCGCCAGCAACACCCGCTCATCGAGATCGGGGTTTTCGTGGCTCGCGGTGACGGTGTACTTCACCGGCGAGTCCGCACCTTCCACGAAATGTTCCGGGGGCAGGGTGAAGACGAATTCGCTGTTGGCTCGGCCGTGGTTGAACATCTGCGATTCGCTTTTGTCGAACTTGGCTTGGCGGACGTTGACGTATTCCCCGGTGGCTTGGTGTTGGAGGTCGATGTCCAGCGCGGGGGTTTCGCGGAAGACGGCGGTGGTGTCGAAGTCTTGGCCGTTGAACGTGCCGACTTTCTCGTAGTAGACCAGATAGTCGCCGGGTTGATCGAAGGTCATCTCGGCGCTGCCGGGGGCGATGATGCGCTGCATCGCGTTGACCGCGGCGGCGACCTGAGACTGGGCGAGCGATAGCGAAGCGGCGAACGCGGCGACGCCGATGATCATGAGCACGAGGGCCAGGCCGTACCAACCGCGGGAGGGTTTGGATCGCGTGGCGGTTCCGGGGGCGTGAGGGATGAGGGAGTCGGTCATGGTGGAACTCGGTCGGGATGATTGACAGCGGCGCACGGTCGGGGAGAGACTATAGCGATGAAGTTGCCGGGCGGTCGAATCAACGGAGCGAAAACGGGTTAGCGCGTGATGTCGGCCGTGCGGGCCGGGGCTGAACATGATGAGTGAAGAACCGCCGAATGCCCCATACGAAGTCTGCGACCGTCGGCCGATGCCGCCGCGGGAGTGGGCGGTGATGCGTTGGTTTACGGATGCGGCGATCCGGCTGGGCCTGTCGGCCAACGCGGTGTCGGTGCTAAGCGTCGTATTTGCGACGTTGAGTGCCGCGGCGATGTTGCTGGCCCCCGTCGAACCTGCGTGGCAGCGAATCGTGTTTTGGGTCGCTGCGGCATTTTTCATCGAATGCCGAGCGTTCTGCAACCTACTCGACGGGATGGTTGCCGTGAAAACGCAAACTGCTTCGTCAGTGGGAGAAATCTACAAGTACCTGATCGAATTTCGGATATTGCGATGCTTGTGGGATTTGGTTTTGCTACCGGGCATCCCGCGTTAGGCATGGCGGCGGCGTGCAGCGCGGTGCTGGTGGCCTACGTCCGAGCGCAGGCCGTGGCGGCGGGAGCGGGGCAAGATTATTGCGGGCCGATGGCCAAGCCCGAGCGGATGCAGATTATGGCGCTGGCGTGTTTGTTGATGGGGTTGGTGCCGATGGCGTGGCGAACGGGTTTTTGGGGGCCAGTGACTAATGCTATTAATGGCCCATACCACCACTATGGTTGGTTCCACCCGTCGGCGCTGCTGTAGCTCATCGTGGTCGGTTGCATCATTACGGTGATTCGGCGATTGCGGCGTGCTTCGCGTCGTTTGCATGAAGGAGCGGCGTGATGGATACGGTGAGTCGGGCGCGGCTGTTTGGGATGAGCGATGTGTTCGATTCGCCGATCACATTGTGGGGCACGGTCGGCGTGGCGGCGCTCTTGATCGTGTCGCCGTTGTTGGTATTGATGTTGTCGATAGTGGGGAAGATCGACGCGGCGACTCGTGAGGAGTTGCTGTTACGATGCGCGTCGTGGGCGGTGATCGCGCCGGGGTTGTTGGTGCCCGTGTTGCTGGGGGCGGCGTGGTGCGGGTGTATCTCAATTTGTTTCACCGCCTAAAGATCGTTGGTCGGGAGTATCTGCCCGCCGAGCCGCCGTTTGTGTTGGTGGCGAATCACTGCAGTCATCTCGACGCGTTGATCTTGGCCGCGGCGTTGCCCGCCCGGCACCGCCGGTATGTGTTTCCGGTCTCGGCGGGCGACGTGTTTTTTGAGACCAAGCTGGCGACCGCGTTCTCGGCGCTCTGTCTCAACGCCTTGCCGATGTGGCGAAAGAACGTCGGCCGGCATGCGATGGCCCAGCTGCGCGAACGCTTCACCGCCGGCGACGCGGGGTTCATCTTGTTCCCCGAAGGCACCCGCAGCCCCGACGGCCAGATGCAGCCGTTCCTCCCGGGCGTCGGGATGCTGGTCGCCGGGGCCGACGTGCCGATCGTGCCCTGCCACCTCGCCGGCACGCACGCGGCCTTGCCCAAAGGTGCCGCGTTCCCCCGCCCCCGCACCCTGCAAGTCACCCTCGGCCCGCCGCGACGCTTCACCGATCAACCCAACAACAAACACGGCTGGTGCGCGATCGCCAACCAACTTCAAGACGCGGTGAGGAACTTGGGTGATCAAGTATAAAGCTGCGGTTTTAGCGCACGCAAAAACGCCCGCCGCGCAGGCGACGCCTTCAACAAATCTGAAACGGACGGAAAGCAAACCGTCCGCCAAACGTCTTACACGTCCAAGTTCTTGACTTCCAGCGCGTGATCCTCGATGTACTTGCGCCGCGGCTCGACGTGTTCGCCCATCAGGACGCTGAAGAGGTTCTC
>CAYPCC010000241.1:0-3810 GCA_964409095.1 uncultured Phycisphaera sp. | reverse complement strand
GCGGAGGTAGACCCCGGCGTCGGTCTCGCGGGACATGGTCGAGCCGACGACGTTGACCGCGCCGAGGGCGAGGGCGCCGCGGCTCTTGGCTTCCTGGAGGGCGGCGAGGGTGTCGGCGGTTTCGCCGGACTGGCTGATCGAGATGATCACGCTGCCCTCTTCGATGATGGGGTTTCGGTAGCGGAATTCGCTGGCGTAGTGGGCGACGGACGGCAGCTTGGCGAGGTCTTCGAAGAGGTATTCGCCGATGAGGCCGGCGTGGTAGGCGGTGCCTTGGGCGCTGAGGATGATGCGGCGGGCGCGGACGAGTTCGCGGGAGAGGTTGGCGAGGCCGCCGAGGACGATCTGGCCCTCGCGGGTGTCGATCCGGCCGGTGAGGCAGGTGCGGATCGACTCGGGCTGCTCCATGATTTCTTTGAGCATGAAGTGCTCGTAGCCGCCGAGTTCGATCTCCTGTAGGTCGATTTCGAGTTCGGTGACTTGCTGGGTGACTTCGACGTTGTCGATGGTCGTGGTGCGGAAGTCGACGGCCCAGGGCTTGCCGGTCGCTTTGGCGGCGGCGATGTCGATGCCCGCTTTTTCGCCCCATCCATCGACGGGCCCGGCGCAGAGGCGGGCGACTTGGTAGTCGTCCAGCGCGATGGCTTGGGTGGTGTGGGCGACGATGGCGGAGGGGTCGGACGCGACGACGTAGGCGTTGTCGGCGACGCCGATCATCAGCGGGCTGCCCTTGCGGGCGACGACGAGGGTGTGCGGCTCACGGGTGCAGGTCACGGCGATGGCGTAGGCCCCGGTGACTTCGCGCAGCGCGGTCTGGACGGCGGTTTCGAGGGCGGCGCCGCCGGAGTCGATCACGCCGTCGTCGTCGGTCTCGGCGACGTAGAGCTCGGCGATGAGTTTGGCGAGGACCTCGGTGTCGGTTTCGCTGGTGAAGACGTGGCCCTTGCCTTGGAGGTAGGTGCGCAGGGCGCGGTAGTTTTCGATGATGCCGTTGTGGACGAGGCTGATGGTGTGGCCGGACTGGGTCGTGCCGGTGTGGGGGTGGGCGTTGGCTTCGGAGGGTTTGCCGTGGGTGGCCCAGCGGGTGTGGGCGATGCCGAGGGTGCCGCGGTATTTCCGGGGGTCGGCGGCGATCAGGTCTTCAAGGACGCTGACCCGTCCGACGCTGCGGGCGGTGGATACGCCGCCGCCGGAAGACGAACTGGGCGTGGTCACGGCGATCCCGGCCGAGTCGTACCCGCGGTACTCCAGGCGTTTGAGTCCTTCGATCAGCAGCGGGGCTGCCTGCTTGTTTCCGACGTAAGCCACGATGCCACACATAAGCCAACCTCCTGCTCCGGGCGGGGGGCCGGGAGCGCGTGATCAATCTCAACGTGAATCGCCGCGGCGGGTAGGCCGGGGCTGCGCAAGTATGCCCCGATTATACAGGAGGGCCAGCGATCCATCGGACGTCTTTGCTGGCCGCCGCGAGGGTGAGTCCTTCTGTGTCGATTGCACGGGCCGGGACGTGGTGGGTCGTAGTGAGCGGGGCGAGCGGGTCGTCGGGCAAGTCGACTTCCCAGAACCCTTGGCCCAGCGGGTATTTGTCGCTGGTCATGCAGGGCGAGCCGGCGTTGAGGCACTCGAACGCCGGGCCGCCGGTGAAGCTGGACTTGGCGGGGTCTTTCGTATCTTTTTTCCCGGGGCCCGAGTCTGGGGGTGAAGCCGGGGGCAAGACGTGCCAGGGTTTGTGGATGTGGCCGTGGATGTACACCACCCGACCCCGGCAGGCGGCGAGCTCTCGCCGCAACGCCTCGGCCTCCTTCAGATCATGCGACCACGCACTGGGCACCCGCGGCGGCAACGTGCAAGGGTAGTGACACAACACCACCAGCCCCTCCCCCGCCGGCACCGCCCGGATCGCCTCCGCCGCCCCCCGGAATTGGGCCTTGCCGAGTGCCCCGCGTGAAAACATCCGGTTCGGGATCGCCGAGTCCAGCGCCAGCAACCGCCACCCCGGCCCAAGCTCGCGCACATGCGGAAACTCGGCGGGCATCACCTTCGCTAAAATCGACTCGATCCGCTTGACCCGCCGACTCTTAAACGTGTACCGATCGTGATTCCCCGGCACCAACACCCCGCCCCCGGAAACTTCCTCGACTAAAGGGGCCACGACGCGTTCGAGTTCTTCAAACTCGCTCTCCAACGACGACGTGCTCACATCCCCCGAAAACAGCACCAACTCCGGCGAAAGCGACTTGGCCTTCTCCACCAACGCCGGAAGCAGCGCATGGTTAAACCGATGCCGCCGATTCATCAAGAGATTGGTGTGGGCAAACACGCGCTTGCTCAGCAGGCGTCGCGGGTGGACGTCGAGGGAAAACAGGTGGATGTCGCCGAGGACCGCGAGTTTCATCCCCCAAGTTTAAGCCCAAACCTCGCCCCCGACCGGCACGCCGCAAGCCTGATCCACCTCGGCCTCCGGCGGCAGCGCCGCGTCGCCCGACACGCCGGGGCCGTCGTGGGTGTAGAACTCGGCCAACACGGCCCGCCAATCGTCGGTCGATTTCACTTTGATAAACGCCGCCTTGATCGCGTCCGCCTCGGGGTGGTGTCGGCTGAACTTGATGCCGAACTTGCGCATCATGCGCGACGCCTGCGCTTCGCCGTGGCAGCGCACGGACAGGTCGAAGTGTTCGAGCAAAACGCCGCGCTGTTGGTGAACGGTCGGGGCGACCGCAGATCGGCCGGCCATGAGGGCGCGGGCTTGGGTAAAAATCCACGGGTTGCCGATGCAGCCGCGGGCGACGCTGACCCAGTCCACGCCGGTCTGGTCGAGCATCCGGAAGATGTCGTCGGCGGTCCAGATATCGCCGCTACCGCCCAGTATGAAAGGCGGATGGTGGATGGTGGATGGCGGATGGGCGGACGCAAGCGATGGCGCTGTCCCGTTCGTAGTCTCGTGGCCTTGTTCCGAAATCCGCCATCCCACATCCGACATCGGCTCTCGAAACGCCCCAAGCCTGTACTTACGCGCGATCTCCTCAAGCGCCTCCCACTTCCCCGGCCCGACATACTTCTGCTGCACCGTTCGGCAATGCACCGTCGCCCCGGCGTACCCCAAGCCCAGCGCCGCCTCGAAGACTTGGTCAAAAGCGTCTTGCATGCCGGGGGTGTCGTCGTAGGCCCGGCGGAGCTTGGTGGTCAACGGGAACCCGGCCGGCACCGCGGCCTTGACCGCCGCCAAAATCTCGATCGCCTCGTCCGGCACGCTCAACAAATGCCCCCCCCGACACTTCTTCTTGATCTTTTTGACCGGGCAGGCCAAATTCACGTCCACCACGTCGTAGCCCAGTTCCACCAGAATCTTCGCCCCCGCAGCGATGTCGTCGGGGTGGCTGCCCATGAGTTGGCCACAAATCGGGTGATCCCCCGGCGGGATCTCGGCGTGTTTGAGGCCTTTGCCGCCGGCGATCAGAAACGCATCGAGCATGGCCTCGGTGATGCAGTAGGGGCAGCCGTGACGGCGGGCGACCAACCGCATCGCCGCGTCGGAGTAGCCCGCAAGGCCCGCCTGATAAAACCGCGCATCGATCTCCACGCCGCCCAAAGAAAGGGGCGACGTCGTGATCGTGGATTCTTGCGGTTTGCTCGGGGCGACCATGGCGGGCATTATAGGTCTTCGATGATGCCACACCCGCCACACGCCCGCTTGACGCTTTCGATCCGGTGTTTGACCCCGGCGATCGGGTTGGCGCTCACGGCGATCGTCATCGGCGGCTGCGCCGCCCCGCTCACGGTGAGTCAGGAGAACGAGCGGGTGCGGCTGGC
>CAYPCC010000240.1:0-3813 GCA_964409095.1 uncultured Phycisphaera sp. | reverse complement strand
GCAAGCCGATAACCCCAAGAATCGCGGGAGCCGTCGCATTCGCCGCCGAGGCGGGGGGGCTTTGGTTATAGTGATGGGCATGCCCCTTTCACGGAGAAGACCGATGCGATTGCTGACCCCCGCCCTCTTGGCCGCCACGTTGACCTGTAGCCCACTTTTTTTGGTTGGCTGTGCCGGGGGCGGTTCTTCGGATTCGTCGTCGTCCTCGACCCCGATGGTCAAGACCCTGGCCGAGGCCGTGCCGATCATCGCCAAAGTCAGCGGCGACCAGTTGCCCATCGCATCGCATGGCCTGGGCGTGATCGACGCCGATGCTCTCGACGGGCTGGGCCTGCGTGAAGCGTTTGCCCAAGCCGGGGCCGACGTCGACCTCGCCAAGCATTCGGTGATTTTGTTCAGCCTCGGCCAGCAGCCCACCGGCGGTTTCTCGGCCGACATCAACGGCCTGCAAATCAAAGGCAAGCAGGTCTACGTCCAAGGCATCGCCGTCGCCCCGGGCCCCAACAGCATCGTGACTCAGGCCGTGACCTATCCCTACTGTGCCGTGGCGATCGAAAAGCTGCCCGCGGGCGTGACGTTGCTGAGCGATATCACCTCGCTGCCGTGATTCAAGACCGGCCGGCGAACCCGGGATTCGCCTAGTGTTTTGTTGCGTTTGTCTTGGGTGGCCGCTGCGAAGCGGATAAAATAGGGTGGTGACGTTTAGGCGTTTACCCCGATATTTTGCCCTTGATCGGCATGACCGGCAGCACTCGTTTGGATTTTTGTGTCTCACGCGACTCGATAACCGATGGCGGACGTTCGTTTCGCCCGATGAAGATTTCATTGTGATCTGCGATGTCGGCGGGAACCCTTTCCTGTCAGAATCTCTGAAAGTTTTTGCGTTTTGTTAAAACTGGTTTGCCCAAGTTGTTCGAGTGGTTTGGAAGTCGATCCCGGCTTCGCGGGCGGCATTTGCCGCTGCTCGACCTGTGGTGCCGTGCTCTCGGTGCCACGCGACCCCGAGAAAGGTCAGCCCCAAATGATCCGTAAGCCCAGCCCCGGTTCCAGTGGTTCGTCTCGCCCCGGCTCGCCCGGTGCGTCAAGCTCCGGCTCGTCTTCGGGCACGAAGTCCGGCACGTCGGCCGGGTCCCGCTCGGGCACCCGGGCCGGCACGGCCATGGGCACACGCACCGGATTCACCACCAACGTCGGCGTCGCCGAGCCCGCGGGCGGAGCGATGGTCACCATGGCCCGCAGCAAGCCCAAGCCCATGCTCGTGGGCCTCGCTATTGCCGGCTGGGCGACCTTCGCCGTCGAATGGATCGTGGTCCTCGTGATCATCCTCGGCCGTGGCGGCGGCGCGAACAACGTCACCGTCGCCCAAGCCGCCGACCGGCCCGCCATCACCAACACCACCCCCCGCGCCACCGCCACGACTCCCTCGGCCACGGCCACCCCACCCCGCACCACCACCAACCCCCCGCCGACCACGACACCCACCCGCGCGCGCCCGGCCGTCATCGACAACAACAACCCCTTCCTCGCCTTGGCTCCCAACGCCTTGGGCATGACGCTCAACCCCGGCCACACCGCGGTCCTCCTCGACGCCGTCGATCGGTCCAGCGCCTGGTTTGACGACGGCAAGGCCGCGCTCATCGCCGGACTCACCCGCCCCAGCACCGGCCAGACCGTCAGCCTCTTCACCATCCGCGACGGAGCCATCGGCACCTTCGACAGCAACCCCTTCGCCCCCGCCCCCGCCCAGCTGTCGCCGCTCACCCGCTTCCTCAATCCCATCACCCCTCTGGGTTCACGCGGCCTGGGCAGCGGCCTCGACGCCGCCATCGCAAGCGGGGCCCAAGAACTCATCTTCATCACTTCCCGCGCGACCAACTGGAGCGGCTACCTGCCCACCCTCAAAGACAAGCTCAACCCAAGCGGCCGCAAGGTCACGCTCCACTTCCTCCAACTCGGCGACAACTCACCCGAACTCCGCAGCTTCGTCGAGGCCCGCGACAACGGCGGCCGTTACACGCTCATCACCCCTGAGCAACTCAAAGCCTGGCGTAGCGCGACCAATTGATAAGCGAGCCGGGTCGCCCCTCGCGGGGCTGTTCGTCTTCTATTCGCAGGAAAAATACCCATTGGATTTGGGCGGCGGCGCGTTATAGTTAAATGAGTACTCGGATGAGCCGCGGCGCCCGTCAAAAATGAGGCGCACCCAAACCGGGAAAAAAACGCGGCCCGAGCCAAACGACCCGTGACGTGATCCTCGCCAAAATAGAACGCGAGTGAGCCCAGACGCCACGGGCCGCTTTTTGCGCCCATCGAGCTTTCCCGTTCACATCATTTCGTTGGCCGAGCCTAGAACCGTGGCCGCAGCAGGCGAAACAGCCCGATGCCCGACGCGCCGATGAACGCGATCAACGCAAACACGCTCAGGTACGTCCGCCCGCCCCGCTGATCCGCCAGCACCAGGATCGCCGCACCCAAGATCACCGCCCCGAGGATCACCGCCCAGGCGATGTGTTTGCTCGCCCGTTCGACTTCGCTCGTGAGCGCGTCGAGGTTCTGGTGTTCGAGGCGGATCGTCGTGCGGTTCTGACGAACCATCCGCATGAGGTCGTCGAGGCGGTGGGGCAGATGGTCGAGCAGGTCGGCATACGCCACGGCGTTGTTGCGGAACCTTCGCTTGAGGGCGCGGAACCCGAAACGCTGTTTGACGAGCTTGGTGACGTAGGGCCGAACGTGGCCCACCAGGTCGAACTCGGGCGCGAGTTCCTGCGCGACGCCTTCGATGGTGGTGAGGGCTTTGATGAGATACACGATGTCGGCCGGGCAACGCAGGTGGTGTTTGCGCATCACCTCGAAAAACTCGTCGAGGAGTTCGCCCATGCGCAGCGACGCGAGGCTGCCGCCCTTGAAGTGGTCGATGAATCGCCAGACGTCGGCACGGAACGCGCGGTCGTCGGCGACGGCGGGGTCGGCGTCGGCGATGCGGATCGCGGTGCGGACGACGCGGTCGAGTTCGCCCTCGATCGTGCCGTGGGTGATCTGGGCGAGTTGCTCGGCCGAGCGGGGGTCGATGCTGCCGACCATCCCGCAGTCGATGAACGTGATCGACGCGGATTCGGGATCGACAAAAATATTGCCCGGGTGCGGGTCGGCGTGAAAAAAGCCGACCGACAAACACTGCCGAAACACCGCGTCCGCCGCCCGGCCGACCAACGCCAGACGCTGCTCCTTGGTGATTGTGTCGAACGCTAAATCACTCAGCAGCGTGCCTTGCACGTGTTCGAGCGCCAGCACCCGCCGCGTCGAGACTTCGCGGTACACCTCGGGAAAGCTCACGCCCTCGACCTCGGCAAAGTCGTCGCTCATCCGCCGGGTCGAGTCGGCCTCGACGCGCAGGTCCGTCTCGCGCTCGAGCTGATGCGAAAACTCTTCGACCACCTCGGGCGCATCAAAACCCAGATTCTTGAGATACCCTTCCGCCAAGCTGGCCAGCCAACGCATCAGCTGCAGGTCGGCCACGATCACGTCCTCGATCCCCGGACGCAGGACCTTGAGCACGATGTCTCGCCCGTCGGCCAGCGTGGCGCAGTGGACCTGCGCCATCGACGCTGCAGCAAGCGGCGTGGGGTCGATGTTGAGAAACGCGGTGTCGAGGCGGTCGCCGAGCTCGCGGCGAAGCGCCGCGTGGATGTGTTTGTCGGGGTGGTCGCCGTCCCACGGCGCGGGGGGGACGTTGGCTTGGAGTTTCTTGAACTCTTGGGCGAAGGCGGGGGGGATGAGGTCGGGTCGGGTGGAGAGGACTTGGCCTGCCGGCAG
>CAYPCC010000239.1:0-4020 GCA_964409095.1 uncultured Phycisphaera sp. | reverse complement strand
CAAGGATGATGCGGGTGGCGAAGATGGTTTCCTGGGCGTGGCCTTCGAGGTGGCTGACGCTGTGCCAGATCGCGCCCATGCCGGTGACGTCGAAGCCTTGGATCGTGCGGGGTTCGAGGAGGTGATCTTTGTTGAGCGACGCGATGGTTTGCTGGGCGTCCGCGACGGCGACTCCCAGGTGGTCGGCGAGTTGGGCGGGCGTCATGCCGAAGGTCGCCGAAAACTCGGCCTCGCGGTCGCGGTCGTCGGCGAGGGCTTGCGTGGGATGACAACCGACGGTGATCCACTGCCGGAGGTTGCCCGCGACATGGAGCACGAGGTTGCCCACCGCATTCATCCGGCCCGCAGAATCAGAATCGGGACGTTGCCAAACCTGCGGCTCGGTGAGTTGATCGAGGCAGTGTAGTAGGCGATCACGCGAGTAGTCGAGCGTGAAACACGCCTCGCCCTTGAACGCGGCGACGGCTCCGGGGTAATCGGTTTGGAAATGCATGGCGGGGGTGGCGGGGTGGGTGGGAAAGCCGAGGGATGGCCATCCCTCGGCTTTGGGTTTTATTTAGCAAGTTTGGCGATGATTCGCCATATATCGTGGTGCGACAGCGAGAGGTCCGCGGCGGTGTTGAAAGCGTCGACGACATTGTCGAAGGTGGGTTGGTAGAGCAGCTGGTCGCGTTTGGAGAGTTGGCCGATTTCTTGTTCGACGAAATGAATCAGTTGTTGCTCCTGCTCAGCGTCGATACGGGGCGGCGGCGACTTGGCTCGGCCGAGCTTGGGGAGCTTGCCGGCTTTGCGGAGGTTGTGCAGGCGGTGGAACACGTTGGCCCGGGTGTACGAGTTGTGGCCTTGGCTTGCGGGGGGAGCGTCGCGGCCGTCGGGGCCGTACATCGTGCAATAGAGCGTCTCGAACTCTTGGGTGTACGGCAGGTCGTCGAGCGTCCGGCCCTGCTTGAGGTACACGTTGATGAGCAGCTCGTCGTCGTTAATCGGGAACAGGGCGTCGGACATGGGGAGGCGGGCGCTTGCCGCAGCTCGCTGGGTCGCAAACGGCGGCAAACATTTATGATCGAGGATTGACCGAACGCGAAGGTTTTTCGACCGAGGCGTGGACCACGGCGGGGGTGGTGTGGTTTTCCCAGTGGACGAGGCCGGGGATGGTGAGGGGCGCGAACGCCTCGCCGCCGGGGAGGATGCGGATGGCGAAGCCGTGGAGTCCGCTGCCGTCGGCGGCGAGTTGGCCGGCGAAGGCGTGTTCGCCGTTGCCGAGTGATTTTTCGTGGGCCAAGTCGGTGGCGTGGCCGTGGGTGAGTCGGCCGTCGTTGTCAAGTTGGCCGGCGTAGACCTGCACGCGGACCTCGTCGGGCGCGAGGTCGCCGAGCTTGACCCGCACGGACAACGGCCGAGACTCGCGGACGCCCAGCGGCGAGTCGGTGTCGACGACGACTTGCGTGATGTCCAGTTTGCTCCAGCCGTGGCGCAGCCGTGCGGTCTGGTGAGCGAGGTCGCGGGCGGGGGACAGATCGTTTTGTTTCATCACGTCGGCGCGTCGCAGCGCGGGGAAGTAGAACTCCTGGGCATATTGCTGGACCATGCGGTTGGTGTTGAAGAACGGGCCGAGTTGGGCGATGCACTGCTTCATCAGCTTGATCCACTGCCGGGGAAGGCCGTGCTCGTCGCGGTGATAGAACATCGGCCCGATCTGGCTTTCCAAGAGGTCGTAGAGGGCTTTGGATTCGATGTCGTCGGCCGCGTCTTGATTGGGATAGGTTTCGCGTCGGCCGATGGCCCAGCCGACTTCTGAGGCGTAGGCCTCGTCCCACCAGCCGTCGAGGATGGAGCAGTTGAGCACGCCGTTGAGCGCGGCCTTCATGCCGGACGTGCCCGAGGCTTCCATGCCGCGTTTGGGCGTGTTGAGCCAGACGTCGCAGCCTTGCACGAGGTGTCGGGCGACGTGCATGTCGTAGTTTTCGATGAAGACGACTTTGTGGCCGGCCTCGGATTCGAGGCCGAAGTGCACGAGTTGGCGGATGAGGTCTTTGCCGCCGCCGTCGGCGGGGTGGGCCTTGCCGGCGATGAGGATCTGTACCGGTCGATCGACGTGCATGAGGATGCGCTTGAGCCGATCGGCGTCACGCAGGATCAGGTTGCCGCGCTTGTAGGTCGCAAACCGACGGGCGAAGCCGATGGTCAGGGCTTGGTCGGAAAGACCATCGACACACTCAGCGATCTTGACCGGGGACACGCCGCGGTCGGCGAGTTGCCGGGTCAGCGTTTGCTTGACCCACGCGATGAGCGAGGTGCGCTGGGCTTGGTGGGTTTGCCAGAGCTGGTCGTCGGGGATGTCGTGGACGGCGTTCCAGATGGTGTGGTCTTCGGGGTGGTCGCGCCAGCGGTCGCCGAGGGTTTGGTTGAGCAGGGCGAGCAGGTCGTCGCTGATCCAGGTGCGGGCGTGGACGCCGTTGGTGACGTGGCCGATGGGGATTTCTTCGGCGGGGACGCGGGGCCAGACGTTTTGCCACATGTCGCGGGAGACTTCGCCGTGGAGCTTAGACACGCCGTTGCAGGCGTCGGAGGCGCGGATGGCGAGCGTCGCCATGGAGAACGGCTCGTGCTTATTCGAGACATCGTCCCGGCCGAGCGCGAGCAATCCTTCCATGTCCAAGCGCAGCGACGGCACGAACGCCTCGAAGTAGCGCTTCACCATGTCCGCGGGGAAGCGGTCGATCCCCGCGGGCACGGGGGTGTGGGTCGTGAAGATATGGGACGAGGCGGCTTGGGCGCGGGCTTCGTCGAAGGTGAGGTTGTGGTCTTCGATGAGCCGGCGGATGCGTTCGAGGGCGAGGAAGGCGGAGTGGCCTTCGTTCATGTGGCAGACGTCCGGCCGAATGCCGATGGCTTCGAGAGCGCGGACGCCGCCGATGCCCAGGATGATTTCTTGGCGGATGCGTGTTTCCATGTCGCCGCCATAGAGTTGGCCGGTGATGGCGCGGTCTTCGGGGGTGTTGACGTCGAGGTTGGTGTCGAGGAGGTAGAGCGGCACACGGCCAACGGTCGACTTCCACAGCGCGATGGCGACCGAGCGGCCGGGCAGATCGGCGTGGACGATGACTTGTTGCCCGGCGTCGTTTTTGACCGGCGCGACGGGCAGATTAGCGAAGTCGAGGTCAGGCGTGATTTCCTGTTGCCAGCCGTCGGCCGAGAGGTATTGCTGGAAGTAGCCGTGGCGGTAGAGCAGGCCCAACGCGATGAGCGGGAGGCCCAGCTCGCTGGCGGATTTAAGGTGGTCCCCCGCGAGGCAGCCCAGGCCGCCGGAGTAGATATTGAAGCACTCCGCCAAACCGAACTCGGCGCAGAAATAAGCGACCGTCGAGTTTTCGGGGAGCTTGGCTTGGGTGGCGATGTGCCAAGGCGTGCGGGCCAAGTCGCGGTCGAGTTCGGCCTTGACGGACGCCAGCGCGTCGAGAAACGCCGGGTCATTCGCCGCGGCGTCGAGCTTGGTTTGATGCACGAGGCCTAGCAGCTTAACCGGGTTGTGCCCGGTCAAGCTCCAGAGGTCGGCGTCGAGTCGGGTGAACAACGCCTCCGCCGACGGCTGCCACGACCACCACAAATTGTTGGCGATCTCCAGCAGCGCCGCCAACGGCTCGGGCAACGCGGGGACGACTTCAAACGAACGGATGCGGGCGTGTTGCGGGCTGAGCATGAGGGCACCGTGGGCTGGATGTTTTGGTGGGTCGAGCGATAAAGAGTGTTATACCCGAGAGCGAGGGCCAGGTTTTTTGATTTTTGAATGAGAATTTTTGATTGATGCAAACAGCCCTGCGTCGCAAGGCCAGCTCTTGCGTCGGGCCGATCAAAAATCCTCAAGCCCCAATCAAAAATTACCGGCTGGCCCACAGCATCCCGCGACGGACGATTTCCTTGGCCTCAGGCACATTAAAGTCTTCGTAGGTGTGGCCCCAGCACGCGCCGAACACGCGGGCCTTGCCCCAGGTCTTGGTCCAGGCGTAGGGCAGGATGGCT
>CAYPCC010000238.1:0-4025 GCA_964409095.1 uncultured Phycisphaera sp. | reverse complement strand
TGAGCGGGTTGAAGTTCGCATCGACCGCCTTCCGGGGGTCGGGGCAGCCCATGTGTTTTTGGGTGTTGAAGTCGAAGGGGGCGTGGTCGGTGCCGAGGGTGTGGATGTGTCCGGCGGCGAGGGCGTGCCAGAGGTAGTGCTGGTGATCGATACTTCGGATGGGCGGGGACATGACGTACTTCGCGCCTTCGAACGGGTCGTGGCCGGTGGAGGCGTTGCGCTGGGCGTAGGTGTCGTCGAGGGTGAGGTAGGGGATGACGGTTTCGACGGCGACGTTGACGCCTTGCCCGCGGAACTTCATTGCGACTTCGACGGCGTCGCGGCAAGACGTGTGGACGATGTAGCCTTTGGCTCCGGTCATCTGGAGGAAGGTGCAGAAGTGGTGGACGCCCTGGGCCTCGACAGCGACCGGGCGGGACGGCTCGTGCCACTCGGGGCCAACCTTACCCGCGGCGATCAGCGCGGCCTGATTCGCGGCCACCAACTCGGCGTTTTCGCAGTGGGCGGTGACGGTGACGCCGAGTTCTTGGGCGAGCTTGCAGACGCGGTAGAGTTCGTCGTCGCTAACGCCAAAGGCACCTTTGTAAGCTAAAAAAACTTTGAACGAGCGTTGGCCGTGGTCGGCCACGAGGGTGCGGAGTTGCTGTTCGACGTCGTCGTCGAAGCGGGTGACGCCGATGTGGAACCCGTAGTCACAGACGCCCCCGGAAGCTTTCTCACTCCAAAGTTGGTATGCCTCTAGCGGTTGTTCATCGCGGGACGGGCAGACCATTTCGAGATACGTCGTGGTGCCGCCGATCAACGCGGCGCGTGACGCGGTGGGGTGGTCGTCCTTGGCGTGGGTGCCCATGAACGGGAGGTGGATGTGGACGTGGGGGTCGATGAAGCCGGGCATGAGGAGCTTGCCGGCGGCGTCGATGAGGGTGGTGTCCTGCGGCAGGTCTGCGGGGTTGAGACTTCCGGGGGCGGCGAGGGTGGTGATCTTGTTGTCGTCGGCGTAGAGGTCGCCCGTCGCAATCGACGAAGCGGTGACGAGACGGGCGTTTTGGATGAGTAATGGCATGAGAGAAGTTTACCCGCCGAAGCAACAGCCGCGAAGCCAAGCGTGAGAACGGGTGCTAAGGTCAGGCATGAGCGACTACGGCAGCGAGACGTTGGTGGTGGTGCTGGGCAATCAGCTGTTCCCGTTCGCGGAATTCAAAACGCTACGGGACGCGCGGTTTTTCATGGCCGAGGACGTGGGGCTGTGCACCTATGTGAAACACCACCAGCAAAAGATCGTGCTATTTCTCGCCGCGATGCGGAGTCACGCCGACGAACTGCGGGCCAACGGTTGCGACGTGCATTACGAATCACTTGAAGATCAATCGGGGCCGCAGCTGCAGACGAATTATGAGACGAAGCTGTCGCGCTTTGCCGAGGGCAAGGGGATCAAACGGCTGGTGATGTTTGAGATCGAGGACAAGTTTTTTGAAGAGCGGGTCGAGGCGTTGGCACAGGAGCAAGGCTGGGAACTCGAGTTTTTAGAGAGCCCGATGTTTGTCACGCCGCGGGAGGTGTTCGGAGATTATTTGGATGGCTCGGGCGGTGGTTCGGGGGGGCGGCCGTTCATGGCGAAGTTTTACGAACAGCAGCGCAAACGGCTGGGCATCTTGGTGGATGGCGATGGTCAGCCGACGGGCGGGCAGTGGAGTTTTGACGGGGACAACCGCAAGAAGCTGCCCAAGCAGGTGGCGGTGCCCCAGACGCATTGGGCGAAGCCGACCGAGCATGTTGGGGCGGTGAAGCGGCTTGTTGCCGAGCGGTTCGCGGATCATCCGGGCGTGCTTCCGGGGGTTCCGGGGGGCGATGCGTTTTGGTTGCCGACGACGCGGCGGCAGGCGCTGGCTTGGCTGCGTGATTTTTTGGACGACCGGTTTCGGGAGTTTGGGCCTTACGAGGATGCGTTGTCGAACCGGGACGATGTGCTGTTTCACAGCGTGTTGTCGCCGATGTTGAACCTCGGCTTGTTGACGCCGCGGGAAATCGTGGATCGCGCTTTGGAACACGCCGACGAAAACAATGTCCCGCTCAACTCGCTCGAAGGCTTCGTCCGCCAGATCATCGGCTGGCGCGAGTTTGTCCGCGGCATCTACCAGAACTACAGCGCGAAACAAGACGACACCAATTTCTGGAACCACACCCGCACCCTCAAGCCCTGTTGGTACGACGCGACCACCGGCCTACCCCCGCTTGACGACGCCATCGACAAAGCCCGGCGACTCGGCTGGAATCACCACATCGAACGCCTGATGGTGTTGGCTAACCTGATGAACCTCTGCGAAGTGCTGCCGACCGAAGCCCACCGCTGGTTCATGCAGATGTACGTCGACTCCAGCGACTGGGTCATGGGCCCCAACGTCTACGGCATGGGCCTGATGTCCGACGGCGGCATCTTCGCCACCAAGCCCTACATCTGCGGCAGCAACTACCTCATCAAAATGTCCGACCACCACAAAAAATCCGACGACTGGTGCGAAACCGTCGACGGACTCTATTGGCGATTCGTCGATAAACATCGAGACTTCTTCGCGGGCAACGCCCGGCTCTCCATGATGCTCGGCACGCTCAACAACATGGACGAAGACCGCAAACACCGCCTCTTCACCAAGGCCGGCCAATTCATCGCCCAAGTTACCAGTGAGTGATTTAAAAAAAACAACCGATCATCCCTTGCCACGGGAAAACAACGCTTTGATCAGCTGCCGTTTGTTTACATCCACCGCGCCAAGCGAGAACATCTTCTCAAACGCCCCCGGCTCGGCGTCACGGCCAAGCGAGGCGATCGTCTGACCCTTGAGCTTGATCTCAACCCCCATCGCGTACCGCTGCAACAGACCCGCGACCAACCGCAGCTGCCCGCGATCGCCCGGCCCGTCCAGCAGTTTTTTCAGCGTCGCTACGTCCGGCAGATCGACGGTCACGCGATCTCCGTCGGCGATCACGTCAAAGGCGCTGCCGTCGTTTTCCACGCGGACCGTGCCGTGGATATCAATGGGGAGGGGGGCGTCGGCCACGCTTAGGCTTTGTCGCGGGTGCTGATCTTCAGCGTGCCGTTCATCTTCCAGGTGGCGTGCTTGGCGTCGTCGCCGGTAGACGAGGGGACCGACAGCACAAAATCCTCGAAGCTGTAGGTGATCTCGGCGTTGCGGCCGGTGAGTTTGTCGTAGAGGCCGATGGCGAGTTCGGGCCAGGTATGCGTTTCGGTCATGGGATTGCTCCGGATTGGTGTGGGAATTCGAAAGATTCATAGGACAATAGGAGTCTCAACCCCCGAGTCCAATGGTTTGTCGGCGATTTCGCCCTAGACTTGCTTCATGAATGTTTTAGTCACCGGCGCAACGGGGTATATCGGGGGTCGGCTGGTGCCGCGGTTGTTGGAGGCCGGGCACCGGGTGCGGGTGTTGGTGCGCGAGGCGGACCCGGTCAAGGGTCGGCCGTGGGAGCACGACGTCGAGATCGTTCAAGGCGACCTGCTCAAGCCCGAGACGCTCGCCGCCGCGGTGCGGGATATCGACGCGGCGTACTACTTGGTTCATTCGATGTACGGCGGGGCCGACTTCGCCCAGCGCGACCGCGACGCGGCGGGCCACTTTGTCGGGGCGTGTCACCAAGCGGTTGCCGACACCGATCGGCCGTTGCCCCACGTCATCTACCTCGGCGGCTTGGAACCCAAGGGCGAGCCGACACGCAGCGGCCACCTGCGTAGTCGGGCCGAGGTCGGGAAGATTTTGGCGGACGCGTTGCCGGGGCGGGTGAGCGAGTTTCGGGCGGGGCCGATCATCGGGTCGGGCTCGGCGAGCTTCGAGATGGTGCGTTACCTCACCGAGCGGATCCCGATCATGGTGACGCCCAAATGGGTGCACACCAAGGTGCAGCCGATCGCGGTGCGTGACGTCTTGGCGTATCTCGACACCGCGCTGGGCGTCGGCCCCAGCGGCATCGTCGAGATCGGCACCGAGGTGCTGACGTTTAAGCAGATGATG
>CAYPCC010000237.1:0-4042 GCA_964409095.1 uncultured Phycisphaera sp. | reverse complement strand
CAACAAAGGCCAGCTCCTGGTCAACCGCAGCGAGATGCTCGCCGCCGCGCTCCGCGGCGAGAACATCTACATCGAAGACATGACCACCGATCCGCGGGTCTACTACCCCGACCAAGCCCGCACCGAAAACCTCGCGTCCATGCTCTGCGTCGGCATTATCTACCAAGGCCAAGCCATCGGCACCCTCCAACTCTTCACCCAAGAGATCCGCCAGTTCACCCAGTTCGAGATCGACCTGGTCCGCGCCATCGCCCAGCTCCTCGCCACCGCGATCGAAAACGCCCGGCTCGACCTCGCCCGGGCCGACAACCAAAAGATGCTGCGCCAGCTTCACCTGGCCGCGGACGTGCAGCGTCGGATGCTGCCGCGCAAGATGCCCGAGTTGCCCGGCTACGACATCGCCGCGCGCTACGTCCCGTCGTTTGAACTGTCGGGCGACTTCTACGACTTCATCAACCTCGACCACTCGCTGGGCATCGGCGTCGGCGACGTGGTGGGCAAGGGCGTCGCCGCGTCGCTGCTCATGGCTGGCGTCCGCGCGTCGCTGCGGGCCTTTGCCCAAGACGTTTACGACCTCGACGAGGTGGTGTCTCGCGTCAACAAACAGATGTGCCGCGACACCCTCGACGCCGAGTTCGTCACGCTGTGGTACGGCACACTCGACCGCGACACCGGCCGACTCACCTACTGCAACGCCGGCCACGAAGCCCCCCTGCTCGTCCGCGACGGCAAACTCATCCCCCTGGACATCGGCGGCATGATCGTCGGCGTCGACCGAGACCAGGCCTACGCCAAAGGCGTCTTCGACTTAAAACCCGGCGACATGCTCCTGCTCTACACCGACGGACTACCCGACGCGATGAACGCCGACGGCCACCGCTTCGGCCGTGAACGCACCGAACAACTGCTCCTCGACGTCGCCGACAAATCCGCCAACGACGCGCTCAACCACATCCTCTGGACCGTCCGCCAATACACCGGCCCCCGCCGCGCCACCGACGACACCACCCTCATCGTCATCAAAGCCCAATAAAGCCGAGGGATGGCCATCCCTCGGCTATGTTTGTGTCTCACCGCAAAATCCGAAACGCCCCCGGATCGCCGGGCCGCCCCATCGCCCCGGTCCCCGCCGACCGCGTCGTGGTTTCCCCCGCAATATTCCCACTCATCGCCTCACGCACCGCCTCCAAAAACCCCGCGACCACTTTCGCCTCGCCCTCAACGATCAACTCCACCCGCCCATCGGGCAAATTCCAAACCGTCCCCGCCACGGCAAAATCTTTCGCCAGATTTGCCGTGGTCAAGCGGAAGCCCACGCCCTGCACCCGGCCAGCGAAATAGACGGTTTGGCGGATCATGGGTTGTTTCGGATGGGCGGACCCGGCCTTACGCTCCAACCATCGCGTCGTCATCAAACTCGGCGTTGTGGTGCAGCTTCTGTACGTCGTCGTGGTCTTCGATCATTTCGATGAAGGTCAATACCTTCTGCACGTCGTCGCCTTCCACCGCGATGTGGTTGTCGGGGACCATGGCGAGTTCGGCCGAGTCGATCTCGAGGTCGGCGGCTTCGAGGGCTTCGCGGACCGCGCGGTAGTCGTGGGGGGCGGTGGTGATATGCCAGGCTTCGCCGTCGTCGGCGATGTCCTCGGCGCCGGCTTCGAGGGCGAGGTCCATGAGCGCCTCTTCGGTGATCTTGGATTTCTCGAGATAGAGTTCGCCTTTTTGCTCGAACATGTAGGCGACGCAGCCGGTCGCGCCGAGGTTGCCGTTGTATTTGTCGAAGAGGTGGCGGAGTTCGCTGGCGGTGCGGTTGCGGTTGTCGGTGAGCAGGTCGAGCATCACCGCGACCCCGGCGGGGCCGTAGCCTTCGTAGCGGACCTCTTCGTAGTGGTTGCCGTCGCCGTCGCCGGCCCCCTTGTCGATCGCTTTTTGGATCGTGTCTTTGGGCATGTTGGCGGCTTTGGCCTCGTCGATGGCGTAGCGGAGGGTGAGGTTCATGGCCGGGTCGCCGCCGCCGTTTTTCGCCGCCACGATGATGGCGCGGCTGCACTTGGACCAGACCTTGGAGCGCTTGGCGTCCTGGCGTCCTTTACGGTGTCGGATGTTTGCCCATTTGCTGTGGCCGGCCATGTCGGGGTGCTCCAAAGTCGATCGGCAGCCGATCAACCTATTTCACTGAAATTCAGATTCTCGCGGGTTCGCACGAACGCAACCGCCCCGCGGGTCGTCTATTTTAGGGAAAGCCGGCCGTGGATGCCCATGGCTGAGAATCACGAGGATTTATTGCTTCCCGCGGGGCCTATGCGGGGGTATAAACGCATCGGGCCGTGGGGTTGTCCCGGGGCCGGGCACGCGGATTTATTTCACCGTTGACGGGGTTGGTGGCCATTGCCTGAAACGCAAACGGATGCACGAGAGGTCGGGAGTGCCCGGGGGCTGAAGCTCACGCTTTGGTCGGCGGTGGTGCTGTCGGCGGTGCTGTTGGGGTTGACCGGCTACCTCACGGCCGTGTCGCTCTTGGGCGACGGCAAGCCGATCGGCTGCGGCGACGACGCGGGGTGCGGCGCGGTGCTGGGCACCAAGTGGTCGAAGGTTTGGGGCTTGCCGGTGAGCGGGTTGGCGGTCGGCTTGTACGTCGTGGTGCTGGCGACATTGTTGAAACGCAAGCGGCTGGGCGGCGTGGTGCTGAGCACCGCGGCGGTGGCGATCCTCGGGGCGGCGGCGTGGTTCACCTACCTCCAACTCGTCGAGGTTCAAGCGATCTGCATCTACTGCATGATCGACCACGGCCTGGGCGCGGCGCTGGCGATCGTGCTGTTGGCGGGCACGGCAAAGAAGCACCTGCTGCCGGGAGCTATCGTCGGTGTGCTGGGCACCGCGGGACTCGTCGGCGTCCAACTCGCCAGCGACGACGCGGTGTTTGTCGTCGAGGGCGAAGGTGGCACGCGGGCGGGGCAAACGCTGACGCTACTGGATGGCCGACTGACGCTAAATCTCGACGAAGAAATGGTTGTCGGCGATGTGTCGGAATTGGCGGATGCGAAGCTGGGCCGAGTGTTGGTGAAGATGTCGGACTACAACTGCCCGCACTGCCGTAAGGCCCATCACGTGATCAAGGAAATCCTGCCGCACGTCGCGGTGGTGCTCTTGCCTATGCCGCTGAACCCGGCGTGTAACCGGTATCAGGCCGAGTTGCCGCGGGAGCAGTTTGCCCACAGCTGCGAACTCGCCCGGCTGGCGCTGGCGATCCATCGGATCGACCCGGCCAAGCTCGCGGCGTACGACGATTGGGCCTACGGCGACGGCTGGCCGCACACCGCCGACGCCGGCCGAGCGTTTGCCGAGTCGCTCGTCGATCCGCTTCGGCTCCAACTCGAACTCAACGACCCGGCCATCGACGCGGCGATCCGCCGCAACACCGACGCCTGGGGCCGGGCCCGTGAGGCCGACCTGATCAGCGGGCTGCCGGTGCATCTCGTGCCCGGCGGCGGGCTGACCTACGGCGGCGTCGGCGACGGCACCAGCCTCGTCCAACTCCTCGACGGCGTGCATCACTCGCAAGAACCCCCGCAAACTCAACTCGAAGACACCCAGCCATGAACCAACCCCTCCAAGACCTCCCCCCCGATGACGCCCAGCTCCTCGAACAAGCCGCGGCGGCCACCGCGCAGCTCAAGGCCGAGATCGCCAAGGTCATCGTCGGGCAAGACGACATCGTCGCCGCCCTGCTCGCGTCCACCTTCGCCGAGGGCCACGCCCTTCTCATCGGCGTGCCGGGGCTCGCTAAAACCTTGCTCGTCAAAACCCTTGCCGAGGTGCTCGGCTGGGACTTTGGCCGCATCCAATTCACCCCCGACATGATGCCCGCCGACATCATCGGCATGGAGCTCCTCCAAGAAGACGAGCACGGCCAGCGCAAGATGAATTTCGTGCCCGGCCCCTTGTTTGCCAACATCATCCTCGCCGACGAAATCAACCGCACCCCGCCCAAAACCCAGTCCGCTCTGCTCGAAGCGATGCAGGAACGCCAAGTCACGTCGAT
>CAYPCC010000236.1:0-4074 GCA_964409095.1 uncultured Phycisphaera sp. | reverse complement strand
TGGTTTTAAAACCTGATCCGCTGTCTTTGGTTTTCTCCGTGTCTCCGTGCCTCTTATGCTCCGTGGTGGATCGAAACCACAGCCACGGTGGTCTCAGGTCATTGACCCGGGGCTAAATTTTGGGGGTTTTGTCTCGTTAGGGACTCGTGAAAAATCGGGTGGGTGAGGCCAGTGGAGAGAGGATGAACTATAATGGTTTTATGCAAGTGACCACTCTATCGCGTCGTCGTTTTATGCAATCCGCGGCGGCGGTGTCGGCTGGGTTTATGGGGCTGAGCCGGGTGGGTTTAGCAGGGCGGGCGGAGGCGGGTGCGGGTGCTGAGGGCTTTGGCTTCGGGCCGTTGATCGCCGACCCGCAGGGGGTGCTCGATCTGCCGGCGGGATTTTCGTACCGCGTGATCGCCCAGATCGGCCAAGAGATGGACGACGGGTTGTATGTGCCGGGCAAGCCGGACGGGTCGGCCGCGTTTGCCGTGCCCGGCGGCAAGCCTGAAGAAACCATCCTGATCGTGAACCACGAAGTTGATCCGCGGCGGTACCGCATGGGCCCGTTCGGCTGGTCGCTGGAGAAATTAGGCCGCGTTGATCCCAAGAAGATTTACGACATGGGCCAAGGCCGGGAACCGGGCTTGGGCGGGACGACCACGCACGTCTACAACACCAAGACCGGCGAGGTATCGGTGCGGTACATGTCGCTGATCGGGACCGAGCGCAACTGCGCGGGCGGGCCGACGCCTTGGGGCTCGTGGATCAGCTGCGAAGAGACCAACACGCTGGCCGGCGGCGCGGTCGAGAAAGACCACGGCTACAACTTCGAGGTGCCCGCCAAGGTCGAACTGGGCGCGGTGGACCCGGTGCCGCTGATCGACATGGGCCGCATGAACCACGAAGCCGTCGCGGTCGACCCGGCGACGGGGATCGTCTACCAAACCGAAGACCGGCAAGACGGTGCGATCTACCGTTTCATTCCTCAAACTCCCGGCAATTTGCAAGACGGCGGCAAGCTGCAAGCGCTGATGATCCGCGACCAGCCGAGCCTGGACACGCGCAACTGGCTCAAGGAAATCAGCGAAGAAGAGGCGGCGGCTTACACGGCGATGGGCATCCACGCGGAGATAGACGCGCACGAGTTCAGCCCGACCAGGACGCCGGCGCACGTCCCGATGGATGTGAAGTGGATCGATGTGGAGGACGTGACCTCGCCGGGCGACGACCTGCGGCATCAGGTGTTTGCCAACGGCGGGGCGAAGTTTGCCCGCGGCGAAGGGATGTGGTGGGGCCGGCAGAGCGTGTTCTTTGCGTGTACGACCGGCGGGCTGAACCGCAAGGGTCAGGTGTGGCGTTATGTGCCGAGTCGGATCGAGGGGCAGCCGGACGAGAACCGATTCCCGGGTCGGCTGGAGTTGTTTTTGGAGCCGAACAACCACGACTTGGTGGAGAACTGTGACAACGTGACGATTTCGCCGTGGGGCGATTTGGTGTTGAGCGAAGACGCGAAGACCAAGAACGACCTGGTGGGTGTGACCCCCAAGGGCGAGGTGTACAAACTCGCCCGCAACGCGATCAGCCACAGCGAGTTTGCGGGGAGTTGCTTCAGCCCGGACGGCACGACGCTGTTTACCAACATTCAGGGCGACGGCGTGACGCTGGCGATCACCGGGCCGTGGCGTGGGTGAGCGCGGCGTGGGGGACAACGGGTTGGCGATAACGATGCAATCGCACCCAAGACGAGCTTAGGCTCGAACCGCGGTCGGGCGGGGTATCACTCGGATGCGGATGAGCCGTCGTCTCAATCCTCATCATCAAACAGCATCCGCTTGGGCGGCGTGTCGAGGTCGTCGAGTTGGCCTTTCTTCACCGACCAGATGAACCCCCACAACGCCGCGGCCGCGAGCAGGATCGCCAGCGGGATCATGATGTAAATCACCGACATGGTCGGCCACCTTTCCATCGGCCCAGCCGTGACACCGCCAAGCTGAGCACGGTCAACGAACTCACCGGCATCAGGATCGCCGCGATCCACGGCGTGAGCAAACCCGCCGCCGCGAGACTCACCGCCACGGCGTTGTACGCCAGCGAGACGCCGAGGTTTTGGCGGATGATGCGGACGGTGGTTTGGCTGAGGGCGACAAGTTCGGTGATGGGCGTGAGGCCGGGCCGGGCGGTGTAGGCGTCGGCGACGGCCATGGCGGCCTCGGCCCCGCCGTGCACTGCGAGGCCGACGTCGGCGGCGGCGAGCGCAGCGGCGTCGTTCACGCCGTCGCCCACCATCATCACCATCGCGCCCGAGCCGCGGTAGCGCTCGACCTGCCGGGGCTTGTCTTCCGGGGCGAGGCGAGCGTGGACGCGGTCGTCTTGGATAGAGAGTTCACAAGCGACGCGTCGGACGGCCGGGGCGAGGTCGCCCGAGAGGATCGCCGGGGTCCAACCGAGTTGGCGCAGGTCTTCGATGGCCGCGGCGCTGTCGGCCCGCAGCGTGTCTTCGAGCGCCGCGACCGCGACGACTCGTTGGTTCACCGCGACCCACACCAGCGACGCGCCGCGGTCGTGGTACGGCCGGGCGCGGTCGTGCCAGTCGGCGTCGATGGTGATGGCTTGGTCGGTGAAGAAGCGTTCGTTGCCCAGGTGGAGGGTAAGGCCGTCGCGCTCGGCGGTGAGGCCGCCGCGGGGGTTTTCGATCACGCGCGTGAAGGCGGGCGGGGCGACCGCGGTAGCGTCCACGGCATAGGCCTCACGCAGCGCCCGGCCCACGGGGTGGCGGGCGTCTCGCTCGGCGGCGGCGACCTCGCGCTGCAGACTATCGTCACCGACCCACGCGACGACGCGGAGTTCGCCCCGCGTAAGCGTGCCGGTCTTGTCGAGCGCCAGCACGCCGGGACGATCGCCGCCGACCGCCGCCAGCTTCTCGAACACCGCCGCGTCTTTCACCAGGATGTCCCGCCGCGCCGCGACCCCGATGCCCAAGGCCAACGTCAACGGCGTCGCCAAGCCCAGCGCACACGGACACGCCACGATCAACAACGCAACCGCGTGATTCAGTGCCGGCTCCAACCCCGCCGCCCACCACCAGCCGCCCAACACCAACCCCGCCAGGACGATCACCACCAACGTGAACACCCCCGCGATCCGGTCGGCCAACCGCACGATCGCGGGCTTGGCCTCGACGTTCGCCGCCGCCTCTTCCATCAGCTTAGCCAGGCGCGTGTCGGGGCCGACGGCTTGCACGTCGATCTCCAGCGCTTCGCCGACGTTTTGCGAACCGGCAAACACATCGTCCCCCACGCTGATGGGCGTCGGCCGCGATTCGCCGGTGAGCGACGCGGTATCCAGCGACGACGCACCCGCCACCACCACGCCGTCGATCGGCAGCCGTTCGTTACTGGGCACCCGCACCCGGTCGCCCGCCTCAATCGCTTCGAGCGGCAAATCAATCCACGCCCCGCCACGCCACACCGCGCAGCCCACCGGCGTTAGCGATTGCATCAGCGTCACCGCGTCCGTCGTCCGCCGCTGCTGCCGCATCTGCAGATACCGGCCGACGAGTAACAAAAACACCAACACGCAAAGCGAATCGAAATACACCTCGCCCCGCCCGAGGATGACGTTGACCGTGCCCGCCAGCCCGCCCGCGCCCAGCGCCAGCGCGATCGGCAAATCCAGCGTCACCCGCCGCGTGCGCAGCCCCGCCCACGCCCCCCGGAAAAACAGCGCCCCAGGCCACCCGAGCGCCACCAAGCCCAGCCCCAAACTCACCCAACGCAAAAACGTCTCAAACTCCGCCGCCATCCCGTCGATCAGCCCGAGGTACAGCGCCACCGCCAAGAGCATCGTATTCCCCGCGCACACCCCCGCGACCCCGATGCGTATAAGCATCTGGCGTTCGCCCTCGAGCCGCGTGGTCCGCGCATCCGAATCGCCCGCGGGGTGCGGCGGGTAGCCGAGTTTATGCAGAGAAAGCGCCACGTCCGACAGCGCGACCTCCGCCGGGTCCCACACGACCCGCGCCACGGTTTGCCGCAGGCTCAGCCGAGCCTCGACCACGCCGGGGCAAACTTTGGGCAGCCGTTCGATCAG
>CAYPCC010000235.1:0-4111 GCA_964409095.1 uncultured Phycisphaera sp. | reverse complement strand
AAGGCTTCGAAGCCCTCACCCTCATCCAAACCGGCAAAGCCCCCCTCGTCCCCATCGTCTGCGTCGACGCCCCCGGCTCACATGCCGGGGGCGGCGGCTACTGGCAACACTGGGACAAGTACATCACCAAGTCCCTGCTCGACAACGGCTGGATCAGCCCCGAAGACAAAAACCTCTACTTCGTCACCGACGACCCCGCCGCCGCCGCCCGCCACGTCATGGACTTCTACCGCAACTACCACTCCCAGCGCTTCGTCCGCGACAACCTCGTCCTCCGCATCCGCCGCCCGCTGACCGAGAAACAACTCGACCAGCTCACGGACGAATACGCCAGCCTCATCGTCGGAGGCAAAGTGCAACAGGGCGGCCCGCTTCCGGGCGAACGCCACCACCTCCAACTCCCCCGCCTCTGGTTCCACCACACCAAACACGGCTACGGCAAACTCCGCGCCATGATCGACCAGATCAACCTCTTCGACGTCGAAAACGCGGGGTAGATCCCCCCACTTCAATTCAACTCAGCCCTCAACTTCGACCGGCTCGCGGCTTTGCAACATCGCGGCGAGCTGATCGCGTGACGATGCCTTGGTATCGGCGTGCTGGGTTTTTTCGGGCGGAGAGGCTTGCTTCGCGCAGCGATGCTCGGCGAGGGCTTCTTCGTTGATTTCGCCGGAGCTGCCGATCTGGTCGAAGTTGACGCTGACGCGTTTGGAGACGCCGCGTTCTTGCATGGTGATGCCGTAGAGTTGGTTGCAGCCTTGCATGGTGCGTTTGTGGTGGGTGATGACGATGAAGTGGGAGTGGTCGAGGAAGCCGTGGATGACGTTGATGAAGCGTTCGACGTTGGCTTCGTCGAGGGCGGCGTCGACTTCGTCGAGGATGGCGTAGGGGCTGGGGCGGGATTTGAAGATGGCCATGAGCAAGGCGACGGCGGTCATGGTTTTTTCGCCGCCGGAGAGCTGCGTGAGCGCCCGCGGTTCTTTGCCGGGGGGTTTGGCGGTGATGGCGATGCCGGACTCGAGGATGTCGACGTTGCCGTTTTCGTCGGGTTCGAGGAAGACGTCGGCCCGGCCGCCGCCGAAGAGTTTGCGGAACATGCCGTCGTTGCCGGCAAAGTTTTCGCGGACCTGGTTGAAGGTTTCTTCGAAGCGGGTGCGGGAGTCGTCGTTGAGCTGTTCAATCAGGGCGTGGAGTTGTTTCTCGGCGTCTTCGATGTCTTTGACCTGGTCGGCGAGCTCGTCTTGCTTGCCAGCGAGTTGGTCTTCCTCGGCGATGGCATCGACGTTGACGGTGCCGAGGCGGGCGATCTTGCCGCGGAGGTCTTCGATGTCGGCCTTGATCTGGTCCCAGTCGTCGGAGGAGAGCTCGAAAGGGTTGACGCCGGCGGTGGTGAGCGACGCGGCGGCCTGGGTGATGGGGTCGGGCTGGGGGTGGGGGTAGGGGTTTGCGCTTTCGTCGGGGTCTTGGTCGGTCGGACCCACGGAAGACTTTCCGTGGACTTTATCGGATAGGTGGTGTTGTTCTTTGGGGAACAGCGAGCCTTGTTTTTGTTTGCGGTAGGCGTCGGGCAGGTCGAGGTCGAGTTGGTCGGCGGTGCGCTGGGTGACGCTGTCGAGCTTGACCTCGAGTTCACGCTGCATCATCTGGGCCTGATGGACGGATTTTTCGAGCTTGCTGATCGCAGCGCCGCGTTCGGCAAAGTCGGATTTAAGCGCGGCCAGCGTCTCGTCGGCGGCGGCGACCTTGCGTTGGATGAGTTCGCATTGCGTGACGAGTTCGTCGAGCTTGCGCTGGGCAGCCCCGGACGCTTCCGCGGCATGGGCTTTGGATTGCTCCAACTCGGCGATGCGGGCGTGAGCGCCTTTGAGTTCTTCGGACAGCTTGGTTTGTTGACGGGTTACGTCGGCGCGGGCGACTTCGAATTGACGCGATTGACGCTCGGCGGCGCTGAGCTGCTCGGCGAGCTTGCCCGCGTCGATGCGCAGCGACGTGACGCTTTCGCGGGCGGCGTCGGCGGACTCGTTCGCGGCGGCGATCTGGGCGTCGAGGGCGGCGCGGCGGGCTTCGCGCTCGATGGATTGAGCTTCGAGTAACTCGGCTTCGCGGTGGTGGGCGGAACGTTTTTCGCTGGCTTCGTGGAGTTGGCGGTGAAGCTTTTCGGTCTCGGCGGCGAGGACGGGCTGTTCTTTCTGAAGGGACGCGATCTGCCCCCGGAAGTTATCGAGGCGGCTGGTGAGTTCGACCTTGATCGCGTTGGCGTCGAAGATCGATTGCTGCAGCTGGGCGGTGACTTTTTCGAGGTGGGCGGCCTGGTCGGAGATCGCGGTGAGGGCTTGTGAATCGCTGGCGATGATGGCGTCGAGTTGCGAAAGCTCGGCTTGCAAAGAAGCGAGTTCGGAACGGCGTGAGATCAACCCCCCGCCCCCGGAAGCCGAACCCGCGGAGAGTGGGCCGGCGAGGACGCGGCATTGCTCGTCGAGGACTTCGCCCGCTTCGGTGACGAAGCGATAACCGCCCCCGGAATACGAGCCGGGCAACGTCGCCCGCAGCATCATGGCGGTATCGAGGTCGCGGACGATGAGCGTTCGGCCGAGGAGTCGCCAGGCGACGGGGCCGAGCCAGGCGGGGTAGCGGACAAGGTCGATGACGGGGCGGAGGTGTTGGGTGGGAGACCCGGGGATGGCTATCCCTGGGCTTTGCGGGTTGAGGTCGGGGAGTGGGGGCTGGTCGATGGAGAGGAAGGTGACGCGACCGGCGAGGGCGTTGATGGCGGCTTGGCCGGGGGCGTCGGGGCCGGAGTCGCAGAGCTCGGCGAGGCGGTCGACGACGAGGGCTTGTTGGTGTTCGCCCAGCGCGGCTTCGACGAGGGCGGCGTGCTGAACGTCGCAGTCGATGAGCTCGGCGACGAGGCCACGCACCATGTCGAAGGTCGGGTCGGCGGCGTCCTGGTCTTCGGGGGCTAAGCCGCAGGCGGCTTGGGAAAGCACGGCTTTGACGGGGTCGGCGATGCCTTCGAGGTTGTCTTCCATCTCCTGCAAAAGCCGACGACGCGAGTCGAGGTCGGCCCGTTGTTCACGCGACTCAGCGAGACGGGCGGCGAGGGTTTTCTGTTGCTCGCCGAACTGGCTGGCGAGGTTTTTCTGCTCGTCGAGTTTGGTCTTCTCGGCGTCGATCAGGGCGATGGACTCGGCGAGCTGCGTGTCGGCCTGGTCGCGGTTGGTTAAGAGTGTTTCGAGTTGCTCGCTGATTTGGCCGGTGCGTTGGTCGAGTTTTTCGCGGGTGCCGACGAGGGACTTTTCGAAGGCGTCGATGGAGGTGATTTCGTTGTGGAGCTTGGCGACGCTGCGGAGCAGGTCGGTGAGGCCGTTCTTCTCGTCTTCGAGGCGGGCGCGTTTTTCGTTGAGCGAATGCTGAAGCTCGCGGGACTCGGTATGGGCGGCTTCGAGGCGCTGTTTGGCGTCGGCCTGGGCGGCGGTGAGTTCTTGGACTTGCTCGGTGTGCTGGGTGGCTTCATCGGCAAGCTGGGCCTGGCGGGCTTCGAGTTCGTTGAGCCGGGATTGGTCACGCTCGATCTGGCCGCGGAAATCGGCGAGCGATCGCTCGGCGAATTGCATCTGCTGCTGGGCCTGCTCTTTGGCGGACTGTTGCTGGACGCGGGCTTGGTTGAGCTGGCTGCTTCGCTGGGCGACGGCGGCGCGTTCGGTCTCGGCGTCGGCGACGGCGGACTCATGCTTGGCGAGTTCACGTTGGGCCGCGACGCGGTCGGCCTCGGCTTGCTCAAGTTGTTCTTGGACTTCGCCAAGCTGTTTGTGCAGGCGGTGATACTCGGCCAGCGAATACGTGAGCTGCAGTTCGCGGAGCTTAGCGGAGTGTTCTTGGAAAGAGCGGGCCCGCGCGGCCTGCATCTTGACGCTGCGCAAACGCTTCTCGGTATCTTCGAGACGCTGACGGACCAGCGCGAGGTTTTGCTCGGTGCGTTCGAGTTTGCGGAGGGCTTCTTTTTTGCGGGCTTTGAAGCGGGAGACGCCGGCGGCTTCTTCGAAGATTTGGCGGCGCTCGGCGGCGTTGGCTTCGAGCATGCGGGCGACCTTGCCCTGCTCGATGATGGAGT
>CAYPCC010000234.1:3650-4126 GCA_964409095.1 uncultured Phycisphaera sp. | reverse complement strand
GGTGGCAATAGGGTGCGACTTGCCGGTCTTTTTGATGTCGGCCGAATAGGCGCTGCCTTGGCTGGTGGTGCTGCGGAGCGAGTAGGTGTCGAAGCCCACGCCGCGGGCGATCCGGCCGCCGACGGTTCGGCCTTGGCCGAGGGTCAGCACGACGACGCCGGGTGCTTGGCCGGGCGTGATCACGACGGGGCAGTCGAGCTCGGCGGTGGTTTTGTTCTCGAAGGTGACGGTGATTTTGATCACGTCGCCGTTCTGCACGTCGTGGTCGATCGCGTCGGCGACGCTGATCCACGCGGGGTTGTCCCACGTCACTTTGGTGATCGGCTCGGGCAGTTCTTGGAGCCAGCCGTTGTTGGCGTATCGGCCGTCGTAGACCTTGGGGTCTTGGCGGAACGACAGCTGCATCGCGTCGGTCGTCGCGGCGACGCTGGTGCCCGAAACACGCTGGGTCTTGACGGCGAGCAGGGGGAACGCCG
>CAYPCC010000234.1:0-3640 GCA_964409095.1 uncultured Phycisphaera sp. | reverse complement strand
GAACGCCGAGTCGGCGATCAGCCCGTCGTGGACCGCCGCCCGCCAGGCGTTTTCGGCGGAGGTGTCGATCGGCCCGCCCGGCCAAGCCGAGGCGGCGACGTCGTATTGCCCCGCCTTGATCGCGGGGCTCCACGCCCGACGGACCAGGTCGTAGCTGGTGGTCGCTTTGTCGCCGCTGACCATGGCCAGGACTTCGAGCGGGGACTTGCCGCCGAACAGCGGCTCGATGAGCGGTTGCTGGAGGCAGATCGTGCCGTCCCACGCCCGGCCATCGCCCCACGTTTCGAGGTAGTGCGCTTCGGGCAGGTGCCAGTCGCAGGCCATCGAGGTTTCGTTTTCGTAGAGGCCCAGGTGCACCGAGGTGGCCACGTTGCCGAGCGCTTCGCTGAAGTTCAGGTCGGCGGGGGCGTCGAAGGCGGGGTTGCCGCCGAGGATGAGCAGCGTGTCGATTTTGCCGGCGTTGAGCCGATCGGTCAGCGACGCGATGCCGTCCACGCAGAGCGCTTCGCCGGCGGGCTCTTGGGTCAGCGAGACGGTTTGGCCGAGGTTGCCGAGCGTTTCGTTGATGGACCACGCCAGCGCGTGGACGCTGGCGGGTTGGCTGGGTCCGACGACGACGAGCGATGCGCCTCGGTGGGCTTTGAGATCGGCGGCGAGTTTTTCGATAAACATCGATTCGGCTTCGCCGAGGCTGATGGTCGAGGTGAGGCCCGCAACGCCGATGGCGTTGGCCAACGCTTCGACCATCACCGCGATGGTCGAGGGGCGGACCTGCAGATGCACGTCCGCGTTCGACGCGGTAACGCTGAGCGCGGGAGCCACGGCATACACCCGGCTCATCTTCCCTTCGTCACAGCTCTTACGCAGCTTCGACCAGCCGCGGGCGTGCTTGGCGGCGGCGGGGTGGTCGGTGAGGAAGTCGCTATCGAACGTCGCCAGGACCATGGCCTTGGAGGTGTCGTACTGGGCGCGCATCGGCTGGCCGAAGGCGAGCATCGAGCCTTCGATTTCGCTGTCGCGGTGCAGCGGTTCCCAGGTGGTCCAGGTGGCGTCGGGGAAGTGCTGGAGGAAGCGTTTTTTGACGTCGGCGAACGCGGGGCCGGAGTGGGCCTCGCTGAGCACCGCGATTTTGCTGCCGGCGTTGACGTTGACCATTGCGTTGGCGAAGTCGTCCCACGAGGCCAGCTTCCGGTTGCCGTCGGCGTAATGCACGACGGATCGGCTGCGGTCGGGGTCGTACATGTCGAGGATGCTGGCGAGGGTGTAGACGTCGGCCGAGCCGTATGGCAGATCGCCGTCGGCGTAACGCTGGGCGTCGCCTTGGATCGGGTGGAGCGGGCTGCCGGCGACGTGGATGGGTCGGCCGTCGAAGCTGGTGACGAACAGGCCGTGAGCCACGCCGTTGCGTTCGAGCATCGACGCATAGGTTTCGGGGACGCCTGGCAGGGTGCCTTCGGGACGGGCGTTGTGGGCAACGACTTTTTCTTTGGGCCAACGGCGACAGCCGGTGAGGGTCAGCCCGGCGAGGGCCATGGACGCGCCGGCGAGCTTCATGAACTTGCGGCGGGACATGCCCAGCAGTTCGTCGGGGTCGTACTCGGGGAACTCCTGCGCGATTTTTTCCAAGAGCTCGGGGCTGTTGGCGTAATCGTGGAGGCTGCGCCAGTAACGCTGGCCCTGCAGATCGTTGACTTCGGTAGTGGTTTGGCTGGCGCTGGGCATGATCTTCTTGCGAGGCCGGGGAGGCGGATTGATCGGGGCGTTAGTTTCTCGAAGCATCAACGGCCGTATTTGCGTCGGAAATTCTTCCGGGGCCCGGGGGTCATCGGTGGCACGTGGAGCAGGCCTGCATGTATGCGGCGTTGTGGACGTTGTATTGTTCTTTGACGCGGAGGCCGACGAGCAGCTGGGCCGCATCGACATCGCCCTCGGCGATCTCGTTGTTCTTGATCGCCTCGATGACTTGGGGATCGTCGAGTGGGGTCCAGGCGGGGTTGGTCACTTCGCTCGGCGGACGCAGGTGTTTTTCGGGGGCGCGGTGGCAGTCGATACACCAACCCATCGAGAGGTTCTCGGCTTGGTAGACGCCTTCTTCGCCCATGCGATCGACCCGGCCGTGACAGGAGATGCAGGACACGCCTTTGGTGACGTGGGCCTGGTGGTTGAAGTAGGCGTAGTCGGCGATGTCGTGGACCTTGATCCATTCGACGGGTTGGCCGGTAGCGTAGGCGTCGTGGAGGGCTTTGAGTTTGGGGCTGTTTTTCTTGACGCCCGCGGCGTCGCCGGGGTTGTGGCAGGTGATGCAGGTTTCGACGGGGGGGATGGCGGCAAACGCGGCGTTGTTGACCGAGTTGTGGCAGTAGGTGCAGTCCATGCCCAGTTGGCCGACGTGGAGTTCGTGGCTGTAGGGGATGGGTTGCTTGGGCTGATAGTTTTTGTTGAGCGTGTTGGGGTTGAGCCCCAGCCCGACCACGGCCGGGACGTACAGCCCGCCACCCATCGCTCCGATCAGCATCAACGGAAGCAGGTAGTTGGCCCAGCGGGGGAAGACGAATTGACGGTTCGAGGGTTCTTGATCAGTCACTTGAGGATTGCCTGGCCCATAGGTCGGTACGGTTTAAATTAATTGAAGCACACGGGTCGGGGAAGTGGATACACCCTGAGCGTCGATCAACAACATCGACGACACGTCCTCCCTGGGTTCAAGCTGACCTCCTGCAACCACGCCAGATTAACGGCATTCGTGGTCGATGACAAAGCCAAAATCAACGTCCGAAAATGCCTGGCCGTTTTCCCTTACCGACCCGGACTCTAGGGAGCAACAATGACGTCGTCCATCGTGCCGCACGGCCAAGATTTTTCGCCCTCTGTTTTCACGAAGGCGGGGATCAACCGGTCGGCCAATCGGGTGGATTAAACCAGCCCCGGCCCCGACGTCGGCCGAGCCAACACCAGCAACATCAACATCAACGCCCCCGGCCAAATCCCCGGCGACGCCGACCCCGCCAACAAACACGCCCCCAGCGACAACCCCACCCCCACCGCCAACACCGACCACACCGACGTCACCCCCCGCAAATATTCTTCCGATGCCCCCGCACTCCCCTCCCGGCCGTCACGAAAATACTGCCCGTAGACCCCCATCGTGGCGGGCACCGCGAGCAATAACCACAGCACCGGGGCAATAAACCATGATGCAGCATTGATTTGCAGAATATCAACGGAAGGTAAAACAACAGCCAGCGCCAAAACACACACGCCGGTGAGCACCGACCATCGTCGCCAAGCTCGGCGGATCGTCGAAGATGACGGGGTAGTGGTGGACAATTTGCTCATAAAATCAACATTTGATTGGAGTTATAGATAAAACGTGCCGGGTGGTCGCCAGATCCGCGAGGGATGCTTTCTGAGTTTACTCGCCCGGACGCGGGCCGTCACCTAGGTTTGGACGTGGTGGTGGCGTTTTTGGGGTTTGCAAGAACGGTCCGGACACGGTGATGGGGGCCTGGATTTCTTCCCCTCTGTAAAATAAGAGTTTCCCCCATCACTTGTCAGGGACATTCTGAGGTATATTTTGTTTATTGACATTGCCCCCGGAAGGCGGTGAGTTGGGCTTCGGCCCACTCGCCGCTTTTTTTAT
>CAYPCC010000233.1:0-4144 GCA_964409095.1 uncultured Phycisphaera sp. | reverse complement strand
GCGGGGACCGAGACGGCCCGGACGTTCGAGAGGCCGGTGGACGCGGCTTCTTGCCGCAGCGGCGTACTGCCCAGCAAAAACGCCGGTTCTGCGGTGCGGGCGATTAACGCCAGCGCCGCGGGATAGGCTTGGGGCGAGGCCTGCTCGATCAGGTGCAGGGGGGCGGACGACGGCGTCAAAGCGATTCGCCGGGGGCATCCTTTTGCCACTCGTAAAACAGCCGGGCGACCAACAGCCCCGCGTTGTCGGCCAGGCGGCGGGCCAGGTCGTCGGGCGTCGAGTCGCCGACGTAGCGGCTGTCGCGGGAGACGTAGTGGTCTTTGATCTGTATGAGGTGGCCCGGCGGCGTGCGGTCGGGGTCGGCCAGGGCGGGGGCTTCGGGCCAGAGACGCTTGCCGGTGTCGGCGTCGATGACTTTGACTTCGATCGTGGCTTCGGGGCGGTAGAGGGTATCGACGAAGTGGAACTTTGCGGAGTTGATCTTGGCGTAGATGATTTGCTTGGCCCCGAGGCGTCGGCCGATCTCGTCGATGGGCGTGGTGGCCCAGCGGCGGCCGAGTTCGGCCTCGAGTTTGCTGAGTTCTTTGGGGTCGATGAAGGAGGCGGTGATCAGGGTTTCGTGGAAGCTGAGGTAGTGGACCGCGGTGGTGGCGATCTGGCGGGCGAGGCCGGGGTTGCTGAGGTGGTGCTGGGGGTCGTCGATCATGACCAGCGTCGGCACGTCGGGCAGGACGTAGAGCGGCCCGATTTTTTCGGGGCCGCGGATCGCTTCGCTCAAGACCGCGGCCTGCTCGCAGGCGGAGATGGCGAGGACGCAGAGCAGCAGTGGAGCGAAGTTTCGGTAGTGGCTGATGATGGCGTTACGGATTGGCTTCATCGTCGCACATCCTGATGGTCGAAAAAGATCCCGCCGGCGCGGAGGGCGAATTTTTGGAGGGCGGCGGCTTCGATTTTGTCTTGGTTGGCGTCTTCGCTGACCAGACCGAACGTCCCGCCCTCGGGGTACTCGGCGCGGATTTGTTTTTCAAAGCTGCGGTTGTCGGGGTCTTCGCTGTCGGCCTCGTGGACCGAAACGGTGCCGTCGATCACGCCCCGCCACACGCTGGCGTTGCCCTCTTCGTTGGTGCGGTATTCGTTGAGGTCGATGATCACCAAGCGGTCGACGCCCAGGTCGTCGATCAGTCGGCTGGGTCGGCTGTTGATCCAGTAAGGGTTCTTGCGTTGATACTCGGAGACGTCGCGGGGGATCGAGACGACGGCGTTTTCGACGTTGGCTTGGATCGCACTGGCCACGGCTTGGCCGACGCGGTCGGTGGCGCGGGGGAAGCGAAACAGCGTGTATTCGTCGGCCGAAACCATCACCGCGATGCGTTTATCGACGAGCTCCAGATACTCGGCCTCGACATCCACCGGAGTGTTGGGGTCGTCGCGGCCAGCCGCGGCGGCCCAGCCGATAAAGTTGCAACCCGTCATCGCCAGCGACGCGCCAAGCAGCAAACCCATCGCCGCAGCCCGGAGTGGCGGAAACCGAAAAGAGGGCGGGGCGAAAAGGTTGATCAACATGGCAGTATCGGTCCGTTTCGCGGGGAGTGGGGAAGAAGCGGGGCGGGTCGGGTCGGGGGGGGGCTGGGTTAGCCGAGCAGCGAGGCCTTCAGCGCGGTGTACAACCAGCCGGCGAGGATCAGCGCGATCAGCGCGATGACGACCTGCGGCCGCCAGAACGCCAAGCCGATCGGCACCAGCGACATGCCCGTCGACAACGACCAGCCGCTGACCAGCACCGCCATGGCCGTGAGCACCGCCAGGACCAGCCCGGCGGGTTGGGTGATCAGCGCGGTGAGGAGTCGGCCGTCGGCCGCGTGGGTGAACGAAGTCGTCATGCCGCAGGTCGCGCAAGGCAGCCCCGTGGCGGTCTTAAACCCGCAGGGGGCCAGGCCCAGTTGGGTGTGCGTGCCCATGCCGTCGGGGTTGGCCGAGAGAGACGACGCGGTGAGCAGCACCGCGAGCGTCGGGGCAAAGATGCATAGCGCAACTAAGCGGGCCGACCAGGACGGTTCACGCACATGGTCTGCGGGCTGGTAACTGCCGGGCGTCGTCGGCATCGGGGGCGTGGGCGTGGAGGGGGGTGCGGCCTGCGTCATGCAACCGATAAGGATACCCCGCGTCGGCTCGGCGGTCCAAGGCCGACCCGCCGGTTACACTGACCGCTATGGGATTCCGCATGACCGACACCCCGCCCCGGGAAAACAAAGCCGCCGTTGCCCCGCCGACGGCCCACGCCGACACGCCCCACCCCTCTCGCCGCCGACGGCGAAAAGGCAAGAGCCTGCGCGGCAAGACCATCGCGGTGCTGCCGACGTTGTTCACGCTGGGGAATCTGTTGTGCGGATTCATGGCGGTGTTTGTCGCGTCTCGGCCGATGGACACGCCGATGGTGTTCGACTGGTCGCCGTTGACGTGCGCCGCGGTGTTTATTTTCATCGGCCAACTCGCCGACGCCCTCGACGGCCGGGTCGCCCGGCTGACCCGCAGCACCAGCGACCTGGGCGAGCAGCTCGACTCGATGGCGGACATGGTCACCTTCGGCGTCGCCCCGGCGTTTATCCTCGTGCAGATCATCGGCGTCCAAGCGCCCTACCTCTCCGACACCGGCGACACGTTCTACGACCGCTTGGGGCTGGCGATCGCGGGGATCTACGTCGCGTGTGCCGGGCTGCGGCTGGCGCGGTTCAACATCGAAGTCGCGGATTCCAGCGTCAAATCACACCTGTTTTTTGACGGTCTGCCATCGCCCGGCGCGGCGGGCGCGGTGGCGGGGTTGGCGTTGCTGCACCAAGCCATCTTTGCGAATGACCACGGCTCGCCCAGCGCGAGCGTCGCGGCCTACGTCATGCTCGCCGCGACGCTCTTGTGTGCCTTGGCGATGGTCAGCCGATTCCGCTACGTCCACGTCATGAACCGGTACGTCCGCGGACGGGCCCCGTTCATGTCGGTGGTGGTGGCGGTGATCGTCTTGCTGCTGTTGCTGGTCTGGCCTCAACCCGCGATCGCGGGCGGGTTCGTGGCGTATGCGGTCACCGGGCCGGTGAGCGCGTTGCTGCGCAAGCGAGTGAACCGTTAACCGTACCCAGTGAACAGTTGATACCGCCCATCTTCCCTGTTCACTGATCACTGTGCACTGTTCACTCTGCCTTAATCATTCCTCATCGAACTTGGATTCGACCAGCGCGGTGATCGCGGCGACGGCGGCCTCGGCGTCGGGGCCGTCGGCGGTGACGGCCAGCTGGGTGCCCTTGGTCGCGGCGAGCATCATGAGCTGCATGATGCTCTTGGCGTCAACCACCTGAGCGCCCTTGGCGATCTTGATATCGCTGGAAAATCCGCTGGCGGTATCGACCAGCGACATCGCGGGCCGGGCGTGGAGGCCCAGGCGGTTGCTGATCGTCAGGTTGGCGGAAGCGGAAGGCATGGGGTGATTTCGGGAGGGGGCGATGGGGTAAAGCAAAGACAAAGGCGATGGCTTAGTGTGAGGACCGGTCGAGCGGTTCCATCGCCGCGTCAGCCAACCCCAAAACCGCCAAATTTTTTCAGAGTTCCTTCGCGTCGGCCTCGGCGAGCAAGGTCGTGACCGCGTCGTGGTCCTGGGCCTGACGCAGGAAGCTGCGGAAGGTGTCGTTCTGCAGGTTGGCGAAGATGTTTTCCATCGCGTGCAGGTGTTGATCGGGCTGGTCGGCGGGGGACAGCAGCATAAAGATCGAATACACCGGCTGCTTGTCGAGGGCGTTGTAATCCACGCCCGCCTGGCTGATGCCGATGGCGGCGGCGACTTTTTTGATCTTGGCGTGTTTGACGTGGGGGATGGCGACGCCTTTGCCGAAGCCGGTCGAGCCGTTCTTCTCCCGCTTGAGGATCTCGGCGATGAGCGTGGCCTTGAGGTCGGCGGGGGCGGCGCCGGCGGCGATGAGGGCGTCGATCAACTCGGCGATGACTTCGTCACGCACGGTGGATTGCAGTTCGGGCAGGATCGCGTCGGAGATCACAAAATCGCTGAGTTTCATAACAAGTCTCGGGGAGTACAAAGAAGTATGCGTTATACCAAACCCAACGCGTTGCCGTCGAGTCGCTGGCGGGCGGAGTGCTTAGG
>CAYPCC010000232.1:0-4208 GCA_964409095.1 uncultured Phycisphaera sp. | reverse complement strand
GTGCAATCCCCCGCCGACCACGACATCCAAGCCGCCGCGTACACCGGCAACGGCGAACTCGTAAACTCAGCGAACGACGAGATCACCCTCAACGCCAAACCCGTCGCCGAAGCCAAACAACTCATCACCGATTGGCTCGCCGGCAAGGGCCTAGGCCAAGGCAAAGTCCAATACCGCCTCCGCGACTGGCTGTTCAGCCGGCAGCGATATTGGGGCGAGCCGTTCCCGATTTTGCACGGGCCCGATGGCGAACTGCGGGCCGTGGACGAGGCCGACTTGCCGGTGAACCTTCCCGAAATGGAAGACTTTAAGCCGACGGGCAGCGATGATCCGGATGCCCCGCCCCGCCCCCCGCTCGGCCGAGCGGGCGACGACTGGATCAACGTCGAAATCGACGGCAAGACCTACACCCGCGAACTCAACACCATGCCCAACTGGGCCGGCTCCTGCTGGTATTACTTGCGGTACCTCGACCCCCGGAACGAGCAACAACTGGTCAGCCCCGAGGCCGAGAAGTATTGGATGCTCAGTGAAAAAACTTCCGGGGGGCACCATGCCGGCGGCGTCGATCTTTACATCGGCGGGGTCGAGCACGCCGTGCTCCACCTGCTCTACGCCCGGTTTTGGCACAAAGTCCTCTACGACCTCGGCCACGTCTCCACCCCCGAGCCCTTCGGCAAACTCTTCAGCCAAGGCTACATCCAAGCCTACTGCTACCGCGACCAGCGCGGCATCCCCGTCCCCGCAGACCAGGTCGTCAACCAAGACGGCAAGCCCGCCGCCGACGTCCAAGGCACCAAAAACCAAAAGTATTTCTATAACAATGAACCCGTTTCCGAAGAGTTCGGAAAAATGGGTAAATCGCTCAAGAACGCCGTTGCCCCCGACGAAGTTTGTGAACGCCACGGCTGCGACACCCTCCGCCTCTACGAGATGTACCTCGGGCCGCTCGATCAATCCAAGATCTGGAACACCAACGACATCGTCGGCGTCCACCGCTTCCTCAACCGCCTCTGGCGCAACTTCGTCAACGAAGAAACCAACGAATCTCTCATCGACACCCACGACCCCCCGGAAGATTTGCTGCGGCTCACGCACAAGACCATCAAACGCGTCACCGAAGCGATGGAATCCATGAGCTTCAACGTCGCCATCGCGGCACTCATTGAACTCAACAACGCGCTCGTTCCGCTCGATAAAACCCCGCGTTTCGTGGCCGCCGCGATGCTGCAAATGCTCGCCCCGATGGCCCCGCACATCGCCGAGGAACTCTGGGAAAGATTGCCTCACGCCACCGACCACACGCCGACGGACACCATCGCCGACGCGGGTTGGCCGCTCTATTCCGAAGCGATGCTCGTCGAAGACAACATCGAATACCCCGTCCAAGTCTCCGGCAAGATGCGCGGCAAGATCACCGTCCCCGCCGACGCGGACCAAGACACCATCGTCGCCGCCGCGAAGCTCGACGACAACGTCGCGGTCCACCTCGCAGGCAAAACCATCCGCAAAGTTATTGTTGTGCCGGGCCGAATGGTGAATCTGATCGCCAACTGATCACAAAGTCCACGTCTCAATGGATGTCAGGAACAACATGCCCGACCCGCCGGACGACGACGTCTACGAACTCAGCGACGACGACGCGATCGAGCCCGACGCATCGGGCTTCACACCGGCCCACTCAAACACCGGAGACTACGAACTCTCCGAGATCACCGACAACCCCGTCCGCGGCGATCTTGAAATCATCATGCACCCCGCGCGGTACTGCCGGGCGTGCGGGTTTGATCTCACGCTGATCGACGTCAGCCCCTGCCCCGGCTGCGAAAAAGCATTCGACCCCGACGACGACGCCACCACCCGCGACACGCCGCTACCCGAGCAAGAAAACTTCTGGCTGCAGCGGCCCCGACTCGCGGGCTACAGGCTGCTGGCCCTGTTCATTTTGGGTCGGCCGATCATCGGGTTCGTCGGCGGCAATCTCGGCGGAAAGTTTGCCGACGTCGTGCTCGCCTTCGGGGTCCTCGCCCTGATCCCGTGGATCCTCCTCGGCGTGCTGCTGGCCCTCGAATCGATCGAGGAACACCACAACCCCAAGCTCGCCGTCACCCTCCCGCTGGGCTTCGCGTTCGGCCTCCTGCTCACCCTCGGCCTCCATCCCGGCGTCATGCTCGTGGGCGGTATCATCGGCACCTTCGCCGGGTTCATCCGGACCTGGCGACAGACGTAAACGGGTAGCCGCGGCGCCCTCGCCGCGCAGCGATGACACCGCGGCTCACCAACGTATAATCTTCCTATGATCCTCCTGATCGATAACTACGACAGCTTCACCTACAACCTCGTCCAACGTCTCGGCGAGCTCGACGCGACGCTGGACCTGCGGGTGGTGCGCAACGACAAGATCACGCCCCCGGAAGCGATCGAGATGAAACCCGATCACGTGATTATTTCGCCCGGGCCATGCACGCCGCGAGAAGCGGGGGTGAGCTGCGCCATCATCGAAGCGTTTGCGGGCAAGGTCCCGGTGCTGGGCGTCTGCCTCGGCCACCAGTCCATCGGCCACCACTTCGGCATGACCGTCGACCGCCACGTCAAACTCATGCACGGCAAAACCAGCCCCATCCATCACGACAACCAAGGCCTCTTCGCCGGCCTGTCCAACCCCTTCATCGCCACCCGCTACCACAGCCTCGTCATCCGCAAAGACACGTTCGACTCCGACCAGTTCGACATCACCGCGTGGTGCGAAGACGACGGCCAAGAAGTCATCATGGGCCTACGCGCCAAACCCGGATCACTTCCGGGCGGCAACGCCCCGCTCGAAGGCGTGCAATTCCACCCCGAAAGCTTCCTGACCGTCGAGGGGCCGCAGTTGTTGGCGAATTTTTTGGGGATGAAGACGCCGGAGTTGGCGTGAGTGAATCGTTTTTGTGGTTTTACACGGTGATATTTATTGGCACTTATTCAGTCGCAGCGCTAATGCCGGGTCTGTGGGCGTAGGACACTTCATGACCGTGAGCATTTCAGCGATGGATGGGACTGCTTACTTACCGTAATCACCGGCGGGCTATTTTTAATTGTTTGGTTGGTGCTTGCCGTCTTCGAGGCATTTAAGCCTTGGAGATGTCAAACATGCGGGGAAGCGAGAATTACTTGAGTAGTTTCAATTCGTAGGTCAGTTTGTAGGTTATGCTTCAGAATAACGCGATCTATCTCAACGTCGTGTTATGCTGAAGCATAACCTACGAATCTAAACTTTTGGCTATCAGTTTGTAGTTCAGGCATGCTTGCCTGACGTAATTTGTTTGCGTGTGGTGTCAGGCAGGCGTGCCTGACCTACGGGAGATGAGTTTACGCGGCGTCTTTGAGCTGCCGCGTAATTTGCTTGAGCAGCGCCCGGGCGTCGGGGTGGGCGGGATCGATGCGGAGGACTTGGGCGAGGGCCGCGGCGGCGTCGGGGAGGAGGCCCATTTCGAGATCGGCTTGGCCGAGCATGAACAAAGCGGGGACGAGGTAGGGCTGCAAGCGTAGCGCGGCGCGGTAGCACTCGGCGGCCTCGGCGAAGCGGCCGCCCGCGGCGCAGGAGACGCCGAGGTTGAACCACCACAGCGGCTGCTGGTCATCCAGCTCGATCGATCGGCGCAAGAGGGACACGGCATCAAACACATGCCCGCCGCGGTGGGCGGCGAGGCCCAGCAGGTGGATCGCGGTCGGGTGGTTGGGGTCGATGCGCAGGACCTGCCGGCAGAGCCGTTCGGCTTTGCGCCACTTTTGCGCTTTGAGAGCACGTGCCGCTTCGACCAGGACGCCGTCGCCGCCGCGGCGCACGGCGTCGGGGACGAGGGTCGGGGCGGTGAAGGGTTCGGACATGGGGGTTCGTTTCGAACGGCGATCATTGATCGCCCGCTAAACGGGGGGTCGGACGCGGCGGCGGCCCCGGGTCATGGACTCCGGGGCCGGGGCTCATTTTTTAGCCGAGGAGCGACAACACGTTTTGGGCGTTACTGTTGGCGATGCCGAGGGTGGACGTGCCGGCCTGCTGGAGGATCTGGGCTCGGGTGAGCGCGGCGGTCTCGGCGGCGAAGTCGGTATCGCGGATGCTGCTTTCGGACGCGGTGAGGTTTTCCAGCGTGACGCCGGTGGCGCGGACGGCGGTTTGGAGGGTATTGCGTTCAAAGGCTCCGAGTCGGCCGCGGAGCTGGGCGATC
>CAYPCC010000231.1:0-4256 GCA_964409095.1 uncultured Phycisphaera sp. | reverse complement strand
CCCCCGGCCAGCACGACCCCCACATCGTCGAAGTCCACCTCAAGTCCGGCAAGAAGATCAAATCGGAGATCCTGCTGTGGGCCAACGGGCGCACCGGCAACTCCCAAGACATCGGCCTTGAGACGATCGGCTTGACCGCCAACAGCCGCGGCCAGATCGAAGTCGACGAGTTCTACCGCAGCCGCAACCAACCCCACATCTACGCCGTCGGCGATGTCGTCGGCTACCCCAGCCTCGCCTCCGCCGCCTACGACCAAGGCCGATTCGCTGCCGAACACTTGCTCACCGGCGAGTGCAACACCCGGCTGATCAAAGACATCCCCACCGGCATCTACACCAACCCAGAGATCAGTTCTGTCGGCCGCACCGAACGCGAACTGACCCAAGATGGCGTGCCCTACGAAGTCGGCCATGCCCTGTTTCGTAGCCTCGCCCGCGCCCAGATCACCGGGTACCGCGTCGGCATGCTCAAGCTGCTATTTCACCGCGAAACCCTGCAGATCTTGGGGATCCACTGCTTCGGCGATCAAGCCGCAGAGATCGTTCACATCGGCCAAGCGATCATGGCCCAAACCGGCGAGGCCAACAGCCTCCGCTACTTCGCGAACACAACCTTCAACTACCCAACCATGGCCGAAGCCTACCGCGTTGCCGCCCTCAACGGCATGAATCGGTTATTTTAAAAACTGCGAACACCCGCCATGACGCATCCCGGCCGTACCCGCCCGCTCGAGTTCCACCGCTACTCGCCAGCCGAGATGGCAACGCGTGCAGATGCACTGGTCGCGAGCATGCAGCGGCGCCGCAGCGTCCGCGAATTTTCCTCGGATCCGATCCCCCTCGACGTGGTCCGCCAAGCGATCCTCGCCGCCGGCACGGCGCCCAGTGGCGCCCACATGCAGCCGTGGACATTCGTGTTGGTCACCGACCCCGACCTCAAACGCCAGATCCGCGAAGCCGCCGAAGCCGAAGAACGCCACACCTACGACCACCGCATGAGCGACGAGTGGCGGGCCGCCCTGGCGCCGCTGGGTACCGACTGGCACAAGCCGTTTCTCGAACACGCCCCCGCGCTGATCGTCATGTTCCGCCAAGACTACGGCCACCACCCCGATGGCTCACGGCGCAAGCACTACTACGTCCAAGAAAGCTGCGGCATCGCCTTGGGGTTTCTCATCGCCGCGCTCCACCACGTCGGCCTGGCCTGCCTGACCCACACGCCCAGCCCGATGGCCTTCCTTACGCGACTCCTGGGCCGCCCCGACCACGAGCGACCGTACGTGTTGCTCCCCGTCGGCTATCCAAGCCCCACCTGCGAAGTCCCGGACCTCGCCCGCAAATCGTTGGCGGAGATCTTGATCGAACGCTGACCGGCGCCACAGCGCAACCGCGCTGCAGCCTTGGCAGCCGGCTTCTGCATATGAGAAGCTGTGTAAGATGCGACGCAAACATCGATGGCTACCGTTTGTCTGTCTCGGTTTTTCCGCCTGCCCAGCAACCTGCGAGACCTATTACTTCACGACCAGCGAGAACTTCAAGCTCAGCACCGACGACTTGGCCTCGGACCCGTGTCAGCACCCAGGCACCGATCACGAGCCGCTACTCGTTGGCACCCGCTGGTGCCCCGAAACCATGTGCGAGCTCCCGTCCTCGATCTGTTACCCAGAAGAGACCTTGTTCGATTGCCATGAGGCCAGCGTCACCGGTCCCGCCGAAGTTGACGGTACATGCTTACGGGTCACTGGCGCTGGCGCGATCGTATGGCAGTTTCTTGCGACGCCCTGTGACCGGCCCGAGTCAAAACCCCTTCTCGATCCCGACGACGAAGAAGTCCACCTGCGTGGGGTCACGGCCGACGAAGTCCAGGGCACGATCCTTCCGTTCTTTGACCGCGAAGGCAGCGTGCTGGTCAGCGCCGATCGGTCCCCGGGCACCATCCCGACCCCGGCCGACGACGAACCCCTCAAGCTCGTCGCCGATGCTCCCGTCCACTTGGCTATCAACTTGCACGCGACCGACGGCCGCTTGGTCGCTTGGAACCACGCGGCGGCGGAGATCGTGTACACACAAACAACCGGCCCGACGCCGATGGTCGTGATCAACCCCGACGCATCGATCGACGTGACCATGGCAAAAGGCAGCGCGAGCACTCTCGCGCTAGCCTACGCTGGCCACCAGATCCCCCTACGCCGGCTCGAAGCCGTCGCCGTCGACGACCTCCAACAAATCGAGGTCCTCGTCGGCTTCCAAATGTCCGAGGCAGGAACCTATCCTACGGCAGCACGGGCCATCGTTCGCGATTCGGCTGGAGACCTGGTCTACGGTGCGCCCGTCACTTGGTCGGTCACCGCCGGAAGCTTTCCCTTGACGTATCTAATCGCAGACAAGAACCTCGACTACTCCCGCCTCACGGACGAAGGAGGTCTCGGCTGCTTCGTGTATCCGCGGGTCGGCACCCGCGAGTACACCGGCGGCATCGCGGCCAGCTTCGCCGGACTGCGCGATGAAGTTCTCTTCAACTTCACCGCCGCCGCGGACGAAAAACCTGGGTTGCTGAGCAGTTCCTACATCTCACCCAACTGCTCGGGCCCGGGGTATGGCCGCGGGTGTGGCTGCCAGACCAGTGCGCGCGGTCCCGATGCGCTCGCGGCTCTGGCGCTGCTGCTGTTCGCAACCCGGCGTCGGCGAAAGCACCAGCAGACCACCTGTCCCTAAAGACAGCGCTCACCGTGGCATGCTGCCCCCACGATTGCGATGCAGCACATTCACCACTCGCACGAAATATTTCGCGCCGACGCTTTCTTGGCCGGGGTCTGTTATCCTCGCCGCAGTTGAGGATCAGGGCCCATGTCCGAGCAACGCGACCACGCCGTACGCACCGCGCTCCATGCGTTTTACTCCCACAGCCAACTCCTGATCGTTGCCGAGGGCGAACTGCCTTCGCCTGAGTACGAGATCGACATCTCGCAAACCGGTGTCGACCAAGCCGGCATCCCAACGTTTGCCCTGACCCGGCGCGCCCGCCCCAGTGCCGCCGAAGTACCACCGGCAAAAACTCCGTTTCGCTACGGCGAGATCTTCAGCATCGGCCGCCCGCCCGACAACGTGCTCGTCCGCCACGCGACCGGCTTCGATGAAGTCCCCGTCGAGTTCACCCGCAAAGACTTGGTCGACATCGTGCTCAGTCTGTCCGCGGGCGATGTCGAGGTCAGCATTCCCGACCCGGCCCAGGAAGGCCCCGACGGGGTGATCCCCCCCCCACCTCCCCACGCCCAACCGGATCACGACAGCGACAACGACGACACCAAACCCCTGATGTCTCGTCCGCTCACTGGCACCGAAAAAGCCAGCATACTGTCGGATATCGCCGTCCGCTACCGCGAGTCGATCGGCTACTCCAATAAACTGTCTTTCGACGAAGCCTTCGCCGACGCGGTCAAAAAACTCCCGCCCGCCTCGGTCAGCTTCCCCGACATGCTGGAAACCATCGAAGTCGTGCAGATCGGTGCCAGCTTCGGCGGCATCGCGGGGTTTCGCCGCCTCGAAGTCCGCATCCGAGCGTACCCAGACTGAACACCACGCTCAGACAACACCCTTGATCCCAACGCATCCACCGTGGTAGCAATGCTCCCATGCAGCGTGGGACTCCAACCGGAGGACAGGTCTAGCTCGGTGCTCTGCACCGGGGCGGCGTTGCGCCGCCCGAGCGTTCTCTTCTCCATTCAGCACAAGGAAGGCTGTTCCAGAACTCGCTGATCGTCCGTACCCCGTATGGGCGGCGACGGGCTGGAACAACCCCGGGAATCGCGGTTCCGTGCGCCGCCCATACGGGGTACGGACGGCGAGTTCAGTGAGCCTTCCATGTCCCAGGTCTTGAGGTAGACCCTCCGTTCCCAAACTGCTAGGCCGACGAGTCTCGACTCGCCGGCCTTTTCTTTGTCACGACTGTCACTACGACAACACCCGCGCGTGCCTTGACTTCCATCGGCCGCCACCGCAAGTCTGTCCCAAGCCCATGGGTCACCCCCCAACACCCAACCGCAGCGACAGTATCCGCCGGGCGTTGCGGCTGTCACTGGTGCTCAATGGCCTGTTCTTGGTCGTCGAGGTCGTCGTCGGCCTGTGGACCGACTCCCTGGCCCTGCTGTCCGACGCAGCCCACATGGTCAGCGACGTCGCAGCCCTGGCCTTGGCCCTCGCGGTCGCCGAATGGGTCCGCCGTCCCGCCCGTGCCGGCCGCAGCTTCGGCCTCGTCC
>CAYPCC010000230.1:0-4288 GCA_964409095.1 uncultured Phycisphaera sp. | reverse complement strand
TATCGATGTCGACTTCCCGCTCAAGGGCATCGTCACCGTCACCGGCGTCTCGGGAAGCGGCAAGTCCACCTTGGTCAACCAGATCCTGCTCAAGGCCACCAAGCGACACCTGCTGGGCAGCAAGGTCAAGCCGGGCCTGCACGACAAGCTCACCGGCTGGACGAACATCGACCGCATCATCCAGGTCGATCAATCCCCCATCGGCCGAACCCCGCGCTCCAACCCCGCGACGTACACCGGCGTGTTCGACCTCATCCGCGACCTGTTCACGAAAACCAAGGAAGCGAAAATCCGCGGCTACAAGCCCGGCCGATTCAGCTTCAACGTCAAGGGCGGCCGCTGCGAAGCGTGTCAGGGCCAAGGCACGAAAAAAATCGAGATGCACTTTCTGCCGGACGTGTTTGTGCAGTGCGATGTGTGCAAAGGCAAGCGGTACAACCGCGAGACGCTGGAGATCACCTACCGCGGCAAGAACATCAGCGATGTGTTGCAGATGACCGTCGAGGAATCGCTCGAGTTTTTCGACAGCTTCTCGGATGTCAAGCGCTTGCTCACGGCCCTGAACGACGTTGGCCTGACCTACGTCCAACTCGGCCAAGCCTCGACGACCCTTTCCGGCGGCGAGGCCCAGCGGGTCAAGCTCGCCGCCGAACTGGGCAAGCGCTCGACGGGGCACACGCTTTACGTCTTGGATGAGCCGACGACCGGGCTGCACTTTGCGGATGTCAAGAAACTCATCAGCGTCCTGGATCGCCTCGTCGACGGCAACGAATCCACCGGCGCCCGCGGCGGCAACTCGATCGTGCTCATCGAACACAACCTCGACGTGATCAAATGCAGCGACTGGCTGATCGACCTAGGCCCCGAGGGCGGGGACCGCGGCGGCACGATCGTGGCCACCGGCACCCCGGAAGACGTCGCTGACCACGCCACGTCCTACACCGGGCATTTCCTCAAGACCCACCTGCCCGAGCCGATAACGGCCTGACCGGTTTCGCCCGGTTGACACACGACCTGACGGGTTTAGGATAACCGCCCCTCTCCAAGGAACCTTCCCATGCCCGGCACCTTTTCCTGCAGCGTCGTCACCCCCGAACAACAAGTCTTCGAGGGCGACGTCTCGTACATCGTCCTCCCGGCGTGGGACGGCGAAATGGGCTTTGCGATCAACCGGGCGCCCATCCTTGTGCAAATCGGCGAAGGTCGGCTCCGCGTCACCTCCGAGTCGGGCAGCAAGACCACGATGAAGATCTCCGGCGGCTTCGCCCAGATGAAGGGCAATAAGCTGACCGTGCTCACCGACAAGGCCGAGACCGACGCGGCGTAAATCAGGCCGATGGTCGGGCATGCTTGCCTGTTACGATTTTTTCAAAGACATCCTTAACGACAACCGCGTCGGGCAACCATCCCTGACCTACTTCGTGTGACTCGGATAGAATGCGTGTTCGAGACACGGAGGTCGCGTGTGCGCCGTCGCGTCTGGGTCGAGCCATGCGAAACGCCCTGCGCCAGATCATCCCGAGCATGTTCCACCGCCGCCTGCTGTTGCTGGGCGTGGTGTCGTTGGCGTTGATGGCGTTACTGGCGGCACAGACCGCCAAGCTGACCACTGGCGAGGAACACGCCAAGCGTCAAGCGTCGCTCAAACAACACCTCGAAAACGCGACCTACACCCCCACGTCGCGCGGGAAGATTTTCGATCGCATGGGTCGCCTGCTTGCCGAGGATCGGCCGGGTTGGGACGTGCAGGTGAGCTTTGCGCTACTCAGCGGCAACTGGGCGTACGATCAGGCCGAGGCCGCGGCGCGACGGACGATGTCCCGGCAGGAATGGCGGAATCTGACGCTGGACCAGCAAGCCGAGATGACCCGGCCGTTCATCGAGCCTTACCTGGTCAAGATCGAAACGCTCAAGGTCACGCTCGCCGAGCTCGGCGGCGTCGGCCCCGAAGCGATCGAAGACCGCCAGCAGGAAGTCGTCCGCTGGGTCCAGACGATGGGCGCCAACGCCACCGCCGCGAACCGCCGCCGCAAATACAAAATTCTCACCGAGGACCAAGCGAAGAACCTCAGCTGGGCCGAGGTCGACGTACCGGTGCGCGAGGAGCATCAGCCACACTCGGTGCTGTACGACGTGACCCCCGAAACGGTGACGTGGATCGATCAGTTCATCGCCAAGGCCCGGCAGGAAGACCAGGCGTATCTCGCCGCGGTTGAGCAAGCCAAAAACGAGGGGCAGCCCGCGCCGCCGGACTCGCGCGAATACGAAGCCTGGCTCGAAGTCGCGCCGCTCCGCGTCCGCCAACGTGTCTACCACTGGGAGACCCGCACGTTCGAGCTTGACCGCTCGACGTTGCCCGGCTCGCTGGCGAACGCCGAGCCGTTGCTTGTCACCGTGGACGGCATCGGCCGGCACATCATCGGCACGCTTCGGCCGATCCACAAAGGCGACCCGCACTGGGAACGCTACCCGTTTACCCGCGACCGTCCGGACGAGGATGCGCCGCCGATCGTGGACTTGGCGGGCTATCGGCCCAACGACCCGATCGGCCGGTTCGGCATCGAACGCTCGATGGAGTCCGTCCTCCGCGGAAGCCGGGGTCAACGCGTGCTCCACCTCGACACCGGCGAAGAAACCATCCAACGCCCCGTCGCGGGCGGCGACCTCCACCTCACCATCGACATCCAACTCCAGATGCGGATGCAGGCGATCATGTCGCAGGACCCCGCGGTCGGGCTGATGCGGTCCCAGCCGTGGCACAACTCCGGCTACCCCTCGGAAACCAAGCCCAAGACCCCCGCCCCCGGCGAGGCGCTCAACGGCGCGGCGGTCGTGTTGGACATCGACAACGCAGAAGTCATCGGCGCGGTCAGCGTGCCGGGGATTTCCATCGACGACCTGGTGAACCGCAGCGTCGAGGTGTTTAGCGATTTTGAGAATCTGCCGACCATGTTTCGCCCGGTGGCGTATCGGTACGAGCCGGGCTCGACCAACAAGCCGTTGGTCTTGGCCGCGGCGATCACCGACGGGCTGATCGGCCCCGACGAAACCATCGACTGCACGCAGGGGTATTTGTGGGACAACAACCCCAACACCTTCCGCGACTGGATCTATCGCCCGCCACACTTCACGCACTTCGGCGAACTCACCGGCGTCGAAGCGATCACCGTCAGCTCCAACGTGTTTTTCGGCCGACTGGCGCAGAAGTTTGGCCGGCAACAAAGCTACAGCCGATTGGCCGAGTGGTTCAGCGGCTTCGGCTTCGGCCGGCTGGCGGGCTGCGGGCTCAACGAAGAGGTCCGCGGCGCGTTGCCGTCGACCGACAGCCAAGTGACCGAGCGGCAGGCCGCGTACATGGCCATCGGCGAAGGCGCGATGTCCGCCACCCCCATGCAGGTCGCCAACGCCCACGCCACCCTCGCCCGCGGCGGCCTGTTCATCCCGCCCACCTTCATCCAAGACCGCAGCCGAATCGGCGTACCCCGAAAGCCTTCGCAGCTCCACCTCTCGCCCGCCGCCCGCAACCGCGCCCTACGCGGCATGGAGGCCTCGGCCAACTTCCGCGGCACCAGCGGCATCGACCGCGGCACAACCTACTGGATCGGCTTCGCCGACGGCAGCCACGAACGCGTCTTCGATATCCCCGGCGTCACCGTCATGGCCAAGTCCGGCACCGCCGACGCCCCGCCGTTCCGCCGGGTGTTCGACGGCGGCGAAACCAAGCCCGACGGCACGACCGCCCAGGCCGGGGAATACGACCGCAACGGCGCGATCCTCCGCGAGGGCTACCACGGCTGGGTCGTCGCGCTGGTCCAGCCCGAGGGCGAGCCGCGGCCGACGCACGCCATCGCGGTGGTCGTCGAATACGGCGGGTCGGGCGGCCGCGTCGCCGGGCCGATCGTCAACCAGATCATCCGGGCGTTGGCGATGGAAAACTACCTCGGCCCCGCGGCGCACCTTGGCGTGCTCGGCGAACCGGCGACGGCGTCCAGCGGCGCGGCGTCGGGAGACGGCGGATGATCGAGGCCGCTGCGGAACGACTGCGGGACCTCGTGCGTCCGAACTTCGGCTGGCTGACGCTGCTCGCGGCGCTGGGGTTGGCGGCCATGGGCATCGCGGCGCAGCATACGGTTGAAGGACTCGAGCCGGGCATCGCCGCGTCGCAGCAGCGCAACCTCGTGGTCGCGCTGTTCGCCATGACGGTGATGCTCTTGCCGCACCCGCGGCTGATCGGTTGGTTGGCGTATCCGATGTTTGGCTTGGCGTTGGCGCTGCTGATTTTTTTGCT
>CAYPCC010000229.1:0-4306 GCA_964409095.1 uncultured Phycisphaera sp. | reverse complement strand
GCTACTTCGACACGCTCTTCGGCTGGGAATGGGAACTCACCAAAAGCCCCGCCGGGGCACACCAGTGGCAGCCCAAGGACGATGCGTCGCGCACCGTCCCCGACGCCCACCTTCCGGGGGTCAAGCACCGCCCGATGATGACCACGGCCGACATGGCCCTGCGCGTTGACCCGACCTACGAAAAGATCTCCCGGCGGTACCACGCAAAGCCGCAGGAGTTCGCCGAGGCGTTCGCCAAGGCGTGGTTCAAGCTGACGCACCGCGACATGGGGCCATACGTCCGCGGCGTGGGCAAACTCGTCCCCGCCGAGCCGCAGCTTTGGCAGGACCCTGTGCCCGCCCCCGGAAGTGATCCGATCAACGACGCGGACATCGCGGCGCTGAAATCAAAATTGCTCCAGTCCGGCCTGTCCATCGGCACGCTCGTGAGCACCGCGTGGGCGTCGGCCTCGACCTACCGCGACTCCGACAAGCGCGGCGGCGCCAACGGGGCGCGACTCCGACTCAGCCCACAACGCTACTGGGCCGCCAACGACCCCGCCCAACTCGGCAAGACACTCGACACCCTCGAAGCCATCCAGCGCGAATTCAACGCAGCCAGCCCGCGACACGTTTCGCTGGCGGACCTGATCGTGCTCGGCGGATGCGCCGCGATCGAAGCCGCTGCGAAGAAAGCCGGCCACAACGTCTCGGTTCCGTTCACCCCCGGCCGAACCGACGCGACGCAGGAACAGACCGACGTCGAGTCCTTCGCCGTGCTCGAACCCAAGGCCGACGGCTTCCGCAACTACCTCGCCACCGGCACACACCGGCGCAGCCCCGAGGAAATGCTCGTGGACAAGGCCTGTCTCCTCACGCTCACCCCGCCGCAGATGACCACGCTGGTCGGCGGCCTGCGCGTGCTCGGTGCAAACGCCGAAAGCAGCCAACACGGCGTCTTCACCGATCGGCCCGAAAACCTCACCAACGACTTCTTCAAGAACCTCGTTGGGCTCGGCACCGAATGGTCCGCCACTGACCACGGCCAAACCTTCGCCGGCAAGGACCACGCCACCGGCCAGATCAAATGGACCGCCACCCGCTGCGATCTGGTGTTCGGCAGCAACTCACAACTCCGCGCTATCGCCGAGGTCTACGCCTGCGACGACGCCGAGGCCAAGTTTGTCCGCGATTTCATCAAGGCGTGGGACAAGGTGATGATGCTCGATCGTTTCGATGTCCCCCGCAAGTAAATCAACCAAGCCCACGTTGTACCAACGTGGGTTCACGCGACTTGAACCCCGCCGGCACATCTGCAATAATGCTTTACTCGACGCAGGTCCATCGCGGTCCTGAACTTTTTTGCCCCGCGACGCCGTAGCCACGGCCGAGCACCAACAAGGGCCGCCCCAACCCGGCGGTAAACGCACCATGGCCAACTACACCGGCCCGAAAGTCAAGCTCTCCCGTCGTGTCGGCGTACCCATCGCCGACCTGCCCAAGCACACCACCAAGCGGCAGCTCAACCCCCCGGGCATGCACGGCTTCCGCGGTCGCCGGCTGCGCGACTACGGCGTCCGCCTCAACGAGAAGCAGAAGCTCCGCTACCACTACAACATCCTCGAGAAGCAGTTCCGCCTGCTTCTCGACGAGGCCGGCCACACCAAGGGCAACACCGGCGTCGTCCTGCTGCAACTTTTGGAGATGCGCCTCGACAACGTCGTGCGTCGCCTCGGCTGGGCCCGCTCAATCTGGGCGGCACGGCAGATCGTCGGCCACGGACACATCCTGGTCAACGGCAAGAAGGTCGACATCTCCAGCTACCGCGTCAGCGTCGGCGACGAGATCGCCATCAAGAAGGAAAACGCCAAGAAGCTCGTCCGTGAGAACATGGAGTCGCTGCCCGGCCTCGACGTCCCGCAGTGGCTGACCTTCGACCCCTCGACGCTCACCGCGAAGATCGCCGCCGTCCCCGCCCGCGACGAAGTGCCCTTCGACGTCAACATGAACCTCATCATCGAGTTCTACCGCTAAGTTCGCGTCGGTCGTCGCGACCGCATCGGCCCACGAGAATCCAAGGCCCGGAGCTCTGTGCTCCGGGCCTTTCTCTTGCTCTAAACTCTTCGCTTGACTCAATCTCCTCACAAATCCGTGCTCGGCCTCACCGGCAGCCCCGGTAGCGGCAAGTCCACCGTCGCCGGCCTGCTCGCTCAGCGTGGCGGCGGCGTGGTCGACGCCGACGCCCTAGCCCGCGCGTGCTTCGACGAGCCCGGCGTCCGTGCCCAAATCCGCGCGCTTTTCGGCGAGGCCGCATTCCACCCCGACGGCCGACCCCACCGCCACGCTATCGCCGCCCGCGTCTTCGCCGACGCCCGGCTCAAGCAGCAACTCGAAGCCATCGTCCACCCGCGCGTCGATGCCGGCCGAACCGAGTTGCATCAGCGTTTCGCCGACGATCCAGCCGTGCGGTTCATCGTCGAAGACTGCCCGCTGCTGATCGAGACCGGCCTGCACCACGCCTGCGACCGCGTCCTGCTGATCGACACGCCCCGGGAGGTCCGACTGGCCCGGCTGGACACCACACGCGGTTGGGCCGACGCCGACCTCGCCGCCCGCGAGGCCCATCAACTCCCGCTTGACACCCGCCGGGCCCACGCTCATGATGTGATCAGTAATCAGGGGTCACGCGACATCCTGGCCGGTAAACTCGATGCCCTCCTGCAACGGTGGGGCTGGCTAGAACCGTAAAGCCGTCCGTCGTTCTGCCCCGAACCCCGAGTCCAACCCACGCCTCCGTGTTCTCGCGCCGCGAACCTTCGCGACGCCCCGCGACTTCCCGTCGCGCCCGCCGGTTCCCCGCCGGCCCAACGCCTGTTCACCCTTCCCCAACCCCATCCCACGACCCACCTTTCCCCGCAAGCCCCGTCGCTTGCGTTCCCCGGAGTTCCCCCGCATGGCCGCATCCGACAACGCTTCTTCCGAATCAACCCCCCGCAAGAAGCGCTCCAGCAAGAAACCCAGCCCGCGCAAGAAGTCCGGCCCGTCCGCCGGCCGATCGCCCGCCAAGGCCGACCCCGGCATCCTCGCCGCCGAACAAGCCATCGCAGAGCACGAACGCGCCCAGGCCAAGCTCGACTACGCCGACCAACCCGCCGAAACGCCCCAGGCCGGCAAAGCAAACGAGCCCGCCCCCCATTCCGGCAATCCCGCCAACCCTCTCAAGCCCCGCAAGCCCGAGCACAACTCCGACCAGGCCCTCGACGACGAAGTCCAGGCCAAGTACGACTCCGCCAAAGGCGGCATGGGCGGCGACCCCGAAGATGCTCTCACCGTCCGCGACCTCCAAGACCTACCCGACGGCAAGCTCCGCGAGCGGGCCGAGAAGGACGGCGTCAAGGACTGGGAAAAACTCCCCCGACGCAAACTCATCTCCGCCATCCTCAACCGCCACGCCTCCCAGCGCGGCCTGATGTACGGCGAAGGTGTCCTCGAAGTCCTGCCCGACGGCTTCGGCTTCCTCCGCTCCCCCGACAACTCCTACTACGCCAACGCCGACGACATCTACGTCTCGCCCTCCCAGATCCGACGCTTCGGCCTCAAGCCCGGCCACGTCGTTCACGGCACCATCCGGCCCCCCAAAGAATCCGAACGCTACTTCGCGCTCCTCCGCGTCGACGCCATCAATCACGAGCCGCCCTACGCGCTCAACGAAAAGAAAAACTTCGACGAACTCACGCCCCTGCATCCCCACGAACGCTTCGTCCTCGAAACGCCCGGCAAGGACGACAACATCGAAATGCGCATCGTCGACCTCGTCACGCCCGTGGGCAAGGGACAGCGCGGACTCATCGTCGCCCCGCCCCGCACCGGCAAGACGGTCCTGCTCCAGAAAACCGCCGCCTCCATCATCACCAACTACCCCTTGGCCAAAGTCTTCGTCCTGCTCATCGACGAACGACCCGAAGAAGTGACAGACTTCAAGAACAACACGCCCCCGGAAGTCGAAGTGGTGGCCTCGACGTTCGACGAAAACTCCTCGCGCCACGTTCAGGTCTGCGAGATGGTCATCGAGAAGTCACGACGCATGGTCGAATACGGCCACGACGTCGTCATCCTCATGGACTCCATCACCCGCATGGCCCGCGCCTACAACGCCGAGCAGCCGTCCTCCGGCCGTATCCTCACCGGCGGCCTCGACTCCAACGCGCTCCAACGCCCCAAGAAGTTCTTCGGCTCCGCACGAGCCATCGAGCACGGCGGGTCTCTCACCATCCTCGCCACCGCCCTCACCGACACCGGCTCGAAGATGGACGACATCATCTTCGAG
>CAYPCC010000228.1:0-4319 GCA_964409095.1 uncultured Phycisphaera sp. | reverse complement strand
CGCGGCGATGCCGATCTACGACTACCACTGCCACCTGCCCCCGGCCGACCTCGCGGCGAACCGCCGATTCGACAACCTCTACGAGGCCTGGCTCGAAGGCGACCACTACAAGTGGCGGGCGATGCGGGCCAACGGCGTGGAAGAAAAATATTGCACGGGGGATGCCGAGCCTTACGAAAAATTCCTCGCGTTCGCTCGCACCGTGCCGCACACGATCCGCAACCCGCTGTACCACTGGACCCACCTCGAACTCAAACGCTACTTCGACATCGACACATTGCTTGATGAAGCCACGGCGAAAGAGGTGTGGGACGAAGCGAACCGCCAACTCGCCGCGATGCCGGTGTCGATGATCCTCGACCAATTCAACGTCGCGGTCATCGGCACCACCGACGCGCCGGCCGACGTCTTGGCCCATCACCAGCAAATCGCCAAGAACAACCTTTTCCACAAAACCGCGGTCTACCCCGCGTTTCGGCCGGACAAGGCCCACGACCTGTCGGACCAAAAAGCCTGGAACAAAACCGTCGAAGCCATCGCTGAGGCAGCGGGCATCAAGAAACTCCGCAAGCTCGACGACCTGCTCGACGCCCTGGCCCAGCGGCACCAGTTTTTTCACGCCCGGGGCTGCCGCCTGTCGGACCACGGCCTCACCCACCTGCCCGCCCACGAATGCACCAAACACCAAGCCCAAGACATCTTCCTCCGCGCCCGCGGCGAAGACCCCGACTTCGACGGCGAAGACCTGCACTATCACGACGCCCCCAAAGCGGGCGACCAAGAACGCTTCACCACTTTCATGATGCGGTTCTTCGCCCACCTCGACCACGCCGCGGGCTGGACGCATCAACTGCACCTGGGCGCGATGCGTAACAACAACGGCTGGGCGCTGAAAAACCTGGGCCCCGACACCGGCTACGACTCGATCGGCGACTTCCGCCAAGGCCCCGGCCTCCGCCGACACCTAGGCAGCCTCGCCAGCGACGAGCAATTACCCAAAACGATCCTCTACAACCTCAACCCCGCGGACAACTACCTCTTTGCCACCATGGCTGGCAACTTTCAGGACCGTACCCCCGGAAGCCCCGGCACCCCCGGAAGCCCGCCCGGCAAAATCCAATACGGCAGCGGCTGGTGGTTCCTCGACCAGAAAGACGGCATGACCAACCAGCTCAACGCGCTGTCGAACCTCGGCCTGCTGACCCGCTTTGTCGGGATGCTCACCGATTCACGCAGCTTCCTGAGCTACCCCCGCCACGAATATTTCCGCCGACTGCTGTGCAACCTGTTGGGGCAAGACGTCGTGAATGGCGAATTGCCCGACGACATGGCCATGCTCGGCAAGGTCGTGCAGGACATCTGCTTCCACAACGCAGTGGGTTATTTCGGGATGGACCTGCGGGGGCGTTGATCACGACCGCGTAAAAACAAATCGGCCAAGCCGGGGCACCCCGGGTCAGTGGCCCGGGGCTGAATGGGTACGGGTCAAACTTTCGCGGCTACGATGATAGTGATGCCTAACCGCGACACGATTTTTTACGACGGCACCTGCGGACTCTGCCACCGGTGGGTCAAGTTCGTGATGCCCCGCGACCGCGATGGGTCGAAGTTTGTGTTTGCGCCGCTGCAAGGCGACACGTTTGCGAACGCCGTGCCCGAACCGCAACGAGCCGAGCTGCCGGATTCGATCATCGTCCAGACCGCCGACGGCACGCTGTTGATGATGAAGTCCAACGCGGTGCTGCACATCCTGCGGCGGCTGGGCGGGGTCTGGGGATTCCTCGCGGCGATCGCCCGGTTCGTGCCGCGTGGCATCCGCGATTTATTTTACGACCGGGTCGCGGCGGTGCGTCACAAGTTTTTCAAGAAGCCCCATGACGCCTGCCCCCTGATGCCGCCGGAGCTGCGTGGCCGATTCAAGATGTGATTCCGCAAAATGTAGCCCCCGATCACTGACCCGGGGCCGCCGCGGCCGGCACCTTGATTCAACATCGCTCACGCCACCCGGTAGAATCATCAGTCTGATGACCGCGACCGCCACCACCCCGAATTTTTTCGATCGCCTGCACGAGCGCGGCCTCGTCGCCCAGTGCACCGACACCGACAACGGCATCCGCAAACGGCTGAGCCAACCGATCACCGCCTACTGCGGCTTCGACCCCACCGCCGACTCGCTGCACGTCGGCAGCCTCGTGCCCATCATGGGCCTGGCCCACCTCCAACGCTGCGGCCACCGGCCGGTGGTGCTCGTCGGCGGCGCGACCGGCCTCGTCGGCGACCCATCGGGCAAGACCGAAGCCCGCCAAATGCTCAACGAGCAAACCATCCGCGACAACGCCGATGCGATCGCCAAGCAGATCGGCCGGTTCGTGCAATTCGGCAACGGCGACACCGATGCCGTGCTCGTCAACAACATCGACTGGATCGGCCCGCTCAGCTGGCTCGAAGTCCTCCGCGATGTCGGCAGCAAGATGAGCGTCAACCGGATGATGTCGATGGAATCCGTGAAGCAGCGTATGTCCGGCGAGGGGGATGGGATTTCTTACCTCGAATTCAGCTACATGCTGCTGCAAGCCTACGACTTTGCCCACTTGTTCAAGGCGCAACACTGCACGCTCCAGATCGGTGGCCAAGACCAGTGGGGCAACATCGTCATGGGGATCGAACTCGGGCGCAAGCTGCACGATGCCGAGCTCGCCGGCCTGACGTTCCCGCTCGTCACCAAGTCCGACGGCGGGAAGTTTGGCAAAAGCGAATCTGGCAATATTTGGCTGGACGCGAAACGCACCAGCCCATTTGAGTTTTATCAGTTCTGGCGGAACGTCAACGATTCGGACGTCGGCCGATACCTGGGCTACTTCACGTTCCTGCCGATGGACGAGGTGAACCAGCTCGCCGCGGCCCGGGGCAAGGCGATCAACGAGTCGAAGGTCCGCTTGGCCTACGAAGTCACGAAGCTGATCCACGGCGAAGACGAAGCGGCCAAAGCCCGCGACGCGGCGAGCGGCGCGTTTGCCGGCGGCGCTTCCGCAGGAACTTCCGGGGGGATCGATGTCACCGGCGAGTCGATCCCCAGCGCGACGATCACTGCCGACGACCTCGCGGCCGGGCCGAGCGTACTCGATTTGCTCGTCAGCGCGGGGCTGGCGAAGTCCAAAGGCGACGCCCGTCGGCTGATCCAGGGCGGCGGCGTGAAGCTGCACGACACGAAGGTCGCCGACATCGGCCATACTGTCACTACCGCCGACGCGCCCGACGGCTACCTGCTGCTGCGGGCCGGCAAAAAACGCCTGTTCCGTTTTGACCTCCGATAGAGCTCGCGCTGCCTTATGCCTTCCAACCAACCCCACATCCCCGAACGCAGCTTCGGCAAAGACTTCAAGACGTTTTTCTTCCGCGGCTTGGCGATCCTGTTGCCGACCGTGCTCACGATTTGGGTGTTGGCGTTTGCGTATCAATTTGTGAGTCAGAAGATTGCCGGGCCGATCAATGCCGGGGTGCGTGCGGCGGTGATCCAGTTTTCGAGTTGGCCCCAACCCACCGACGAGGACTTTGTCGAGACGTTTGGGGAGCTGTCCGAGTCACGCAAAATCGACTGGCAAGTCGAACTCGAATCAATCAAGAAAGAACTCGGCCTCGATACCCTTTCGGCCAGCATCGAACGCACCGCTCGACTCGATTGGCAAAAATCCCAGGACGACATCGTCTTCGACGCCCGGCTTCATGCGTTTGAAAACCAGTGGGACGGCATCCGCGTCGGACAGTTCCGCGTGCTGAATTTCATCGGCATCCTCCTCGCCATCATCCTGATCTACATCGCCGGCGTAATCGTCACCAGCTTCATCGGCCGACGCTTTTACCGTATGGGCGAAAATTTCATCGCCCGCGTGCCGCTGATCCGCAACGTGTACCCGGCGGTGAAACAAGTCACCGACTTTTTCTTTTCGAGTGACGCCGACGAAAAGGCCAACTTCAACCGCGTCGTCGCGGTGCAGTATCCGCGTAAGGGTTTGTGGTCGGTCGGCCTCGTGACGGGCGACACGATGAAGCTCATCGAAGAGTTTGCCGGGCAGCGCTGCCTCACCGTGTTCGTTCCCAGCAGCCCGACGCCGTTCACCGGCTACGTGATCACCGTGCCCAAGGCCGACACGATCGACCTGCCCATCAGCGTGGAAGAGGCGCTGAAATTTGCCGTGTCCGGCGGCGTGGTGATCCCCCAAAACCAGGTCATCACCCGAGCCGCAGAAAACCAGATGGTCCTGCCCGGCACCGACTCCCCCGCGCCGACCCCCCCCCCCCCCCCCCCCCCCCCCCCCCCC
>CAYPCC010000227.1:2646-4365 GCA_964409095.1 uncultured Phycisphaera sp. | reverse complement strand
CGGTGGGGTGCCAGAGTGGTCGAATGGACCGGTTTTGAAAACCGGCGTGGCCTCCGGGTCACCGTGGGTTCGAATCCCACCCCCACCGCTTTCCCGCGTTTTTCGCTCTATTCGTGTCCGCTCCAGCAGCGTTTGGGCGTGCTAAGCCCAAGAAATTTTTCACATGGCTGATCACCCCCCCGCCGCTCGCCCCTGCTCCGCTTGGATCGTTATGGGCGTGAGTGGCTGCGGAAAATCCACGGTGGCCCGTGGGTTGGCCGAGGCGCTAGGGATTCGCTTCGCGGATGCGGATGATTTTCATCCTTCGGAAAACGTCGAGAAGATGCGACGGGGCGAGCCGCTCACCGACGACGATCGTTGGCCGTGGCTAGACACGCTTAGCCACTGGCTGGCGGAGGAATCGCCTTGCGTTTTGGCGTGCTCGGCCTTGCGTCGGTCGTACCGTGATCGGCTCGGCCGGCACCAACCCGCGCTGCGTTTTGTGCATCTTGCCGCCGATTTCGACACGATCCGCCAGCGTATGGAGAGCCGAGCGCATTTCATGCCCGCCGCCCTTTTGCAGAGTCAGTTTGATACGTTGGAACCGCCCACGCCCGGCGAAGCGTTGATCCTCGACGCGACTTTGCCGGTCGATCAACTCGTGGCGGCGGCGGTCGCGGACGCCCGGCGGTAAGCCAACTCCGGCCGAGTCGCGTGGGCTTGGGCTTCAGGCGTTTTGGCGGAGCACAACACCCAGTGCTCGGGGCGGACTTCGTAGAGTTTGGCGTGTTCGCCGCCGTATTTGGTTTGGCCCGACTGGGGCTTGAACGCCGGGTCGTGCGGCTGGACGTCGAACATCTCGGGGAAGTCGTCGGGGATCGTCGCGCCGTCCATCACGGTGTCGAGACGTTCGACTACGCGGCCCAGCACGGGCATGGAGCGCAGCAGCCCGCGGGTGTAAGGGTGCATGGGTGAGTTGAAAATAGCTTGCACGCTGGCGTATTCGACGATGCGGCCGGCAAACATCACGGCAACCACATCCGCGTTTTCCGCGACCACGCCCAGGTCGTGGGTGATGAGCAGGATCGACATGTTTTTTTCGCGTTGGAGCTTGCGGAGCAACTCGAGGATCTGCGCTTGGATCGTCACGTCCAGCGCCGTGGTCGGCTCGTCGGCGAGCAGCAATGCGGGTTGACACGCCAGCGCCATGGCGATCATGACGCGCTGCCGCATCCCGCCGGAGAGTTGGTGGGGGTATTCCTTGAGCCGGGAGGCCGGGTCGCCGATGCCCACGTCGCGTAGCGCCGCCTCGGCGATCGCCAACGCCTCGGCCCGGCCGACGTTTTGGTGCAGCAGCACCGCCTCCATGATCTGCTGGCCGATGGTGTAGACCGGGTTGAGGCTGGTCATCGGCTCTTGGAAAATCATGGCGATTTGGTTGCCACGGATCTGTCGCATCTGTTTGTCGTTGAACGCGAGTAGGTCGCGTTCGCTGGCGTTTTCGCCTTCCGGGGCGCCGCCTCGCCAGAGGATTTTGCCTTGGTCGTACTGGCCGGGGGGCGTGGGAATGAGTTGGAGGATCGACATCGCCGAGACGGATTTGCCCGACCCCGACTCGCCGACCACGGCCAAGGTTTGCTGGGGGTAGATCGACAGATTGACGCCGTCGGCGGCCTGGGTGCGGGGTGCGCCTTTGCCCCCCGAGCCGGGGAAGCTGACCGACAGGTCTTGGATCTGAAG
>CAYPCC010000227.1:0-2636 GCA_964409095.1 uncultured Phycisphaera sp. | reverse complement strand
GCGTGTCGGAACTCATGGCGAGCCTCCTTCGGAAGATGTACGCCATGACGCCGAGACGCCCAGACGCCAAGAAGAATTCATTCGGCCGCACCAGTGAGAATGCCTAGCGGCGGCCACGCGTAGAACATCCGGATCAATCGCCCGGCGCGTTCTATTTGGTAAGGCGACGGCGTTTTTTCGTTCCATTTGCTCAACTTGCTTTCTTGGCGTCTTGGCGTCTTGGCGTCTTGGCGTCTTGGCGTCTTGGCGTTCAATCCTAAGCCGTAACTAGCTCTTGACATCGACCACGTCGCGGAGGGCTTCGCCGAAGAGGTTGAAGCCGAAGACCGTCAGGAAGATGGCGAGGCCGGGGAACGCGGCGATCCACCAGTAGAACCCGCCGCCCGCGCCGGTGGCTTGGCTGAGCATTTGGCCCCAGCTGGGCTCGTCCACGAGGCCCAGGCCCAGGAAGCTGAGCGTGGCTTCGTAAAGGATCGCCGAGGGCACGCCAAAGCTCGCCGCGACGAGGACCGGGGCGACCGCGTTGGGCAGCATGTGGCGGAAGAGGATCGACCACAACGGCAGCCCGCACGCCCGGCCGGCCTGCACAAAGTCCATCGCCCGCAATTTAAAAAACTCGGCCCGGACAAACCGGGCGTAGCCCACCCAACCCGTACACCCAATGATCACCATCATGATGTAGAGATTACGCGGGAAAAACGCCACGAACGTCAGCAGCAAAAAGAACACCGGGATCGCGGAAAACACCTCGACCAGCCGCATCCCGATGAGATCGACGATGCCGACGAAGTAGCCCATCAACCCGCCGAGGACGACGCCGATGACCAGCGCGATCCCCGTGGCGATGAAGCCGACCGCCAGCGCGACGCGGCTGGCGTGGATCATCCGGCTCAGCAGGTCCGCCCCCGCGCGGTCCGTGCCCATCAAGTGCGTCGCGTTGGGCGGCATCGGCAGGCTGAGCGCCCGGTCGGGCTGGTCGCGGAAGCGGTCCGACGGCGAATAGGGGATCAGCGTGTAGGTCGCCGAGACCGCCTCGCCTTCGGCGAGCATCACCCGGTATTTTTCGTAGATCGTGATCTGGGGCGGGTCCACGAACCACCACGCCGCCCCGGCGGACAGCAGGCTCAACCCTAAAGCGACGCCCCACGCCCAGCGAAACGAAACCCACCGCCGGGCGATCGCCGCGGCGATGAACAGCAACGCGACGATCGGAATCGCCGCGTCCGCGGGGGTGAGGTATTCGAGTAGGGGGTAGTGCGTCGTGCCGTCGGCAAGAATGAGTTTCCACGGGTGCGAGTTGGCGAGAAACGGGGCCAGCCCCCCTGCAAACGCGACGATGCCTAACCAGACGCAGCCGACCCACGCGCCGGGCCGAACCAACACGCGGCGCAAAACCCCGCGCTGCCTTGCGGGCTGTGTCGCCTCCACCAACTCGGGACTCGTGGCGACCGCAGCGCTAGTCATAGCTCACCCTCGGGTCGGCGATCGCGTACGCCAAGTCCGCCAGCAAAATGAAGAACAACCCCAGCACCCCGCTAACCAACGCCCCGGCCAAGACCAGCTCGCGGTCGCGGGCAAACACCGCATCCACCGACAGCTTGCCCATCCCCGGGATACTGAAAATCGATTCGACCACGATGGCCCCGCCGATCAAGGCCGGGATCACCCCGGCCGACACCGTGATGAGCGGTAACAGGCTGTTCCGAAAAACGTGCTGATACAACACGACTTTTTCCTTCAGCCCCTTGGCCCGCGCGGTCCGCACAAAGTCGGCGCTGATGTTTTCCAAGACGCTGGACCGCATGAGCTTGCTCAGAAAAGCAAAGTCCGCGTACGCCAAGCACAACACCGGCAACACCAAATGCCACGCCCGGTCCAGCAGCCAGCCGCGTTCGAATCCGCCTTGCCAAGAAGGTAAAAACGCCCACTCGTCCGCCCGGGTCGAGCTCAGCCCGCCGGTGGGGAACCATTGCAGGTTCTGGCTGCTGGCCAAGTAACCCAAGAGCAGCACGCCGATCCAGATCGGCGGCATCGACCACAGCCCCAGAAACGTCGAGCCCGCCGCGAGGTCAAACGCCCGGCCCTTGCGTTTGGCCATGTGGATCCCCGCCCAGATCGACAGCAAAAACGTCACCGGCGACACCAGCACGTTGAGGAGCAACGTGATCGGCAGCGCTTCTTTGTACAACTCCAACACCGGCCGACGCTTGGACGTGCTCTCGCCCAGGTCCGGCCACTTGAGCAGCCGTGGATCGGACCACTCGATTTCGCCCGCCGCCCCGCTGTCGAAGCCGACCGGCGAGACGCGATTCAGCCATCGGCCGTACTGCACGATGAGCGGCTGGTCCAGGCCGTAACGCTGGTTGTAGTAATCCCGCATCGCCTCGCGGGCCTCGGCGTCGAGTTCGCCCTCGGCATTGAGCTGCGTGCCCCCGACGCCGCCGGGCGATAACGCCATGACAAAGAACACGACCGCCGTCACGCCGACGAGCGTGGGGATCATGAGCAGCAGGCGTCGGATGATGTAAGAAAGCATGGGGCGTGTCGCCAGCAAATAAAAGCACGGATCGCGGAGTTATAAAATTCCGGGGGGGGTTCGGGGGGGGAGTTAGTATTTTTGGAGGGTGGCGGGGACG
>CAYPCC010000226.1:0-4372 GCA_964409095.1 uncultured Phycisphaera sp. | reverse complement strand
CTGCACCGCGCGGGAAATCATCACGCTTTGGGTCTCGCGGATGGTGATGTTCAACCTCTACTTTCTCGACCAACTGCCATTCAAAGACGTGTTCATCCACGCGATGATCCAAGACGGCCACGGCCAGAAGATGTCCAAGTCGCTGGGCAACGGCGTCGACCCGCTGGACATCATCCAGTCCCACGGCAGCGACGCGATGCGCTATACGCTCACGTCCATGACCACCCAAACCCAAGACGTGCGTCTGCCCGTCGATACCATCGACCCCCATACCGGCGAGACGTTCACGCCGAAGTTCATCACCGGCCCCGGCGGCTACAAAGTCGCGGCACCCACGCAGGAGCACAACGGTAAAAAGATGGTGTCGTCTTATGGCGTCGCGTCCGGCACCGCGGAACCCACCGACGAGATGCCGTTGGCCCGCAACACCTCCGAAAAATTCGACGTGGGCCAACGCTTTGCCACGAAGCTGTGGAACGCGACACGGTTTGCATTGGGTCACTTGTCCGCGGCAAAGCCGGGGGATGGCCATCCCCCGGTTCCCCCGGCTTTAGGCTACAGCGTCGCCGACCGTTGGATCTTGTCACGCACCGTGCGGGCGATCGAGGCGGCAGACAAACACTTGGCCGCCTACGACTTCCACAACTACGCCAACGGGCTGTACCAGTTTGTGTGGAACGAGGTGTGCGATTGGTACGTCGAGGCGGTCAAGCCGGTGATCCGTTCGCCGGAGGGGGCGAAGTCGCGGCAGGTGTTGGCGACGGTGTTGGACGTGTCGCTGCGGGTGCTGCATCCGGTGATGCCTTTTGTGACCGAACGGCTATGGGCGGCGTTGAGTGACGTGTGTCCGAAGCGTGGCGTGGAGGGATTGGACCCCGAGGAAAACGAGTTGCTGGTCACGGCCGACTGGCCGGTCGCGGACCGGGCGTTGATCGACCACGATGCGGAGGAGCGTTTTGAGCGGATGCAGGGCGTGGTGCACATGATCCGGGAGGTGCGTAACGGGGCGAAGGTTTCGCCGAAGGAGAATCTGGCGTTTTCGGTGAAGGTGAGTGATGCCGTGGCCGGGACGATCCGCGAGGGGTTGGCCTTGATTAGTTCGATGACCAACACGACGCTGGTCGCCATCGGCCCGGACACGACCAAGCCCGAGCACGCGGCCGTGGTCACCGCCCCGTTGGGCGAGGGGTATCTGCACGTCGAGGTGGACACCGAGGCCGAGGGCGATCGGTTGGGCAAGCGCAAGGCCGAGTTGGAGCATTCGATCAAGACCCTCGACGGCCGACTGAGTAACGAGAAATACACGAGCAAAGCCCCGGCCCACCTGGTCCAACAAACCCGCGACCAACGCGCCGCCGCGGTGGCAGAACTTGAGCGGGTGGTGGAGCAGCTGAGCGCCTTAGAATAAATGGTCTTTGGGGTACAGGGGCAAAGCCTTTGCCGCTCGCCGCGCAGGCGATCCGTAGACCCTCAAGCTCGCTACGATTGACCTATGCCCCGTTTCAAAGACCAAGCCATTTGTATCCGTGATCTGGACTGGTCGGAGACGAGTCAGGTGGTGGTGCTGCTCACCCAGACGCGGGGGAAGGTGCGGGGGATTGCCAAGGGAAGTCGGCGGATGTCGCCATCGGGGATCGCGCGGTTTTCGGGGGGGATCGATTTGTTGACGGCCGGTCAGGTGGTGGCGACCACGCGACCGAGCAGCGAGTTGGCGGCGATCACGGAATGGGACCTGCAGCAAAATTTTTTCCAACTTCGGAGAAATTTCCGGGGGCAGCGGGTGGGGATGTACGCGGCGGACTTGTGCAACGCGCTCTTGGCGGATGAGGACCCGCACCCGGTGGTGTTCGGGTTGCTGCGGGGGTTGCTCGAATCGTTGTGCGATCTTCCGGGAAACGTGGATGCCCCCATGTCCAAGTTCGAGGCCGCGTTGCTGGGATTTCAGTGGGGATTGTTGGAGGACTTGGGATACAAGCCCGAGCTTGCGCAGGATGTGCGGCGGGGTGGGGAACTTGAGCGGGTGAAGACGTACACGTTTGACCCCACGGCCGGGGGATTGACCCGTGAGATGGGGATCGTTTCCGGGGGGGATTGGCGGGTGCGCAGCGAGACGGTGGCGGCGCTGCGGGCGGTGGCGAGCGGGGAGGATTGGGGAGAGATCGCCCCGTCGACGTTGGAACGGGCGAATCGGTTGTTGTGCGTGTATGTGCGGACGATTTTGGACAAGGAGTTGCCGACGATGGGGGTGGTGTTGGGGTCGGGGTGAGGTTTGAGGCGCGGACATGGCGATCTTTGATCGCCCGCTAAACGGGGAGAGGTTTGGGAGAGGTGGCGAGTTGTTCGTCGAGGAGTCGGCCGAGGGTGGTGCCGCCTTGGTCGCGTCGGGCGAGGTGGTGGGCCATGTGGGCGTGGAGGCATTTGACACGATCGAAATCGGCGATGCCCGCGATGCCCCCCCCGAAGCTGCGGGAGAGCGAAGGAGATTGCTCGACGAGGAGGCGGTCGGCGTTGGTGAGCATCGCCCAGCGGGTGTCGCGGTACTCGGCGTGGTCGGCGTGGTACGCGGCCATGAGCGCGGGGTCGTCGGCGAGGCGCTGCTCAAGTTTCCCCACCCACTTCTGCCGTTCGAGCTCCGACATGGCGTGGAGCAAGGCGGAGTCGGTCAGGTAATAGATTGTGGGGAACGGCTCGACGCGGGTGGGGAAGTGGCGAAGCGGGTAGACAAGATCGATTTTTGATTTTGGGTTGCGCATTTTTGATGGCATGAGTCAAAACCTTCAGCGTCCTGATGCTAAGCCGCAAACGGCATCCACTGATTTAGATCAATCCAAAATCCTCAATCAAAAATCAAAAATGTTTTTACTTGGGCTCGACCCGTTGGATGTAGAACATCGAGTCGGCGGCGCGGGGGCCGATCATGTGCCAGGAGAGGGGGAACTTGGGGTTCTTGTTGGCGTAGGCATCGAAGATGGATTGGCCCCAGGCGTATTGCTGTTCGATGTTTTTTTCGACGCGGCGGGCGTCGGTGTTGGGGATGAATTTTTTGGTGGCGTAGGACCAGTTGGGGTCGAGGCGGATGAGCAGGTGGGCTTCGTCCCACTCGATGGGGTAGCCGTGGACGTAGCCTTCGCCGGTGCCGGGGGTGTGATACCAGTAGCAGACGAACTTGTCTTTGTCGGCGGTGGAGGTGTCGTTGGTGCCGCCTTTGAGCAGTCGGGCGTGGGAGATGCGGACGGGGACGACGCCCCATTTTTTCTTAGCGATCCAGGTTTCGCGCTGGGCGACGTCGTAGAGGCCGACGTGGGCGTAGTCCACGCGGATGGCGTTGGTGCAAAACGATTTGTTGATGGAGCGGTCGGCGGCCACGGGCAAGACTTCTTGGGGATCGCGCGTCGGGGGGTGACGAACCGGGGGGGGCGGGGGGAACCGTGGACCGGGGGCGCCGGGGGTCCTGGCATTCCGGGGTTCTGTCGCCGCGCGGCGTCGGTGAGTCGGGTGGGAGGACAACGCGGCGATTCGATTCGCCGGCCCACGGCGACTATCTTACGGATGTCTCGGCCCGCTGCAGCGAACCCGCCCGACGCGTCGATGAAACCTTTGGCTGATGCCGCCCCGCCGTTTGTCCCTCGACCGGAGACCGCCCCGATGACCGACTCCCCCTCGACCGCCAACGCGGTGCCCACCGTCTCGGGCAAGCTGCTGGAACACACCGAGGGTCAGATCGTGCTGGGCCTGCCCGAGACGGATTATCGGATGAAGCTGGTGCTGGAGATCGCTCTGCCGGTGGGCGTGGGGCACAAGATCACCGGGACGATCCACGCGACGGCCCGGCGGGTGGACGTGATCCCCGCGGGCGGCCGGTACGTCGAGCCGGTGTTTGGTCGGCCCCGGCGGGTGCAGGGCCGGATCGTCGGCGGCCACGGCCCCAGCCGCACGATCTACGTCAAAGCCGGCCCCACGCTGATTTGTACGCTTAGCGACGAGCGCCAAAGCCCCGAGCAGTTCTCGATCGGCCAACTGGTCAGCTTCGATGTCGAGGCCGGCGCGGTGTTCAAACCGCAAATCGGCTAGGTTGCTGAACTTTTAACCCCACATTCACTGGCCCCGGCGGTCTGGCCGATTAGACTTGCGGACCTTACGACCCAGGTTTTGAACTTATGAGCACTAAACGCATCCTCGTCACCGGCGGCGCCGGCTTCCTCGGCAGCCACATCTGCGAACGTCTGGTCACCGCCGGCCACGATGTCATCTGTCTGGATAACCTCTTCACCAGCCAGAAAGACAACATCACCCACCTCCTGAGCGCGGGCAACTTCGAGTTCATCCGCCACGACGTCACCAATCCGATCACCCTCGAAGTCGATCAGATTTA
>CAYPCC010000225.1:0-4386 GCA_964409095.1 uncultured Phycisphaera sp. | reverse complement strand
CTTGGGGCTGTGACGCTTACGATTCTTTCCTGACATCAAAGTCTCCTTGGCCAACGGGCCAGTAGAAACTCTCATTCAGGCTGGATCAAGTTTTTTCAGTGCAGGCCAATCCATGCCGCAGCGAAGCGATGATCCACATCACCATGATCAACCTGATGATTCATCGACTACAACCGGGGTGAGGCAGTTTGCAAACAGGTTCTCAGCGATTCGCTTAACTCTCTGCCTTCCCCACCACGACTTTCAACCGTGGGGCTTGTTCGAGGGCTTGGATGAGTTGGTCCATGTCGGAGCGGTGGATTTTGCCGGCGCGGGCGAGGCGGCCGCCGGACTCGAGGGTGATGCGGACGTAGAGGCCGTCGGTGCGCAGGTGCAGGATGGCGTCTTGGTTGAGCGAAAGGCTGCGGCTGCGGCGGAACTTGTGGTAGAGCAGGCGGCGGTCGGTGACCACCACGCCGCCCAGACCCGCGTCCGAGACGGTGAGGTCGGCGTCGTTGAGGTAGAGCTTGAACCGTTCGCCCCGCTCGAACTTGCACCAAGATTCGAGGCGGCGCTGGGTTTTTTCGGGCAGCGTGGACCAGCCGTCGGTGCTGAGGTGGGCGACGGCGGTTTTGAGCAGGGCGTATTCGCGGCCGCACCGGCCGTTGACCCGGCTGAGCCAATCGACGGCGACCTCGCCAAACGGGATGAGGATTTCGCAATGCTCGCGGCCCGAGTCGTCGGTGTGGGCGCGGCAGTGGATGGATTCCCCCGCGTGGCCGTCGCAGGCGTAGTAGAGCACGGGGCGATCGAACGGCTCGGCGAAGTCGTCCATCCGGCCGATGACGCGGACATGTTCGCGTGGCGAGTGCTTGGCTCCGACGGTTTGTTCGTAACGCATCTCGTAGGCGCGGGGTTGAACGACGGGCTCTTCGCTGCGGTTGGTGAAGATCATCGGCCGGCTGACCAGCCGGGTCTCGGGCCCTTTGCCGGTGAAGGCGCAGCGGATGGGCATAGAGGTGCGGAAGACTTCGTGACGCAGCCACTCGGCGGCGAAGCTGAGCGACACGCCCCGCATCGAGACTTCGTTGACCACGAGGTACGGCCGGGGCGCGGCCGGCCGAAGGTCGGTCGGGTAGGTTGCGGGAGCCTCCGCCGTCACCGTGGCGGGCGGAGGCGTGGCGACGTGGTTTGCGCTGGTGACTACCGGTGGGATCGACGGGGCCGAGGATAGGGCGGCCGGATCAGCGGGGCGGCTCAGGTCATCCACACTCAACACGCCCGAGGCGTCGTTGGGCGAAGGCTCGTGCACGATGGCGGGCATCCCCAGCACGGTGCCGGTGCTGGACACGGGGTAGTCGGGCCGCGGGGTTCGGCCCGAAGAGGACTGGATTTCATCCAGCAGCGGGTCGTCTTCGTGGTAGCGGTGGTCGAGTTCTTCGAGCGCCATCTGGGTGATGGTCTGTTCGAGCAGCTCTTCGCGGGAAGGAATCACGAAGCGGGTGTTGCACTGGGTACAACGCGCCTTGCGGCCCACGGCCGCCTCGGGTACGAGCAAGCCCCGGCCGCAATTCGGACAATCCAACGTCATCTGACTCATGGCACACCCCTACGCCCAAAAGGCGCGAATGCGAGTCGGCGTGGTGAACAAGAAAAAAGAAATGAAACCGCCGACCCGTTCTTTTAAACATACCGCCAACGCTCACCGTGGGCAAGAGTTAAATGCGAGGCGAATCCATGACTCCCCACTCAAGCGAAATGGGAAAACGCGGGGTTTCGGTTGGCCGTGCTCGGCCGTGCTCAGGTCGTGTAGTCCGCGTTGATGCGGATGTACTCCCGCGACAGGTCGCAGCCCAACCACTCGGCCGACGCGTCGCCAAGGCCCAGATCGACTTCGATGCGGACTTCTTTCGCGGCCATCGCCTTGGCGAGTTGAGCCGTGGGGGCCAAGCCTAGCTTCGTGGGTTGGCCGTTGGTGTAAATCGGCATCCCGGCGATGCGGATCGACAGGGTTGGCTGCCGCACTTTCGCGCCGCTCTTGCCCGCGGCCATGGCGATCCGGCCCCAGTTGGGGTCGGCCCCATGCAGCGCGGTCTTCACCAGCGGGCTATCCACCACCGCCCGCCCGACGCGGTCGGCATCTTTCTCGCTCGCCGCGCCGGTCACGCCGACCCGCATGATCCGAGTCACGCCTTCGCCGTCCCAAATCAGTTGCTCGCACAGGTCCGCGCACAGATCCGAGAGCGCCTCGGTGAACGCGTTGAACGCCTTGCCCGGGGCGTCGATCAGCCTATGCCCCGCCAACCCGTTGGCGAGGACCATCACACTGTCGCTGGTGCTCTTGTCCGAATCGACCGACACCCGGTTAAACGTCTGGCTCACCGAGTACCGCAAAGCGGTCTTGAGCATGTCGGGGGTGATCGCCGCGTCGGTCGTGATAAATGCAAGCATCGTCGCCATGTTCGGCGCGATCATGCCGCTGCCCTTGCAGATGCCGCCGATCGTCACCGGCTTGCCGCCGAGCTTGAACTTGCGTAACGCCGTCTTGCGGACCAGGTCGGTCGTCAGGATCGCGTCGGCGGCGGCGGTGTCGGCCGCCTTCCCCGACGCCAACTTCGTCGCCAACGCCGCGATGCCCGGCAACACCTTGCCCATCGGCAGCCGATGACCGATCACCCCGGTCGAAGCCACCAGCACCTCCCCGGCCCCCGGATGTTTCAATCCCAACGCCTCGGCCGTCGCGGCGCACATCGCCTGGGCGTCCCGTACGCCCTGCTCGCCCGTGGCGACGTTGGATGTCCCCGAGTTGCACACGATCGCCCGGGCCTTGCCGTTGCGGACGTGTTTCTGCGAGACCAGGACCGGCGCGCCCTTGATCTTATTCGTGGTAAACACCGCGGCCGCCGCGCACGGCACGTCGGAGACGATCAGCGTCAAGTCCGGCTTGCCGCTGGGCTTGATGCCGCAGGTGCCGCCCGCCGCGCGGAAGCCTTGGGGCTGGGTGATACTGGTGGGGGATGTTCGATTCATTTGGTACGGATTGTACGCTTTTCGCGGGCTGGTTATAGTCGCTTGCCGTTGGCGGGGTTTTTCGTGAAGCCCCCGCCGATTTTCGCCCTCACCCACCCTTCAGGAAGGTTGCCGCCCCATGCCCGTCGCCGACTACGCCACCTACGTCAAGATGCTTGACAACGCGTACCAGAACCAGTTCGCCTACCCCGCCATCAACGTCAGCTCGATGGTCACCGCCAACGCCGCCCTCAAGGCGTTCGCCGACCTCAAATCCGACGGCATCATCCAGGTCTCCACCGGCGGCGGCAAGTTCGCCTCGGGCCTCGCCAACGGCGACATGGTCATGGGCGCGATCTCCATCGCCGAGCACATCCACCGCGTCGCCGACAAGCTCCCCATCAACGTCGCCATCCACACCGACCACTGCCAGCCCGGCAACGTCGATGACTTCCTCATCCCCCTGATCGAAGAGTCCGAGCGCCGCGTCGCCGAGGGCAAGCTGCCGCTCTACCAATCGCACATGCTCGACGCCTCGATCCTGCCCATCAAAGAAAACATGGACCTCGCTGTGCCGCTGCTCGAGCGCATGACCAAGATCGGCCAGATCCTCGAAGTCGAAGCCGGCGTCGTCGGAGGCGAAGAAGACGGTGCCGCGGGCAGCGAAGACACGCCCCATGCCGACCTCTACACCACCCCCGAAGACATGGTTTATGTTTACGAGCGTCTCTCGGCCGTCGAAGGCGGACGGTACATGTTTGCCGCGACCTTCGGCAACGTGCACGGGGCGTACAAGCCCGGTGCCGTCAAACTCGACCCCACCATCCTCAAGAAGGGCCAGGATGCCATCAAAGCCAAGTTCGGCCAAGATGCCTACTTCTGGCTGGTGTTCCACGGCGGCAGCGGCTCGGAAAAACACGAGATCGAAGAAACCCTGGGCTACGGCGTCGTGAAGATGAACGTCGACACCGACTGCCAGTACGCCTTCACCCGCCCGATCGCCGACCACATGATGAAAAACTACGACAGCGTCCTCAAGGTCGACGGCGAAGTCGGCGCGAAAAAATCCTACGACCCGCGGGCCTACTTGAAGAAAGCTGAAGAAGCCATGGCCGACCGCGTCAAGGAAGCCTGCGAAGACCTCCACGCCGTCGGTAAGACGCTCAGCAAAGCGTAAGCAGTCGTCCATGCGACCGACGCATTGCACTCTAAAACCCACCACGCCCCCGGGATCATTCCGGGGGCGTTTTTGTTTGCCATGCCCCCTTCCCAAAATTGAGCCCCGGCTCACGGACCCGTGGCGCGCACAAAAACGATCGATTCCTGAACTTTTTTTGCAAATTCCAACTCGTTGCGATCACTCGCTTTGCCGCGGCAACGAACGCTCCGTGCGCACAA
>CAYPCC010000224.1:1442-4392 GCA_964409095.1 uncultured Phycisphaera sp. | reverse complement strand
GCTGGGTCTTGGGTGTCGTCTTGGTCGTCTTGGTCGACCAGGCGTTCGATCGCCACGACGCGTTCGTCTTCGCCGGTGCGGATCACACGGACGCCTTGGGTGTTGCGGCCGACTGCGGAGATCTCAGCGACGCGGGTCCGGATGACCTTGCCGCGACTGGTGACGAGCATGATCTGGTCGTCGGTTTGCACGGCGATCGAGCCGACGACCGGGCCATTGCGCTTGGTGACCTTGATGGTCTTGATGCCGAGGCCGCCGCGGCGTTGGACTTTGTATTCTTCGGCGGGGGTGCGCTTGCCGTACCCGAAGGCGCACATGGTGAGGATCGCCGCCTCGGTATCGGTGTCGAGGATCGTCATGCCGACGACGTGGTCGTCGCGGCGGAGGTCCATGCCGCGGACACCCCGGGCGACGCGGCCCATGGGTCGCACGTCGTCTTCGGAGAAGCGGATCGCCATGCCTTGGGCGCTGCTGAGCATGATGTGGCGCTGGCCGTTGGTCAGGCGGGCATCGATGAGTTGGTCGTCGTCTTCGATCGTGACCGCGATGATGCCGGTCGAGCGGATCTTTGCAAACTCATCGAGTTTGGTCCGCTTGATGTAGCCTTGGCGCGAGGTCATGACGATGTAGTGTTCGCCGTCCTCGACGTCGTTGTCGTGGTAGGGGACCATGCCGAGGACGTGTTCGCCGTCGCGGAGGTCGAGGAAGTTGACCAGGGCTTTGCCAGCGGCGTCGCGGCGTCCGACCGGGAGTTCAAACACGCGTTTGCGGAACAGCCGGCCGGTGTTGGTGAACAGCAGCACGTGGGCGTGGGCGGTGGCCTCGAACAGCTCGGTCACGAAGTCGGTCGTGTCGCGTCCGACGCCGCCTTTGACCCCGACGCCGCCGCGGCCTTGGACCCGGTACTCGCCGCTGGGCAGGCGTTTGATGTAGCCGTTTTTGGTCAGCATGACGATCATCGGTTCGTCCGCGACCAGGTCGATCGGCTCGATCTCTGCTTCGTCTTCGAGGAGTTCGGTGCGGCGGTTGTCGCCGTACTCGGAGCCGACGGCCACGAGTTCGTCGCGGATCACAGCCATGAGTTTGTCGGCATCGGCGAGGATCGACTCGAGGTAGGAGATCGTGCTCGACAGTTCGCGGAACTCGGCTTCGATCTTGTCGCGCTCGAGCCCGGTCAGCCGTTGCAGCCGCATGTCGAGGATCGCTTTGGCTTGGCGGGGATTGAGGTGGTAGGTCTTGCCGCGGGCGGCCTCGACTTCTTCTGCAGGGCGACCGCAACGCTCGAGGAACCCAGCGAAGCCCATCAACGGCTCGGCGCACAGGGCTGTGCGGGCGGCGTCGGGGTCGCGCGAGGCCCGGATCAGGGCGATGATGCGGTCGATGGCGTCGATCGCCACGCCGAGACCTTCGACGACTTCGCGGCGCTCTAACGCTTTGCGGAGTTCAAAGCGGGACCGGAGGGTGACGACCGAACGGCGGTGGTCGATGAAGTGGCTGAGGCAGTCGCGCAGTGACAGGACTTGCGGGCGGCCGTGGACGATGGCGATCATGTTGACGCCGAAGGTCGTCTGCAGGTCGCTGAGTTTGTACAGCGTGTTGAGGACGACTTGGGCCGCGGCGTCGCGTTTGACCTGAATCCAGATCCGCATGCCGGTGCGGTCGCTGTAGTCTTGGATGTCGCTGATGCCTTCGATCTTTTTGTCGCGGACGAGGTCGGCGATGTGGGAGATCAGCTTGACCTTGTTCACTTGGTAGGGGATCTCGGTGACGATGATCGCCTCGCGGCCTTTTTCGTCTTCTTCGATCTCACACTTGGCGCGCAGCGTGAGGCTGCCGCGGCCGGTCGCGTAGGCTTGGCGGATGCCGGATTGGCCGATGATGAAGCCGCCGGTGGGGAAGTCGGGGCCGCGGACGTGGCTTAGCAGTTCGCGGGCTTCGAGCTTGGGGTTGTCGATCAACGCCAGGCACGCGCTGATGAGCTCGCGCAGGTTGTGGGGCGGGATGTTGGTCGCCATGCCGACGGCGATGCCGACGGCGCCGTTGAGCAAGAGGTTCGGCACCCGCGTCGGCAGGACGGTCGGCTCTTGTTCTTTTTCGTCGTAGTTCGGGGCCCAGGTGACCGTGTCTTTGTCCAAGTCGGCGAGCAGCTCGCTCGTCAGCTTGCTCATCCGGGCTTCGGTGTAGCGCATGGCCGCCGCTGGGTCGCCGTCGACGCTGCCGAAGTTGCCTTGGCCGTCGATCAGCGGGTAGCGCATCGCGAAGTCTTGGGCCAAGCGAACCAGGGCGTCGTACACCGATTGGTCGCCGTGGGGGTGGTACTTGCCGATGACATCGCCGACCACGCGCGCCGACTTTTTGTAGGGCTGCGCGTGGGTGTTGCGGAGTTGGTCCATCGCGTAGAGCACGCGGCGGTGGACCGGCTTGAGGCCGTCGCGGACGTCGGGGAGGGCCCGACTGATGATGACGCTCATGGCGTAGTCCAGAAAGGACCCACGCATCTCGTCTTCGATGTTGATCCCTGCCTTCGCCCCCGAAGCGCTGGGGGTTGGAGAGGGAGCGCCTTGTCCTGGGTCTTGTTCGCCTGCCGCCATGTCGGTATCGTAGGGGCCCGGAAGATATCAAACGCGGGCCGTCGTCGCTACGAGTTTGGCGGCCATCCTGCTTGAATTACCGGACAAAACGGCGATCTGCCCGCGCTTGGTGCGAAATTGTCCATCGCCATCACGTCTGCGAGTTCTGTGGCGACACGTGTTGGCCAGCACACGACGTCCACCGGCGTGGGTCGCATGCGCCGCAGGTGTAGCCGTTGTGGTGGCCGCAGAACAATGGTCTGCGGGTGGTGCCTGGGAATCGTTGGCCGTGCCCCCCAGTTTTTGTTGGGGGCTGGGTGGCTGCGTCGGCTGGCGTAGACGGGTTGTGAGGCCCGAGAGCCTGGCTCATCATCTTCAAT
>CAYPCC010000224.1:0-1342 GCA_964409095.1 uncultured Phycisphaera sp. | reverse complement strand
GTCGGCTGGCGTAGACGGGTTGTGAGGCCCGAGAGCCTGGCTCATCATCTTCAATCACCATCGAGGAGGTTGTGCATGGAGTCCACGTGGTTTGTCGTTGCCGATCGCAGTCAAGCACAAGTGTTTGAAGTTGAAGGAACCAAACTCAGGCCCAAACTCAAGCAGGTCGAAACCCTGGAGCACCCCGAGGCCCGGCGGGCCGAAGCGCGGCGGGCTGGGATCAGCAGCCAATCGGGCATGCGCGACCTCTTGGCCGATGCCAGCGGCGCCCAAGACGAACAAGACCGCCGGTTTGTCCGCCAGGTGATCGAGCGTCTGACGCAGGCGCAACAGCAACGTCAGTTCGAGCGCTTGGTCATCGCTGCCCCGGCTGACTTCGTCGGCAAGGTCCGCGAGTTGTCGGCGCGCAGCCTGTCGCGTTCCGTCGTGCGAGAGATCATCGGTGACTACACCAACGATACGATCCACGCCCTCGAAGAACGCGTTCGCCGCAAAGAGTGGCTGCACTGAGCGCCGCGGTTGGCCACGGTTTGGCTGCGGTTGGCCGGGTTCGCTGCGAGGCGTTACCCGGCCGTGCAGAAGTACCGGGCTTCGACTTGGCCCGATGACTTGAGGTTGGTGCAAGCACTCCCGCAGAGTTCGATCTCGGTGTGCGGGACGGTCCACATCCAGCCGTCTTGGCTGCAGTCGTCGACCTGGGGGATCTTGTTGTTGCCGATCCACACCTGAAACAAGTCCGGCTCGTTCGGGGCTGGGTCGATCGCCACGACGCAGCTCAGCGTGGCATCGATGATGCCTTGGATCGCCGCTTGGAGTTCGATCTGGTTCTTGGTTTGGTAGAACGGAGCCGTGCCGCCAGCAGCGGCCAAACCTGAGAGTTGGAAGGTGGTCTCTGGGTTTACGTCGATGCCGACGACGTAGGTGGGGATCCCCGCGTCGTAGCCGTCTTTGACAGTGGCCACTGCCTGAAGATACTGCTCGCCGGGACAGGCTTCGCTGATCTCGCCGTCGGCGACCAGCAAGGCGAAGCGCTGGTGCTCGGGGCCCACGGCGTGCAGGTATTCGAAGGCCACGTGCAAGCCGGTCATCAACGGAGTGCCGCCGAGCACGGCCGCGTTGGCCTCGGGGATCCCCATGAGCACGTTGTCTTTGTTCTTCGGGGCGATCTCGACTTCGACCCCGGGATCGACATCGCAGGCACCTTGATTGAGGAACGACTTGGCGGTGCGCTTGGGGTAGAGCTTGACGCCGAAGTTTGCGTTGTTGTTGAACTTGGTCAGGATCGCTGTGACGACCCCGTGCAGGCTAAACCACCGCGTGACCGGCGGTGTTTGACCGTCGT
>CAYPCC010000223.1:0-4419 GCA_964409095.1 uncultured Phycisphaera sp. | reverse complement strand
TGGGGTGGGGTGGGGCGATCCCTTGAATCTTTTTGTTTTGGGATTTTCTCGTCGATCGGCTTCACGCGGGTCGGGCGTTTGGTCGAGTTAGACTATGGAGAGCGGCGACCGTTCCGCGTTGGTCCGGGACGTATCGCCGACGGGTTAAGCCGAGGGGTGTGAGTCAACTTTATCGGAACCCTAGCCATGACGAACTCGAATGCACACCGTGGAGCGGGCCTGCTCGAAGCGCTGCCCACCGCGGCGTTGACGTTGAGCGACGCCGGCGTCGTGCTTGCGATGAACCGCCGGTGGAGCGAGTCGAGCGCGGGCTGCGTCGGCATGACCACGCCGCTCCAACTGGGCATGGATTTACCGCAAGCCATCCGCGACAGCCCCGAAGCCTCCAGCGACGCCGCCCAAGCGGTGGTCGCCGGGCTCGAAGCCGTGGCGGCCGGTCAGCGTGAGCAGTATTACCTGCAGTTTGCCTGCGCGTCGGCCGACGCCGACGCCAACGACTTCCACTGGATGCGCATCGAACTCGCCGCCTATATCGACCAAGGCCAGCGCCGGGTGCTGTTGACGCGCAAGGACGTGACGGCCGAGTATCAGGTGGATCAGGCGTTGCTCGAAAGCGAGTCGCGCTACCACGCCGTGGTCGAAGACCAACTCGAACTCATCTGCCGGTTCCTGCCCGACACGACCCTGACGTTCGTCAATCGGTCCTACTGCAACCACTTCGGCAAGACCGCGGATCAATTACTGGGTCGGCGGTTCCTGGATTTTGTTCCCGAGATCGAGCATGCCACGATCCTCGACAAGCTGGCGACCTTCACCCCCGATTGCCATATCTCGACCCACGAACACCGCGTGATGTATCCCGACGGCTCGGGTGGCTGGCAATCGTGGATAGACCGCGCGTTTTTCGACGCCCACGGCCGGCCGATCGAATTTCAATCCGTCGGCCGCGACATCACCGAACTCAAGCGCACCCAGCAAGCCTTGAGCGAAAGCGATACACGCTTTAGCGAACTGGCCGAGCACCTCGATAGTGTGTTCTGGGTTTTCGATTGGCAGAACCGCAAGATGCTCTACGTCAGCCCGGCGTTTGCCGACCTGTTCGGCCGACCGACGCAAGCGGTGCTGGACGACCCCGACCCTTGGATCGAGGCGGTCCACCCCCACGACCGCGCCCACGTCTTAAACGTGTTCCGCGGCGCGGACTCCGAGCCCTTCGACTTGACCTACCGGCTCCACCGCCCCGACGGCGAAGAACGCTGGGTCCACGACCGCGGCTACCCCGTGCGCGACGACCACGGCCAGGTGGTGCGCGTCGTGGGCCTGGCCGAAGACGTGACCCCGCGTGAGTTGGCCGACCAGAAAGTGCAACGCAGCGAAGAACGCTACCGCGCCGCGTCCGAGGCGGGGCTGGATGCGTTCTTCCTACTCGATGCGGTGCGCGACGAACGGGGGCGGCTGGTTGATTTTGTCTTCACCGATCTCAACCGGCGGGGAGCCGAGTTGGTCTCGCGCCAGCGCGAAGACGTGATCGGCCAGCGGCTTTGCGAATTGCTCCCGGTGAACCGCGACGAAATGTTCTTGGGGGAGTATGAAAAAGTGGTGGAGACGGGCCACGGGCTCAGCCGTGAGTTTCGTATCGACGCCGCGGACGAGGGCATCCTCGCACGTTGGATGGAGCAGCAAGTGGTTCGCGTCGGCGACGGCATCGCCATCAGCGCCCGCGACATCACCGACCGCAAACGCAGCGAACAAGAAATCGTGCGCCAACGTGAAGAAAACCAGACCATCCTCGACGCCATCCCTGGCTTGGTGTTCTACAAAGACGCCCACAACCGCATCCTCCGCGTCAACCGCGCGGTGTGCGAAGCCCTGGGCCTGCCCGCCGAAAAAATCGAAGGTGTCCACTCCTCCGAGTTGTTCCCCGAGGACTACCAAGCGTTTTATGAAGACGACCTGGCGGTGATCAACTCCGGCCAGCCCAAGCTCGGCTACATCGAGCGCGTCGGCCAATCCGAAGGCGGCGACCGCTGGGTGCGCACCGACAAGGTGCCGCTCTACGACAACGACCGCCAACCCGTCGGCGTGATCGCTATCGCCATGGACGTCACCGAACTCAAACAGACCGCCGACCGTCTGCGCGAGAGCGAAGAACGCTTCCGCGGCTTGTTTGACCGCATGCCCGTGTCCGTTTGGGAGCAAGACCTCTCCGAGGTCGGTCAATGGCTCGACGAGTTGCGCCGCGACGGCATCCAAGACCTCTCGGCCTACCTGGCCCAGCACCCCGAGGCGATCCGACAAGCCCAGAAGCGACTTGTGGTCCGCGGCGTCAACCAAGCGACCTACGAATTATTCGGGGCCGACAACCTCGACCGCCTCAAGGCGTTGTTGCGCGATCCTCATCACGCCCCGCCGCCCGAGCCCTGGCGACTCAAGCTCGAAACCATCTGGGCCGGCCAAGGCTCGGCCGAGATGGAAACCTACTGCTACACCGTCGACGGCCGAAAAATCGACGTGCTGTTCCGACTCGAAATCCCCCAAGTCGACGGCCAACTCGACCTGCGCCGCGCGATCGTCGCGCTGACCGACATCAGCGCCAACCGTCAACGCCTCTTCGCCCAAGCCCAAGTCACCCACGCCGAACGCCAACGGCTGATGCTCGGCCACGAACTGCACGACACGCTCGCCCAGCAACTCACGGGCATCAACATGCTTACCGAAAGCCTCCGCCGCCGCCTCGCGACGCAGGACATCCCCGAGGCCGAGCGCGTCGCCGAGCTGGGCGGCATGGTCGGCGAGGCCAACGCCGAGGTCCGCCGATTGATCAGCGGCCTCAGCGCCCAGCGCATCGAACCCCACGAAATCGAGACCGCCCTCGAAAGCCTCGCCGAACGCTCGGCTCTGGTCCATGAGTTGCCGGTCGCCTTCCATTGCCTCCGCACGCCCGATGAACTCAGCGAAGAGGCCGCCAACCACCTCTTGTTCATCGCTCAGGAAGCCACGCACAACGCCGCGAAACACGCCCAAGCCTCGGCCATCCAGATTACACTCGACCAACGCGACGACGCCTTGACCTTAACCGTTCAGGACGACGGCGTCGGCCTCCCCTCGGCCGAGCAACACGTCGTCGACCCCGAATCGGGGCTGGGTCTCAACATCATGCGCTACCGCGCCGAGGCGATCGGCGCTACACTGACGTTAGATTCCGGATCCCCTGCGGGCACGATCGTGTGTTGCTCGCTACCCACCCCCGCCCCCGCCCCCGCGCTGACGCAGCTCAGCCCGCCGTATCACGACGAAGCCCCCGGAGTTTCACAGGATGTCTGACCCCGCCGCCTCCCTAACCACCGCCCGGATCGTCGTGGTCGACGATCACCCCATCGTACGCCGAGGGTTGATCGAGCTGATCAACGACGTCGCCGACTTCGACGTCGTCGGCGAAGCGCCCGACGTGTCCACCGCGCTGGACGTGCTCAAGGCAACCCGCCCCGACCTCGCGCTCATCGACCTGTCCCTCGGCGACGGCCACGGCCTGGAACTCATCAAGTCCGTCCGCGCCGCCGAGTTCGACATCAAGATGCTGGTCGTGTCGATGATGGACGAAGCCCTCTACGCCGACCGCGTCCTGCGGGCCGGCGCCTCGGGCTATCTCCGCAAAGAACAAGCCACCGAAAACATCATCACCGCGATCCGCCAGGTCCTCGACAACAAAATCTACCTCAGCCCCAGCGCCACCGCCCGCGTCTTGAATCAAGTCGCCACCGCCGAGGCCCCCGCCAAGTCCCCCGTCGCCACCCTCAGCGACCGCGAACTCGAAGTCTTTGAGCTGCTTGGTGATGGCCTCTCCTCCCGCGAGATCGCCACCCGCCTGCACCTCTCGGTTAAAACCGTCGAGACCTACCGCGAAAAAATCAAAGCGAAGCTGAGTCTGAAAAACGGCAGCGAACTGACGCGCCACGCGATCCATTGGGCGATGCGCAAAGGTGAGTAGGCCTCGCCGTTCTGTAATTGAATTAAGTCGAAGCTTCGCTGAATAAATTCGGCGAAGCTTTTTCTTTCGCCCGCCCATGCCAAAGGTAATACGCCCCGCGACGAATATCGTCGAAGATCAAAATCCAGCAGGGCAGAACCAGCAGGATCAACACCGTGGCCGAGAGCAGGCCCGCTGCGATGCTGATGCCCATAGGGATCAGGAATTTGGCTTGGAAGGATTGTTCGAGGATCAGCGGGGTGAGGCCCAGCACGGTGGTGATGGTGGTGAGCAGGATCGGACGCAGCCGAGCACGTCCCGCGGCGATCAGCGACTCGAACACGCCGACGCCACGCTCGCGTTCGTGGTTGTAAAACTCCACGAGGATCAGCGAGTCGTTCACCACGATGCCCGACAGCGCGACGGTGCCGATGAGGCTGAGGAACGTGAGG
>CAYPCC010000222.1:0-4481 GCA_964409095.1 uncultured Phycisphaera sp. | reverse complement strand
CTGCCGCCGCCGGCTGGGCCATGCTCAGCCTCGCCGCAGCGCTTTGGGCGATCCGTCCGCTGCGGCCGACGCCCAAGGTCCTGCGGCAGGCGCTGGGCTGGGGGTTGTGTGGCGCGGCGCTCGGGGTCGCGGCGCTGACCCGCGGCCCGGCGATCGTCCCGCAGGTCATGTTGCCGCTGCTACTCATCAGCATGATCTGCACGCGACGATTGACCCACCTCCTGGGCCTCGCGGCCGCCGGAGCCTTGGCGGGCCTGATCACGATCCCCTGGGCGATCTATGTCCACCAGCAAGACCCGCACGTCTGGTCGGACTGGTTCGAGCTCTTGCGCCCGCCCACCGACGTGGCGGTCTTGGCCCAAGCGGTGGTGACGCGTAGCATGGCGCTGCTGGTCGGTTCGGGCGTGTGGGGGTTGCTGGTGATCGCGGCGCTGGTGGCGCCGTGGACGACGAAGAATCGGCCGGCGCGGCGGGCGATGATGCTGGGCTGGGTCTGGGCGGTCGCGGGGATTGGGCTGGTGATGCTCGGCCCGGTGTTCGGCGAGACGGCGTGGTCGGACACGGTCGCGGGCGTGCTGCTGGCCGTGCCGGTGCTGGCGTTGGCGACCGGGCAGCTCTTGCAGCGGGTCGGTGATGTGGCACGGGCGGGCGAGGTGTCGCCGACGTGGAAACGGATCGCGTTGCCCACGGCCGCGTTGGTGTTGGCGATGTCGCTGGTCGGGCCGATCGTGTTGCATCAGCGTTCGCCGGGGATGGCGACGATGCACGCGGCGTATTGGATCGGCGGGGGGGTGGTGTTGGGTTTGATTGGAGCGTTGGCGACGCGGTGGGCGCTGCGGCCGTTCCCCGGCCGGGCGGTGGCGTGTTGGTCGATGTGGACCGTGGTGGCGACGACGCTGGTGATGATCCCGGTGTCGCAGGGCTCGCTGGCGTTGCCCCAAGTGCAAAACAAACTCGGCCCCGCGGACGCCGCCGAGTCCCGCCTGCCCGACGCAGACCGACCCGCGATCCATGAGACACCCCGCTTGCCGGTGGACGCCGACGCCTGAGGGTGAAACGCGATGCGTCGGCGTTCGTTCCTCTTTACACTTGATGCGTATGGCTCACGCTGATCCCCAACCGGCCCAGAGAATCTACGACGTGGCGATCGTTGCGCCGGCATTGAACGAAGCGGGTAACGTCAGGCCGTTGGTCCAGCAGATCGACCAAGCCTTCCGCGACGCCGGCCGACGTTTCCAAATCATCATCGTTGACGACGGCTCAACCGACGCGACCGCCGACGAGCTCGCCGAGCTCCGCCACGAGTTTCCGCACCTGCTCACCCCTCGACACGACACGCCGCAAGGCCAATCCGCGTCGCTGCACACCGGCATCCACGCCGCCGCCGCCGCCATCGTCTGCACCCTCGACGCCGACCTGCAAAACGACCCGGCCGACTTGCCGCGGATGGTCGAGATGCTCTACGAACACGCCGCCGACCTGGTCCAAGGCGACCGCTCGGCCACCCGGCAAGACCACGCCTTCCGCAAGCTCGCCACCGGCGTCGGACGTTTGGCCCGTCAAGTCATCGTCGGCGACCACGTCCGCGACACCGGCTGCGCCACCCGCGTCCTCACCGCCGACCTCGCCCGGCGTCTGCCACTGAGCCAGCCGGGCATGCACCGCTTTATCCCCGCCTGCGTCGCGGGCCTGGGCGGCCACGTCGTCGAAACCCCCGTCAACCATCGGCCGCGCCGCCACGGCAAAACCAAGTACGGCACGGGCGTGCTCAAACGCGGCCTGCCGGGCCTCCGCGACTGCTTCGCCGTCCGCGCCATGATCCGGCGAGCCAAGCACCAACCCGCCCGCCCGGTCATCGCCGCCCAAGCCCCGGTATCCTGATACTTCGTTTGGGGCTGACCGCTCGCAGCTTTTCTATTTCTTCGGATCGTTTTGATGATGCGATACGGCTTGGCTGCAGCATGGATCGCCTTGGGGATACTGATCGCCCCGGCGATGGGGGATGCCAACTCGCCCGCTCCCGCCGAGGATCGTGACCTGCGATCTTTGAATCTGCAAAGCCGTGTCGGCGACCTCGAACTGGTCCGTGACGACCCCGACGGCGAACTCCGCGTGCATCACAACGGACACTCGCTCAGCGCAGCCGAATACCTCGCGCTGATCGAAACGCAGCAGCAACGCCGCGACGCGGGCGGGCCGTTGTTTTCGCTATTCAACATCACGACGTGGGTCGGCGTGCTGTGGGTCGCGGTCGGCTTGCTGGGCCAAGTGCTCTTCACCGGGCGGATGCTGGTGCAGTGGTTAGCCAGCGAAAAACACAAGCGATCCGTGGTCCCGCCGATCTTTTGGCACATGAGTTTGGCCGGGGCGACGATGCTCTTGGTGTATTTCGTGTGGCGCAAAGACATCGTCGGCGTACTGGGCCAATCCACCGGCTGGGCGATCTACGCCCGCAACGTGGTCTTACTCCGCAAGCACCCAATCACCGTCACCAAGGCCGGCGATACGGATTCGAATTTAGCCCCGGGTCAATGACCCGGGGTGCCGCAGCGTGGTGTGCGATGGGGTCTTCACAAATCGCACGCTACACTTGACGAATGCCATCCGTTTTACGAATCATCGATGCGAACGCGAACCGGGCCCGCGAGGCGCTGCGGGTCATGGAAGATGCGGCCCGTTTTTTGTTGGACGACGCGGCGTTGGCCGAGCCGATCAAACAGCTGCGTCACGACTTGGCCGGGGCGTTGTCGGGGGTAGCGAATCTTGAGTCTCACCGCGACACGCCCGGCGACGTGGGCACGGCGATCACGACGCCGGCCGAGCAGTCCCGCGCGGGGGTCGCCCAAGTCGCGCTCGCCGCGGGTAAACGCTTGAGCGAAGCGCTGCGGTCGATCGAAGAATACAGCAAGACTTTGCCGCCCGAGCAGGCGACGGCCGCAGGGGCGATCGAACAACTGCGTTACCGGGGTTACGAAATCGAACGGCAACTCAACGCCGCGTTGGTGTCGGGTCGGGCGAGGCGGTGGCGGGTGTGTTTGTTGCTCACCGAGTCGCTGTGCAAGCTGCCGTGGCGGGAGGTGCTGGGCCAGTCGCTCGACGCGGGCGTGGACTGCGTGCAGCTTCGAGAAAAAAACCTCGACGCCAGCGAACTGCTCGACCGGGCGTGCGAAGTCGTCGAACGCTGCCATCGGGCCAACGCCACCGCGATCATCAACGACCGCCCCGACCTCGCGTTCCTCAGCGGCGCGGATGGCGTCCACCTCGGCCAAACCGACCTCCCGCCGGAAGCGGTCCGCAAGCTCGTGGGCAATCAACTGCTCATCGGCGTCAGCACGTCTAGCCTCGCCGAAGCCCGCGCCGCAAAAATCGCGGGTGCCGACTACGTCGGCGTCGGCCCGATGTTCCCCACCACCACCAAACACAAACCCATGATCGCCGGGCCGGACTACTTGCGTGATTACCTCGCCGACGAAGAGCTCCGCACCATGCCGCACCTCGCCATCGGCGGCATCACCCCCGACAACCTGCCCGAGTTGATCGAAGTCGACGTCCACGGCATCGCGGTGAGTTCGGTGATTTGCGGAGCGGATCGTCCCGGCGAGGTGGTTGAACACTTCAATCGTAGCCTGCGTCCCGCAGTTTCTTGACGATCGCGTCCCACACGTCCCGCGTCCCCATCCGGTCGGCCATCGTTTCGATGTAGGGTCGGTCGATTTCACCACCTTGGACCAGCAGCATGGCGGTGATATCGCGTAGATGCTTGTCGGACCCGCCGAGGCTGTGGAACTCCATATTTTTGAGGATCACATGCTCCGGGCTGGCCACCCAACCTTCGGTGCCTCCGGGGAGTATTTTCCGGCGGCGAGCATCGAAACGCGATTCATTGAAGTCGGTATCTGCCGGCAGCATGACATCCACCCGCTGACCTGACGAGGGATGCATGATGTTGAATGAACCATCCGATTCGATCGCCTGCCTGATCGAATAAGCATCGACCATAAATTCCCCACCCGAAAAAGCCTGGCAGAGGGCGTCGACGTCTTGGGGGCGAAGCATGACCACCACATCGACATCGTCGGTAAAGCGTAATTCGCCATATACCGCCGAAGCGATAGAGCCGGTGATGAAATAGTCGAGGCCGAGTCGGTCTAGCCGTTCAGCGACGATCGAAGACAGCGGACGTTCGGACACCGGATAACCTCATTTGAACATCGTCCGAAACCTGGACTTCGGACCAATCGGGATGTTGCTCCCGCACATTAGCCACCGTCATCGATCTTGCCGCCTGAAACATATTGTGGACCGCTTGCAGCTTTTCCGCACACGACATCGCCCGCAGAACCGGGATCATTGCCGGGTCCATCAATTCGATGTTGCGGGGGTCCAGACGGCCGCGGGTGATGTCGGATGACGATGACATGGCCATATTGTATCGGGTGACGCCTATCGAAAAACCTTACGCCGGGGCCTTGGTTTTGCTT
>CAYPCC010000221.1:0-4499 GCA_964409095.1 uncultured Phycisphaera sp. | reverse complement strand
GGAGAAATTGCATAAATCCACCACCACCAAACTGAGAACCGAACTGGCCGGGGTTGCTGGCGCTTTGCATCATCCCTTGGTTGCCGTACCCGCCCGTGTACGCTTGCGGGGTGTTGTAGGCGTAGCCCCCCTGGTTGTACCAGTTGTTGGGGTCACCGAAAGGACTACCTTGCCCACCCCTCATCATCGGGGGGACGTACCGGCCGAGGTTCTGTTGCTGACCGCCATACCCAGAGGGGCTGTATCCGAAGAATTGGTTTTGCATTGTGTCGTTTCCTTGGTTGTATGGGGTGTTGGGGGATTGGTTGGCGTTGAATTTGATTTTTCAGGCGGTGTTGTGGCCGTTGCAGTTGGCGGCGCGGTGGACGACGGGGCAGACGGGGTGGCTGGTGTTGGCGGTGGCGGGGTGGTCGCTCTTGACGGGGCTGGTCATTGCGTGGGGGCGGGGGACGAATCGGGCGGGTTGGCGGTCGTGGGCGATGGTGGTGTGCGTGGGGGTGGTGGTGTTGGAGCCGATGTTGTGGTGGATGGGTTGGGTGTCGGGGGGGCGGGAAGTGGGACTGCCGGAGATGCGGTTTAGTCCGCTGCAGGCGGTGTGGGGGGTGTCGCAGGCGGGGACGGCGGCGCGGGTGGAGGCGGCGGTGGCGACGCACGGGTTTCAGATCTTGACGGTCGCGGCGGCGGCGGTCGTGGGGTGGGTGGTGTTGTGGGGGTTGTTGGCGGCGCGGCTGTGGGCCGAGCGTGGCCAAACGCGGGGGGATTGAATGTCCGGGGTTGAATGTCTGGGGGTTGAATGTCTGGGGGCGGGGCGTAGGCTTTGACGGGGCGGGCGTGTGTTAAGATGCTGTGTTGATGGATTGTCCGCTGGCCGAAGGAGCCGACCGTGGAATTTGTAACGCAAGAAGAAAAAGCGCGGCTCGAAGCGAAGCTGCAGGAATTGATTGATCGCCGGGCGGAAGTGACCGAGCGGATCGCCGAAGCGCGGTCGCACGGCGACCTCAAGGAAAACGCCGAGTACCACGCGGCCCGCGACGACCAAGGCATGGACGAAGCGGAGATCCGGCGACTGACCAAGCGTTTGGAAACCGCGCAGGTGGCCGACGACGTGGAGCTGCCGGAGAACATGGTATTTTTGGGCTCGGTGGTGAAGCTCAAGGACCTCGACGCGGGGGGCGAGGATTTGTACAAGCTCGTGGGCGAGGCGTCGGGGAATTTCGATGCCGAGGAGATCGAGGTCACGGTGAGCAGCCCGCTGGGCGAGGCGCTGATGAAGGCGAGCGTGGGAGATACGATCAAGGCGGAGCTGCCGCGGGGGACCAAGCGGTTTGAGATTTTGGAGCTGCTGTAGGTCGGGGGCGGGTTTTTCCGAGTGATTAGCGATCGATTTACCCGAAGCGCCCGGAATCAATCCTGCGGTGTGTAGGTTCGTTCTTGGTCGGGGGGTGGGTCGCCCGATACAATGAAGTGTCGGCGGCGGTATGCCGCGGTATTCAGTGTTAGTTTTTTGGAGAGCAGCGATGACCAGCCGAGCCCGAATGGATTGCCGAGCGTGGAGTGTGTGGGCGGCCGCGGGGCTGATCGGGGCGGCGGCGTTGCCCGCGTCGGCCCAGATCGCGGCGAACAACGGCGGCGGCCGGGCGCTCGACGCCAACAACCAAGTCGGTTCGGGCGGCACCAACCGCATCGAAAACCAAGTCGATTACGCGGCCCGCAACGACCTGATCACCGGCAACGTCGCCGGCGGCTTCGGCTTCCAGGACAGCGTGGGTTACTCGGCCCCCGGGGCGTTCCTCGGCGGGCTGCAGAGCGATAGCTTGTTCAGCTTCCGGGCGGCGAGCCTGGGCAGCGACCCGCTCGTCGCCGGCGTGGCGGGAGCGGGCACGGTGCGCGGGGGCAATGTCGTGGTCTTTGACGACTTCACCAGCATTCCCAGCAGCCGATCCGTGAACACGCCCACGACGTTTGCCCCGACCGGCGGCGCGTTCCGGGTCAACCGCGACTACACCGACGCCAACCCGCTGCAGTTCACCCTCGACCGCAACGCCAACCAGACCTTCAACAACCGCCTCGACACGACACCGGGGACCAACACGCTCGGCGTGTTGCGCATTCAAGACGGCTCGGCATTGGCCGTGACCGCCGACCCGCTCACCGGCGTGCGTCGGCAGTCGCTGAACTTCGACGCCACGCCGACCGTGGCACTGGACCCGACTAACCTCAACGCGGCGCTGGGCCGTGACTTTGATAGTCGGCTGCAAGGGTTCGACGGCTCGCTGCAGGACAACATCATTCCCACGTCGCCGCTCAACAGCAATAACCTGTTTGAGCAAGGCCCGGCCGACAACGCCGGGCTCCGCGCTCGCAACGAATTCACCGATGCCACGGGCCTCGTGAAACCCAGCCTCCAATTGGGTCAACTCACCCTCAACAACGCCAACGCCAGCGCCGCGACCCTCGAACAGCGCGTCCGCGAACTCCAGGAATCCATCTTCGGCCCCGCCCCCGCCCCCGGAAACGCCCCCGGAAACGCCCCCCGAAGCGCCCCCGGCGATGCCCCGGAAGAAAACGCCTACACCAAGTTGCTCGAAGAGATCCGCGAGCAGTCCCAGCAGTCGGCCGCCGAGCGCAACGCCGAGCTTGTCCGCGAGGGGATCGACCCCCGGCCCGAGTGGATGCGGGCGCTCGATGAGCCCACCGAAGACGAAATCCAAGCCGCTGAAGGCACCCTCGAAGCGACCATGCAGCGCATCCGTCAACAGGCCGCCACCGCCCGCGGCGAATCGGCCGAGGGTGGCACGACCGGCACCCGCGAGGGATCGGGGGACGCGGGGACCGCGGCGCTGGGCGAGCTGATGAGCGATCTGTCGTACAACGTCCGGCTGGAGACGCTGGTCGCCGCCCGCGAGGGCCGGGTGAACACCCTGTTTGCCGAGGCCGAAGCGCAGATGGCTGCCGGTCAATTCCTCAATGCCGAACGCACCTACCGCCAGATCCGCATCGAGGCGGGCGACAATCCGCTGGGCCTCGCCGGGCTGATCCACGCCCAACTGGGCGCGGGCATGGTCCGCTCGGCCGCGTTCAACCTCCGCTCGCTCTTCGAGGACCACCCCGAGCTCATCGCCACCCGTTACGGCCAAAACCTCCTGCCCCCGCAGGACCGCCTCGAGTGGCTGCAAAAAGAACTCCAACGCATGATCGACGCCCAGAGCGGCGCGATCGACCCGGGCCTGATGATGGCCTACCTCGGCTACCAGATCGAGTCGCGGCCGTTGGTGCGACAAGGGTTGGCCATCGCGCAAAACGCTTCGCCGATCGACCCGCTCTTGCCGGTGCTCCGCAGCATCTGGCTGGACCAGAAGCCCGGCGAGGGGATCGGCGCGTCGAAGTAATCGTTGCATTGAATCGCTGTACCCGTCGGTGTTCCGCGTGATTCGGCGTAGGCCGCAACATCACGGCACGCCCTCGCCGAAAACACGCGCAGCCTGACTGATGCCCGGCTGATCGCCGTTCTCCACACGTTGCCCCACCCGGGGCGCAACCCCGCCACCCGCCGACTATTCTGTACCGCTTCCTCGCCCCGGCACGGATCGCCGACGCATGGCCCAACCCCCCACGCCCCCTTTTTCGCCTCCGCCCGCTTCGGTGCCCCACGCCGAGCCGGGTGAGCCTCGCCCCGCCGGGGCCCCTTCCGTCACGCCCACCGCCCCGCGGCTGTCGCTGACCGACTTTGTCGATCTGGGCACGCTCCAGGAAATCCAGGACGCCTTCGCGTCGGTCACCCGCCTCTCGACCACCATCCTCGACGCCGACGGCCAACCCGCCACCGTGCCGACCGACGCCGCCAAACGCCATCAATCCGACCTCGTCTTCGAGCAACTCATCGACATCGACGAGTTCACTGAATCCGCGATCGACGGCACCGTGTCCGAGGGCGGAGCAAGTTCCGGGGGCGGGGCCAAGCAGTTCCAGGCCCCCATCACCGTCGAGGGCCAAGTCCTGGGTTCGATCATCATCGAGCCCGCCGGGCCGGCCAGCGACGAACTCGCGCCCGATCTGCACGAGCTCGAAAACCTCGCCGATGCGCTGGGCCTCGACGACATCCAACGCCAAGAGATGATCGACTCGGCCGAGCTGGCCTTCGCCACCAACCGCGGCGCCGCGATCCAGTTCCTTTACCTCATGGCCAACGCCATCGCCCGGCTCTGCTTCGAGCAGTATCACGCCCAGCAACGCCTCGAAGAACTCAGCGTCCTGTACCGCGTTTCCACGGTTCTTGCCGGCAGGGAAAACCTCCAGCAAACCCTCGACACCGCCGCCCGCGCCGTCGCCGACCAGATGAAAGTCCGGGCCGTGGTCATCCGGCTGCTCAAAGACTCCGAAGACGGCCCGGTCCTCGAACGCCGAGCCAACACCGGCCTCTCCGAAGACTACATCAACAAAGGCCTGCTCCTGGTCAACCGCAGCGAGATGCTCGCCGCCGCGCTCCGCGGCGAGAACAT
>CAYPCC010000220.1:2862-4567 GCA_964409095.1 uncultured Phycisphaera sp. | reverse complement strand
CCGCATCATCACGCAACAACACCGTCACCCCCGGGGCATCAACGCCGACATCAAACGTCGTCACCGTCAACGGCTGGACCACCTCCGACCGCGACCCGCCGATCCACGGCAAGAACGGCCAGGTCGTGTTTTCCCGCTGCCGCAACTGCCCCGCCGACACCGGAAGCATGTCCGCCAGCGGGCTGCTGGTCCAGGTCTGCCCGACCTCCGGCAACATCACCACCAGATGCCCGCCGCGGAAAACCCATTCGCGCAGCGAGGAGAGCGCCGCTTCGGAGACTTGGAGCGGGTCGGCCGGGTCGCCGCCGAGGTCTTGGGTCCAGACCAACGCGGACAACGATTCGAGGCCTTGCCAGCGGTCGGGTAGCCGCGAGAGCGACAGGCCGCGCACAAGTCGGATCGGGGCTTGCTGGGTTTCGTGACGTTGGTAATCCGACAAGCCCAGGTCGGCGGTGGTGGTCACGGCGATGAGTTGTTCGCTGTCGCGCAGGAGCAGTTCGCCGTTGGGCTGGACCGTGGCGGCGGCGAGCAGCTCGCCGGACTCGGCGTCGACCGCCCGCAGGCTCCACCGCGTGTCCCGGTTGGTGGTCATCGGCACGGCGGCGTACAACCACACGGGCTCGTCGTCGCGCTGGCGGGTGAGCGTGACTTTGCGCTCGGCCGAGACGCGGTCGCCGTCTTCGTCTTGGTGTTCCCAGCGGAAGATGACATCGCGGTCGTCGGCGGCGAGGTTGTCGACGCTCAGGCGGATCGGCGTCCAGGTGCCGGGGCGGACGTAGCCGTCGAGGCCGAGGTAGCCCTGCTCGATGTCCAACCGGACCTCGTCGAGCTGCGCGTTCGCCGCCCCGGCCAACACGCATAAACCCACAACCAGAGTCAGCCATCGCAACATCGCTCACAGTTTAGCGTGGCCCGACGGCGACGCCGCGCCCCCGCCGATAACCCGCAAGCGTTGCGCACGATACAACCCGCCCCCGCCGTGTCCCGATATCAAGATGGATGTCTGCTTCTCTGATGTTCTCGATCACGGTCTTCGGCGGCCTGGCGTTCACGCTGGTCACGCTAGTGCTGTACACCATGGCCCACCAGATGGCGACGGCGATCGAGCGTCACGAACTGTTTCGCGCCGCCCGCATGAGGCAGCAAGCGTACTTGCGGAGCCTCGCCGAACGCCGCCGCGGGGCGAACGCCGACTACGACGTGGATTTCGATGACGACGGGTACAACGTCGATATCGTTGCGGACGAACCCCCCGCCCGCATGGCCGCGTGATTCAATCTTCATCCATGAAACACCCGACCCGAGGCACGGGCACTCCAGTGCCCGTGCGCGGTATGCCCCTGTGATATCCTGTGCGGATGTCGCTAGATTCATCCCGAGATTCCACCCCCCAATCCCCCCGCAGCATCCCCCGGAGCGCCCCCCGCAGCGCCCGCCGCCTCGTCATCCGCCAAGGCCGACTCATCGACCCCGCCGCGGGCATCGACGAAGTGACCGACTTGGTGCTTGAGAACGGCCGGGTCGTCGCCGTGGGCCAAGTCGGCCCGGCCGACACCTCGGGCGAGGCCGAAGTGATCGACGCCACCGGCCTGATCATCTCGCCGGGCCTCATCGACCCCCACGTCCACTTCCGCGAGCCCGGCGGCGAGCACAAGGAGACCATCGCCACCGGCGCCGCCTCCGCGATCAACGGCGGGTTTACCAC
>CAYPCC010000220.1:1350-2852 GCA_964409095.1 uncultured Phycisphaera sp. | reverse complement strand
CTCTTCGCCGCTGCCGCGGGCGGCTACGCGCACGTGTGCGTGATGCCCAACACGACGCCCACGCTCGACGACGACGGCCGGGTCGAGTTTGTCCATCGTCAGGCCGAGAAGGCCGACCTGTGCAACGTGTTTGTCGTGGGGGCCGCGACCAAGGGCCGGGCGGGCCAGGAACTCGCCGAGATCGGGCTGATGGCCAAGGCCGGGGCCGTGGCGTTTTCCGACGACGGCTGCGCCGTGGCCTCCGCGGCGGTGATGGCCAAGGCGCTGGCCTACGTCGCCATGACCGGCAAGGTCTTCATGCAGCACTGCGAAGACCCCGAGCTCGGCGGCGGCGCAATGAATGCCGGGACCCTCGCCACGAAGATGGGCCTGACCGGCTGGCCCCGCGTCGCCGAAGAGTTGACGCTGCAGCGCGACATCCAGTTGTGCAAAGCTCAGAACTACGCCTGCCGCTACCACGCCCAGCACATGACCACCGCCGGGGGCGTTGAGATCCTCCGCCGCGCCCGCGCCGACGCTAAAGCCGCGGGCCACGACAACGTGCTCACCGGCGAAGCCAGCCCCCACCACCTGCTGCTCACTGAAGACGCCTGCGAAGGCTACAACACCAACGGCAAGATGAACCCCCCTTTGCGGCAACCGTCCGACATCGATGCCTTGCGGGCGGGCATCGCCGACGGCACGATCACCATCCTCGCCACCGACCACGCCCCGCATACCCAAGAAGAAAAGTCCCTCGAATTCGCCGCCGCGCCCTACGGCATCGTCGGCCTAGATTGCGCCCTGCCTCTCTACATCAAAGCCCTTATCGACCCCGGCGTCATCGACTGGCCCAAGCTCATCGAACTGCTCACCATCAACCCCGCCCGCCTCTGCGGCCTCGAGGGCAAAGGCACCCTCGCCGTCGGCAGCGATGCCGACGTGACGCTCATTGATCCCGACGCCGAGTGGACCATTGACGTCAACCAATTCGCCAGCAAAGCCCGCAACTGCCCGTTTCATGGCTGGGCCGTGCGCGGCAAGGCCGTCAAAACCATCGTGGCCGGCGTCGTTAAATCGTAAACGCCCCACAAGCCCGGCCGCGCCTCGCCCAATAAAAAACCCCCTACGATCAAAATCCTGGGGGGCTTTCTCAAAAGAGGGTGACCGGGGTCGAACCGGCAACATTCAGCTTGGAAGGCTGACGCTCTGCCAATTGAGCTACACCCTCAAAACATTCTCCAACACTCGCCGCCAAAAATTTGAATTCATGGTAGTCACGGTTAGGACTTATAACGCAGCGTAACCCAACACGGCGCTCGATACACTCGTGCTGAACCAGAATCTTACCATACCTTCGGCAACGTGGTGGCTTGACTGAAAACTATGTTCCAGTCCCAATGCGAATTGGACTATGAGTTGGTCCATATCCCGTACCTGGTCCAAGTCAAGTCAAAACAAAGATCAGGTCGCCGTTCCGGGAATCAAGAGACCCGGCCTTGAATCAAGAGAATCGCCCGATT
>CAYPCC010000220.1:0-1340 GCA_964409095.1 uncultured Phycisphaera sp. | reverse complement strand
CGATTTTACAAGCCTTTGAGGCAGGCCTCAACGGTCTGGCGGATTGAGCCGCTGGACCACCCGCCTTGCAATCGGCCGACATCGCTCAAGTCACATGCAACCGCAGTTCAGCCGCCTCGTTCTCAAAAAAACTCTCGTCCAAACCGGTCGAAGGTATTTTTACGCCGACAGTTCACACTTACCGCTCTCTACGCGTCAAAAAAACTTCTGGGGAGACGATAGACTGCCGCTCATGTCTACGACCGACGAAACCAAAATCATCTATTCCATGATGGGCGTGACCAAGCGTTACGACCGCAACGTGGTGCTCAACGATGTCAGCCTGTCGTATTACTACGGCGCGAAGATCGGGGTACTGGGCCTTAACGGCTCGGGGAAGTCTTCGCTCTTGCGTATCCTCGCGGGCGTCGACAAGGACTTCGAGGGCAAGGTCCAGCTGCAGCCCGGCTTCACCGTGGGGTATCTCCCCCAAGAGCCCCCGCTGCCGGACAACAAAACGGTGATCGAGGTTGTGCGCGAGGCGGTCAAGCCGGTGACGGAATTGATGGCCGAGTACGACACGATCAACGAAAAGTTTGGCGAAGAGATGCCCCCCGAAGCGATGGACAAGTTGCTCGAACGCATGGGCGTCGTGCAGGAAAAGCTCGATGCGATGGGGGCGTGGGAGATCGACAGCAAGCTCGAGATGGCGATGGATGCGCTGCGTTGCCCGCCGCCCGATGCGCTCATCGGCCCGCTTTCCGGGGGCGAAAAGCGACGCGTGGCGATGTGTCGGCTGCTGCTGGAACAACCCGACATCCTGCTCCTCGACGAACCCACCAACCACCTCGACGCCCAGAGCATCGGCTGGCTGGAACGCCACCTCCAGCAATACGCCGGGACCGTGATCGCGGTGACGCACGACCGCTACTTCCTCGACAACGTCGCCACCTGGATGCTCGAACTCGACCACGGCCGAAGTATCCCCTGGAAGGGCAATTACTCGTCCTGGCTGGTGCAAAAACAAGAACGCCTCGCCCTCGAATCCAAACACGACGCCAAGCGAGCCAAGGAACTCAAACGCGAATCCGAATGGATCGGCAAATCCCCCGCCGCCCGCCAAGCGAAAAACAAAGCCCGTGTCGCCCGCTTCGAGGCGCTCTACGACGCCGAGAGCCGAAAGCGTGCAAAAGACGTGCAGATCTACCTTGCCCCCGGCCCGCGTCTGGGCGACAAAGTGCTCACCGCCCGCAACCTCACCAAGGCCTACGGCGACAAACTCCTGCTCGATGACGTCAGCTTCGACCTCCCGCCGGGCGGCATCGTCGGGATCATCGGCCCTAACGGCGCGGGCAAAACCA
>CAYPCC010000219.1:0-4674 GCA_964409095.1 uncultured Phycisphaera sp. | reverse complement strand
GCCGCATTGAGTGTCTTCCTCTTATATGGATACTACGCAGCACGCGCCGCCGTGCCGTCCGCGCGCGGCGCCGGCCTCGCAGGTTTCCTCACAACCGAGCCATATCGCTTCACGACCTGGTCCTACGACGCTGGGATCTCCGTGCATTTCGACGTCCGCGGCCGTCGCAAGTCCACGACCGCACGCCGCCGCGTGAACCTGCGCATGTGAACCACGATCACCGCCGAAAGCCCGCTTGACAACAGCACAGCGAGCTGTTTCGCTGCAGGCGAACACGTCAACCCCCACGCGACGGCACGAATAATCGCAATTTCGCGCCGTGCGGAGACTGAACCTTGAGACCGTACCCCGCCAAAACCTTTACCAACCCCAAACGGGGCGCATACAATCTCCCGTCGACGGGCCCGTGGGTATATATGGGAGCCACGCGCAGGCGCCCACGACGGCGGCACAACGTGGAGCATGACGATATGGCAACATCATAAATCGTCCCGCCCCAACCGCTCACCTCGAAAGCCCCATCACCCATGCCCAAACCCCTCGACCCTGCGCGCACCCACCTCCTAGACGCCCTCAAAAGCGACCTCATCGGCCCGTACGACCCACCGCACGAGGTGCTATCACTCCCGCCGATCCGCTGGTATCTCACCGGATTCCTGGTCCCGGCCCATGCCGCGGCCGCCGAGGCTGCGGCCCCGGGCGATGAAGACGATGAAATTGAGGCGGGCGACGAGCATTCGCACGACGCTGAAGCCCCCAGCGAGCCCAGCACCAAGCAGCGGCCGATGCTCCCGAGCAGTCTGGGGATCAGCGTATTGCTGCCGGCGCCGCCGGTTGGCCAACCCGATATTGTCACGATCGACGTCGCCTGGGGCGAATATGTCCACAGGACGACGATCGACGAGATCACCCAACTTTGTCGGGCGAGCTGGAACGCCGGGGGATGAATGTCTCGCCGGTCGACAAGCCGCAGCGCACCGTGATCGTATGTGCCAATTCAACCTGCGAGTTCTCGGCGATCGGTCGCGGCGATGGTGGCAACAAAGTTGGCGAATTGCCGCTGCTGTTTGTCGACGAACACATTTACAGCGAGCTGCCCGCGTTTTTGCTCGCCACCGTCGATAAGTTTGCCATGCTGACCCACCGCGGCCAGGCTGGCAAACTGTTTGGCCGGGTCCACAGCGTCGTGCGGCCCAAAGCCAGCCCGCCGCAGTTTTTCGCCGGGGGCGACAGCGGTGGCAGCGAACACGTCCAACCCGGGCGGGCCAGCGATCAATTGGTCCTCGGTTTGCGCCCGCCCGAGTTGGTCGTCCAAGACGAGCTGCATCTGATCTCGGGTCCCCTGGGGACCATGGTTGGACTGTTTGAAACCCTCGTCGCCCGGTTGTGCCAGCATACCCTGCCCGACGGGCGGACCGTAGGCGCCAAACTCCTCGCCGCGACGGCCACGGTTCGGCGCGCCAGCGAACAGATCCAAGCCCTGTATGCCCGTACGCCGGCGCAGACCCGGCTGTTTCCCCCGCAGGGGGTCGATGCATGGGAAACATTCTTTGCCGTGCGCAAGCCGGATGCCAACGAGCGCATGTATGTCGGTCTGGCCGCGACGGGGCGCCCGCTCAAGCGGATCCTTCTGCAAAGTTATCTCGTGCTTCTGGGCGCCGCCGAGTTTCTCCGCCAGGCCCACGGCCCCGCTGCGGCGGATCCATATCTTACGCTCGTCGGCTATTTTAATAGTCTCCGCGAACTCGGGGGCATGCGCCGGATCGTCGACGACGATATCTTCACCCGCGTCGCCAAGCTCGAGCGGCGGATCCCCGAGGACCACCGCGGCGGCCGCAGCAAGCACCGAACCCTGCGTTCGCGCACGATCGGCGAACCGGTCGAGCTCACCAGCCGCGTCGGCACGGCCCAGCTCGCCAGCGACAAAAGCCGCCTGGATACTGCATTTGGTGTCAGCGCCGAAGGTCCGCGCCCGGTCGACGTGCTCCTCGCCAGCAATATGATCTCCGTCGGCGTCGATATCAGCCGTTTGGGATTGATGGTCGTCGCCGGGCAGCCCAAGACCACCAGCGAATACATTCAATCCTCGAGCCGCGTCGGCCGCGACGACGAGCGCCCGGGCTTCGTGCTCACGGTGTACAATGTCCACAAGCCGCGCGATCGATCGCATTACGAGCATTTCGTCGCGTACCATCATAGTTTCTATCGCTACGTCGAGGCCCAAAGCGTTACCCCGTTCTCCCCGCGGGCCTTGGATCGTGGGCTCGCTACGGTCGTCACTGGCATGGTCCGCCACCTCGGCAGCCATGGTTTGGCCAGTCCGCTCGGGGCTGATCACGTCGAAGCGGTCGCCGCCGCTGCGCCTTCTGTGACCGAGGCGCTGGCCCAACGCGCCAACGCCCAGCCCCACCGGGGTGGCTCGCCGTTGGCACCGGTCGTTCGTGGCCGCAGCAATCACATTATTGATTGTTGGCGGCGCGTCGTCCAGCCCACCGCCGAGACCGCGGGTTCGGCCCAAAAATACTGCTATTCGCCCTACGAAGAAAAGAAGTCGAAGGGCAAAGCCCTGCTGCGCACCCCCGAAGACGACGCCCGCAAGCGCCAGATCCCAGACAACGACCCGCAGTATCCATTTGTCGCGCCGACGTCGATGCGAGATGTCGAGCCGACCGTCGCGATCTGGGTTCGCCGCCGCCCACAGACCGAGGAGCGATAACCATGGCCCGCACCAATCCCCGCACCTACCCGAGCCCTGCCGCCAAAACACCCCGCCCCGACGGCGAGCTGCGCCTCGGCCAAGTCATCACCACTTACGGTCCCGGGGCCTTGGTCGACCTACTCCACGAGGCGATCCTTATCCCTGGTCTCGACCATTGGCGGTATGGCAAAGGTGCCGCACATTTCGAGATCCAAGCCGACGATCTCGCCCGCAATCTCCGCGCCCGCGATTTCAACCTCAACCCATCCATGCCATTTCGCGCGCCACCGCTCGCGACCGACGATCAGCCGAGCCCCAGCATTGGTATTGGGCCGATCGAATTCCCGAGCTGGTTTGTGTGTACGCAGCCGCAGTGCGAACGATTGATCCACAAGCGCGACGCCAACGAAAAGTCGGGCATCTATTACCACCGCTGCGCCCACAGCCCGACCCCGCGCAAATTGGTCCCGGTGCGCTTTGCGGTGGCCTGCACCAACGGCCATCTCGACGATTTCCCGTGGAACTGGTTTGCCCACAACGGCCCCGGCTGCGCGGCTCCCGAGTTACGGTTGATCGACCGCGGCAGCGGCGACCTCAGTGATGTCGTTTTACGCTGTGAAGCCTGCGACGCGAAGGAACGCCCTTTGGGTGACGCCCGGGCGCCCAACGCCCTGCCCAAGTGCAGCGGCCGGCGGCCGTGGCTGAGTTGGGTCGGCGACCCAAACACCGCCGAACCGTGTCACGGGAACGAAAATCTCCGGCTTTTGGTGCGAACGGCCAGCGGTGGGTATTTCTCGGCCGTAGAGAGCGCGCTGACGATCCCCAAACATACCACGTTGCCACCCGACATTGAAGCCTTTCTCCATCGCCACGATAGCCGCGATCTCGGCAAGTTGACCAGTTTCGACGCCGTCACCCACGGGCGCGAGTATATCCCCGTGCTCCAAGACCTCGCCGTGGCGCGGTTGTCCAATGCCGAGCTTTGGGACTATATTCGCCGGTTTCGCAAAGCCCAGATCGTCGAACAAAGCAGCGGCAGCGCCCCGCCGGTCCGCGAAAGTGAATATGCGACTTTATGCGCTGCTCCGGTCGAACCGGGCGACGACAACTACGTCAGTCCGCGCGGCGACGAAAAATTCACCGCCCACCGGCCCCAGCCGGGCACCGTCGCCCTCCCGGCGGGGATCGACACATTGGTCCTCGTCTCGCGTTTGTGCGAAGTTCGCGTCTTGATCGGGTTTACCCGGATCGAACCGCCTGTACAAAACATTTACGGCGAGTTCGATCGGGCCAAGCTCAGCGCATTGGCGTACGGTGCCGATTGGTTGCCAGCCACCGAGATCCGCGGCGAAGGCTTCTTTGTGCGCCTCGATCCACACACCCTCGCCAAGTGGGAAGCCCGGCCGGCCGTGCAAGCCCGGGCCAAGGAGCTCGAAGCCGGCTGGAAGTTGCGGTTCCCCAAGCATCGCCAGCAGGGTCACGACTTTCCTGGGATCCGGTTTTATCTGTTGCACACGTTGTCCCATTTGCTCATCACCCAGGTTTCTCTGGAATGTGGCTATGCCGCCTCGGCGATCCGCGAACGTCTCTATTGCACGCCCCCCGGCACCACGGGTCCGACGATGGCTGGCCTACTGCTGTCCACCGGCAGCAGCGGCAGCGAAGGCACCCTCGGCGGCCTCGTCCAGCAAGGCCGCCGGCTCAAGCCCCACCTCGAAGACGCACTCCGTCGCGCCAAACTTTGCTCCCACGACCCCGTATGCGCCCGCGCCACCCCCGACAACATCCGCCCCGGCCGCACCCTTCTGGGCGCCGCCTGCCACGGCTGCTTGTTCATCGCCGAATGCTCATGCGAACGCGCCAACCAATACCTCGACCGCGCCCTCCTCGTCCCAATCCTCGGCAACGACCCCAACCTTGCTTACTTCGCCAGCCCCAGCGGCTAGATTCCCGCCCCTTTCTCCACACCAAACGGG
>CAYPCC010000218.1:1611-4718 GCA_964409095.1 uncultured Phycisphaera sp. | reverse complement strand
CCTGGTCGAGAAACGGGTCTACCCCGCGATCGATATCGCCGCGTCGGGCACCCGCCGCGAAGAACTCTTGATGGACGCCATGGAACTGAAGCTGGTGTATCGCCTGCGGAAAGTCTTGGCCGACATGAACGTGGTCGAGGCGATGGAGATGCTCAAGGGCCGTCTGATGAAGACCCCGACCAACGCCGAGTTCTTGATGAAGATGACCGGTGATTGATTTCGCCGTCGGCGCTAATTAAAACCGCGTAACGAGTTCGAAAAAGGAGCAGTCGAAACTTGACTACGCCGCTTGACCATCGATGGTCAGCGGCGTGGTGGTTGGACGTTGCTTGGGGTGGAAGGTCCCACCGGCGGGGGTGAGGACGAGGACGGGGGATTTTTCGGTGAGGCGTTGGATCGCGTCGCGGACGGCTTGGGCGTCGGCTCCATTAGGCCGTGCTTCGACGATCAGGGGGTGGACGCCGACTTGCTCGTCGTGGGTGGTGGTGAAGATCACGCCGAGTCGGTCGGGGCGATCTTGCTCTTCGAGGTGGCCATCTAGCCAGAGGCAGCGGAAGTCACGGCAGGACTGCGGCCGCGTGGCGTACGTCGCGCAGCTGCCGCCGCCGTCATGCGCGCACCTCGAAAACGCCGGCTTCGCCAGCTCTTCGATCACCAGGCTGTGGCAGCACGCGGTACACGATCCGCATGTTCTCTCTGATGGGGCCATCCGCATTGCTCTCCTGTCACCCCCATCGGCAGTGCCTGGGGGCGGCATCAGCCGATTCTCTCATCGCCGCGTTAACGGGGGAATCCGCGGGTCCGGTCCATCCATGCATACGGGTCGTAACGGTTAGGCAATGCGTTGGTTTGCCGAATCACGCCGCTTGCTGGCGTCCATTTGTGTTATCTGCACGCGAAATCTCGTATCATTTGCAGGATGCGGATGACTGTTTGGCTTGTGTTGATGGTGTTCGTGTTGACCGGCTGCATCAGCGCGCTGCCGCCGTCGGTCGAAGTGGTGGGGGCCGAGGTCACTCAGCAGTCGCCCGAAGGCGCTCGCGTGGAAGTGGCGCTGGTGCTCAGCAATCCCAACAACGTCGCCATCACGCTACCCCAAGCGTCTTACACCGTTGCGGTGGAAGACACGGGATCGTATGCCTCGGTCGAATTGCCCGCCCGGGTGTTGGGGCCCAAAGGCGTCCAGTCGATCCGTCTGCCCGCGGCGGTCGTCACCGAGGGGCAAGACGTGTCGGGCCGAGCGTGGCGGATCGACGGGAGTGTCACCTACGAGCCCGAAAATTATCTTCGCAGCTTTTTGACCGAGTCCGGCGTGCCGTTGCCCTTGGTCTTGTTTTCCGGCGACGGGGAGTTGGAGTAATCGCTTTGGATTAATCGTTGAGTGACCCGGTGAGCGCGCGATTGGGCGATGGCGTTTTTCATCCTCGGTCCTGATTGACCCCTATGCTACGTTGCCAAAAGTTCCCCTCTCCAATCATTCAATCGCCCGATCGCCTCACCCCCAATCATCCCCATGCACCCCGTCTACACCGACCGCCGCTACCTCATTCCGTTCCGCGCCACGTTATTGCCGCAGATCTTCACCGATGTCTTGGTGATCGGCGGGGGGGTGGCGGGCTTGCGGGCGGCGCTGGCGGTCACCGAGAACAACCGCGACGCCGACGTGATCGTCACGGCCAAGGGCCAACTCGACCAGTCCAACACGTTCTGGGCCCAGGGCGGGATCGCCGCGGTGCTCAGCGAAACCGACTCGGTCGCCGACCACGTCCGCGACACCCTCGTCGCCGGGGCGGGGCTTTGCGATGAATCGGTGGTGCAGACGGTGGTCGAGCAAGGCAGCGAACGGGTGCGTGAACTGATCGATTGGGGCATGCGCTTCGATCGCGTCACCGGCGGCGACGGGGACGACGCCGAGCATGCCGACCAGCCCGCGCTCGGCCGCGAGGGCGGCCACTCCCACCACCGCATCCTCCACGCCGACGGCGACGCCACCGGCCGAGCGCTGGGTCAGTGTCTAGGAAAACGCGTTCAAGACGATCCTCGCATCCGCTTCTTTGACGAGTGTTTCGTGCTGGACCTCATTACCGCCGACGACTCAGGTGGCGGCGGTGGCCAAGTCCTCGGCGCCATCACGCACCACCCCAAGTACGGCCTGCAAGTCGTCTGGGCCTCGGCCACCATCCTCGCCTCGGGCGGGGCCGGCGAGGTCTACCGCGAATCCACCAACCCCCGCATCGCCACCGGCGACGGCCTCGCCATGGCCTACCGCGCCGGGGCCCAGCTCCAAGACCTCGCGTTTTACCAGTTCCACCCGACCACGCTCTACGTCGCCGGCGCCTCCCGCAGCCTCATCACCGAAGCCGTCCGCGGCGAAGGGGCCTACCTCATCGACCGCACCGGCCACCGGTTCATGCCCGACTACGACGAGCGCGCTGAGCTCGCCCCGCGGGATATTGTCTCGCGCAGCATCCTCGCCCAGATGGCCAAGACCGGCCACACCCACGTCTACCTCGACGTCCGCCACCTCGGCAAAGAACGCTTCACCGAACGCTTCCCCGGCATCGCGCAGCTGCTCGAAAAATTCGACCTCGACCCCGCTGCCGACAAGATCCCTGTTCATCCTTCGGCCCACTACATGATCGGCGGCGTCCGGGTCGATGCCCAAGGTCGAGCCAGTTTGCCGGGCCTTTACGCAGCGGGCGAAGTCTCGTGCAGCGGGCTCAACGGAGCGAATCGCCTCGCCAGCAATTCGCTGCTCGAAGGCTTGGTGCTCGGCAAGATCGCGGGTGAAACGGCACTAGAAATGGTCGAAGGCAACGGCCGACGCCCCGCCCGGATCATCTCCGACATCCGACCGTCCGACCGTAGCGAGCTCGACCTCGCCGACGTCCGCTCCAGCCTGCGCAGCGTCATGTGGCGTCACGTCGGCATAGAACGCGAAGGCGATCACCTCAATGAAGTCGGCGAGATGTTCCTGTTCTGGGCCCGCTACACCATGGACAAAATCTTCGACGATCGCGGCGGCTGGGAAGTCCAAAACCTGCTCACCGTCGGCGCGCTCATCACCCGCGCCGCCGCCTGGCGACAAGAAACCCGCGGCACGCACA
>CAYPCC010000218.1:0-1601 GCA_964409095.1 uncultured Phycisphaera sp. | reverse complement strand
CCCGCCTCGACTTCCCCGAAACCTCGGATGCGTTCTACCTGCACGACATCTGGACCAAAGGCCAAAGCCAGCCAGGGACCACGCTCGTCCAAGCCGGTGCAGGCGTGAGCGAATGAACAAAAACTTCTGAAGCAGGCGGCTCAAGGCAAACGCATGAATCCCACGGCATCTTTCCCCGATCCCGCGGCCCCCACGCCCGCCGATCAGCCCCAAGAACACACCGCCAGCTTCACCAGTTGGGAACATACGGAGTTGTTCTACCGCCACTGGCAACCCGCCAAACCCGCCACGCGGACGCTGGTCATGTTCCACCGCGGCCACGAACACTCCGGCCGGTTTGTCGATGTGGTCGAGGCCTTGGGCCTCCAAGACACCGCCGTCTTCGCCTGGGACGCCCGCGGCCACGGCGAATCGCCCGGCGAACGCGGCTACGCACCGAGCTTCGGCGGCATGGTCCGCGACGTGGACACCTTCATCCGCCACCTCACCGACGACCACGGCATCGCCACCCAAGATATGGTTGTCCTCGCCCACAGCGTCGGCGCAGTGACCGTCGCCTCGTGGGTCCACAGCCACGCCCCGCGTCTGCGCGGCCTGATCCTCGCCACGCCGGCGCTGCGGGTAAGGCTCTACGTCCCGCTGACGATCCCCGGCCTACGTTTGTTGCAAAAGCTACGCGGTAAGCGCAAGACGTTCATCAAGAGCTACGTCAAAGCCAAGATGCTCACTCATGATGAAGCGCAGGCCACGGCCTACGACGCCGACCCGAAGATCGCCAAGGCGATCGCGGTCAACGTGCTGCTGGGATTGCATGACGCAGGGACGCGCCTGATCGACGACGCCGGGGCGATCCAGACGCCCACGCTCATGCTCGCTGGCGGCTCGGACTACGTCGTGAGCCTCAAAGCCCAGCAGCAGTTTTTCGATCGACTCGGAGCCAAGCCCAAGAAGCTGCGCGTGTTTCCGAAGATGTACCACGACGTCTTGCACGAGGCCGACCGCGAGCCGGTGCTGCACGAAATCCGCAGCTTCCTCGACGAACGGTTTAATGAAGACCCGCAGGACGCGCCACTGCTCGACGCCGACCAGCGTGGTTATACGTTCGACGAATACCAACGGCTATCGACCCCGTTGCCCGCCGCGTCGCCGAAGAACCTGGGCTTTGCGGTGCAGACCGCGGCGCTCAAAACGGTGGGGCGGCTCAGCCGAGGCGTGCGTCTGGGTTTCGAGACGGGGTTCGACTCGGGTAAATCGCTGGATTACGTCTACGAAAACCGTTCCGCCGGAGCGTTCGGTGTGGGGCGGTTGATCGATCGATCGTATCTGGATGCACTGGGTTGGCGGGGGATTCGCCAGCGTCGGGTCCACCTCCACGAACTTATCCGCCGGGCGATCGCGTTGGCGGGCAAGGGCGGCCGTGCGGTCCACCTGCTCGATATCGCCGCGGGTTGTGGCCGATACACCCTCGAAGCCATCCACGCAAAGCCGACCGAAGGGTTCACGGTTACTGCGACACTGCGTGACATGGACGCGGGCAATCTCGAAGAAGCGAAACATCACGCCCAGGCGCTGGGGGTAGCGGGCGTGAGCTACGCCCAAGG
>CAYPCC010000217.1:0-4722 GCA_964409095.1 uncultured Phycisphaera sp. | reverse complement strand
CCGAGATCACCGCGCTCGATCCGCCCCGCCACTTCCAAGACTCGATGACCCGCGGAGCGTTCAAGCGCTTTCGCCACGTCCATTTTTTTGATGCCAACGGTGACATGACGGTGATGCGCGACGTGATCGATTTCGCTTCGCCGCTTGGGCCGTTGGGGTGGCTGGTGGATCGGGTGTTCATGGCGGGTTATCTCCGCACGCTCATCGCCGAACGCGGCGAGGTGATCCGCGTTGAAGCGGAACGGTTTACTTCGCCGCGGCGAGCTTCGTGAACAAATCCCCGAAGACCGCGTCACGATTCAGGTCGTGGCATTGGCGGATGAGGTGGCGGCGTGGGTCGTGGCTCCAAGTTTTGGCCTCGGTGAGGACCGGGCTGGGGCGGAGTTCACTCGGACACCACGACGGGTCGATCAGCCACGCGATGTTGGCGACGTCCCAGATTTCTTTGGCGTACGCGATCGGCCGGTCGGCGTTGCGGTCCCGCTTCCAGACCGTTTCGTGCTCCTCGTAGGCCGCGAACCGCTCCAAGAGAAAATCGCCAAGCGGGTTTTTGCCGCCGATGTGTTGGCGGAGCTCAGCCACGCTGGTCCGCAATTTCTGGGCGACGTTGATGCAAGGCACCTGCACCAACGGCACGCCGCTGTCGAATAAAACTTGAGACGCCGCAAGGTCGCCGGCCAGATTGAACTCATGGGCGTGCCGCCAATACCACGGGTGCCCACCCAACCAGACAACCACAATCCGCTCGGCGATCTCGGGTTGGGCAAGGATGGCGGAGCTGACATTCGTACACGCGCCGATCGCCACCACATACAGCGGTGGCGCTTCGGGATCACGGGCCATCGCGCGGTCGATCAGATCGTTACACGCGGCGCTGGGCACCGGCTTGCCGGTGTCGGTCATCCACGCTTCGCTGCCGCGCAAAGTCGTCGCCCGACCGTCGCGGCCGAGGCGTTCGTAAACCCGCAGGATCTCGTCGTAGCTCTGAGCCATGCCTTCGCCCGGGCTACCTGAGCGTTCGTTGACGAACGGGGCGGCATAGACCGCTTGCAGGCTAAGCCGGTCGCTGGAAAGGATCGCATAAGCCAGCGCGAATTGGTCGTCGATTTCGTTGAACGTATCGGTATCCAACACAAGATCGAGTTTCGTCCCGGCGTTAGGGGCCGGGGGTTCGAGGAGGTCAACACGACGCGCAGCAGGCATGGCGGCAAGCAAGTGGGTTTCCATGTCGCATACGTTAGCGGGAGAATCCACGAGTTGGCGTTACTATCGTGCCATGACTACCCCCGCCGACCTCCGCGTCCCGATCCAACGCCTGCCCCACGGCCAATCTATCACGCTGCCCGCCTACCAATCCGCCCACGCGGCGGGCATGGATTTGTGCGCGTGTCTCGAACGGCCGATCACGATCGGGACCGGCGAAACGGTCTTGATCCCCTGCGGCTTTGCCATGGCCGTACCGGTCGGCTACGAAGCCCAGGTCCGCCCCCGCTCGGGCCTCGCCACCAAACACGGCCTCACCCTACCCAACAGCCCCGGCACCATCGACGCCGACTACCGCGGCGAAGTCAAAGTCCCGCTCATCAACCTCGGCCCCGCCCCGTTCACCATCGAACCCCACATGCGCATCGCCCAAATGCTCATCAAACCCGTCCCCCGCACCGCGTGGGTCGAAGTCGATCAGCTCCCCCCCACCGAGCGCGGCGACGGCGGGTTTGGGCACACCGGCGCGTAACACGTTGCCTCACCAAATCCCAACCTTTAGCCGCTACAATCGCTGCGATGAAATCGGGTTGGCTGCGGTATTTTGCATTATCGACTGCGCTGCGCGGGGTCGCGGTCGGGGTGTTGCTATTCACCGCGACCGGCTGCGAAAGTCTGATGGGCGAGTGGGTCGCGCGGACGCCCAATCACGGTAAGTCGTTGGCGAAGGTGGACCAAGAAAACCCGTTGGCCTTGCCCGACTCGGTGATCGACCACCAGTTTCGCGTCGAGATCGACGGCGACGACCCGGCCTCGCTTTGGGTGTGGGTCATCGACCCGAGCAACGAAAAATTCGTTGGCGTCGAAACCCGCGAAGACGATCCCGATTACATCCGCGGGCTGTTTGAACCCGACGACGACGGGCCGCGCGTCGCGCGGGAACCCAAAGCCACGGTGCTTTTTTTGCACGGGTTTTACGACTCGATCAATCAGCGGTGGTATCTGATGTGGGCGAGGATGCTCGCGGAGCACGGCTACCGGGCGGTGTTGGTGGATCAGCGCGGCCACGGTCGATCCACCGGAGACTGGGCGACCTACGGCGTCCGCGAGTCGCGGGACATGCAGCAAGTGCTCGACGTGTTGGAAGAGAAAGGCTTGCTGGTCGAGCCGCTTGGGTTGTGGGCGTTGTCCTTCGGCGGGTCGACGGCGGTGCAGCTGGCGGCGATTGACGATCGGGTGCAAGCGATGCTGCTCATCTCGACGTTCACGTCGATGAGCGACATCGTGCCGGACTACGGCCGGGCGATCGGGTTTGATTTTTTGTCGGACGAACAGTTTGTCAAGGTGATCGACCACGCCGGCCGACATGCTGGGTTTGACCCCGACGCGGCGGACCCGATCAGCCTGCTGAAAGAGCAAGACATCCCCACGCTGATCATGCACGGCGAAGACGATCGGCTGATCCCGATCGAACACGCGCTGCGGCTGTACCACGCGGCGGATCGGGACAACGTGGAGTTGATCCGGATTCAGCGGGCCGGCCACACGACGCTGGGGGACACGGTGGTTTGGCCGATGGTTGAGCCGATGTTGGATTGGTTTGATCGTTATCTGGTGCCGATCGAAGGCGGGGCGACGGCGCAAAATCGCGGCGCGACCGACGACCCGACGCCGTGACTCGGCGGGTTTTTTAGCCTGAAACCGGGTTTGCCATCGCGGCCTGCGGGGCGCGGGAATCTGTCGCTGCGCAGGGGGTTCGACCGATATCTATCGGATGCGGCGCGATCGTTGTGCGCCGCGATCGTGATTCATTTTTAAAGGTCCGAATAATATGGCGAATCGTAAGACACAGAAGCAGAAAGAGGCGGACGAACGGCTGGCCGTGCTGCGGCAGATCGGTTTGGCGGTCGCCTTGGGGGCGTGGCTGATCGTGTTGGTGTCGCTGATGAGTTACAACGCGGCCGATGCGCCGTCGCACGCGGTGGGCGTGCCTAATGGCGACACCGCCAACTGGATGGGTCCGCTGGGGGCCGCGATCGCGCACAAGGCCTATTTGCTGATCGGGCCGGGTGTGTGGGTGGCGGTGCTCGGGTTGGGGGCGTGGCTGGTGTTGACGCTGGCGAATCGTCCGGTGAACCAGGCGGTGATCCGGGCGACGGGGTTGGCGCTGATGACGATCACCACGTCCGGCATGATCGCGGTGGCGACGACGCAGTTTGTGACGGGCTACGACGGTCGGCCCGAGGGGCCGGGCGGACTCTTGGGCGTGTTCATCCACGAAGAGTTGGCGGGGCGATTCGCGTCGGCGGGGAGTTTGCTGATTCTGGGGATCGCGTTTTGGATCGGGGCGTTGCTTGCGGTGGACCAGATCGTGTTGGCGATCCCGCGGGTGTTGGCCGAGGCGGCGATGCGGGTGATGAACATCAGCCGCGAGCGGTTCCCCGGTTTGCCGGAGATCCATCTGCCACGTTGGAAGATGCCGAGCCTCGCGGGGCTAGGATTCCTCGGCCGGGGCGAAGTGGTGCAGCGTGAAAACGATCTGGACGGCGGGCGGATCGAGCTGCCCTCCAAGTCCAAGAAAAAGAAGCAAGCCAAACGCAACCGCCACGGTGACTTCGACGATGACCCCGACAACAGCATCGACGAAAACGCCGGCGGCCTCGGCGGCACCGAGCGGATCGAAGCGCTCGAAGATGACGAGTACGAATACGAGTACGTCGACGAGGACGATCAAGACGAGGAAGAGGACGAGGACATCTCGGCCGATGCCCCCGCGGCCTACGTCAATTCGAAAAAGAAATTCGACCCCGATGCCCTCCGCGCCAAGATGGCGCAGATGCCCATCAACTTCGCTCAGCCGAAGGCCGAGATCGTCGAGCCGGTCCGCGAGATGGACCTGTCGGGCTATCAGTTCCCCGGCTTCGATCTGCTCGAAGAACCCGAAGGCGACTTCACCGAGGCCATGGCCGCGATCTGCCGCGAGCAGGGCGAGCAGCTCGAAATCGCTCTGCGGGAATACAAAATCCAGGGCGAAGTCGTCGGCATCGACTCGGGCCCGGTCATCACGCTGTTCGAGGTCCGCCTCGCGCCGGGCACCAAGGTCAGCCGCATCACCGCGGTCGATAGCGACATCGCCCGGGCGCTCAAGGCCCAGAATATCCGCATCGTCACCAACATGGCCGGCAAAGACACCGTCGGCATCGAAGTCCCCAACCTCAAAAAAGAACGCGTCCGCCTCAAAGAACTGATGAGCGTCAACCGCGAAGCCATCGAAAAAATGAAGCTGCCGATGTTCCTGGGCAAAGACGCCTCGGGCAACCCGCTGGTCCAAGACCTCAACGCCATGCCCCACATGCTCATCGCCGGCACCACCGGCTCGGGCAAGTCCGTCTGCATGAACTCGATCATCATGTCCTTCCTCTTCACCAAACGCCCCGACGAACTCAAGCTCGTCCTAGTCGACCCCAAGATAGTCGAGATGAGCATGTTCAAATCGATCCCGCACCTGATGTGCCCGGT
>CAYPCC010000216.1:0-4769 GCA_964409095.1 uncultured Phycisphaera sp. | reverse complement strand
CCTTGGGTTGATGTTGCTGGGTCTTGTTACCACGTCCTGAACCGGGCGAAGGGGCACAAAACTTGTTTGGCAAGCTGCAGCTGCAACCAACGCACAGCTATCGAATCAACAGTTTCCACGACTATTGGTTGTTACTACGTTTCATTTTCAGGCGGCAACTCATATCAATTTAAATTTTGCAGAGACTTTGCTGTTTGGATATACCTTTCGGGTGATTCCTTACGGGATACGGAAAGACGTATCAGTGCCACAATCATACGAAGCTACAGCGCTGCATAATTCGATTTTTTTGCGCGGTTGCAAAAATCTTAGTTCGCAAATCGAGAATGCTAGAAATTGGCTCGATGGAATCGTTGTGATTGGATTTGGTTGCAAGCCTATCCCGGCTGTTGGGATATTAAATCAGAACTTAATCCCGATGTTTGATCGGAATAGTCTTGGCCAGATTCCTTTTTTGAAACTCTGCGATAGCATTACACCTGATTCAATTGATTTTGAAGAAATCTAAAATCAGCTCTGCCCGACCGTCAACGATGTCGGCTGTGCGCCCACCCTGTGGGTGGGTTCGACGGTGATGTTCAGGGGGCGGCGGAGGCCGTCGGGGCCGGTGGGGGGGAGGCCGTCGTTGTCGATGATGCGTTGGATGGCCATGATGCCCTCGATGAGGGTTTCGGGGCGGGGCGGGCAGCCGGGGACGTAGACATCGACGGGGATGAACTGGTCGATGCCCTGGACGGTGGCGTAGGTGTCGAAGACGCCGCCGGTGCTAGCGCATGCGCCCATGGACAGGACCCACTTGGGCTCGGCCATCTGGAGGTAGATGCGTTGGAGGACCGGGAGCATTTTCACGCTGACCCGGCCGGCGACGATCATGAGGTCGGCCTGACGCGGGCTGAACCGCATCACCTCGGCGCCAAAGCGGGCGAGGTCGAACCGCGACGACGCGGTGGCCATGAGTTCGATGCCGCAGCAGGCGGTGGCGAAGGGCATCGGCCAAACGGACGAGCGCCGCGACCAGTTGATCACTTTTTGCAGCTGCGTGGTGAGGATGCCTTCGGCGGGGAGTGCGGCTTCGATGCCCATGGGGTTGGCCTTGGTTGGGGTGAGATCGTGTCCGATTTCATTCTAGGGGGATGGGGCGGGGCGTCCAATGAGGGGATGGCGAATTGTGGATGGTGGATGGTCGATGGTGGATTGGGGATTTCGGGTGTCGGGTGATCGTATGCCGCGGCGGCATTCCGGGGGCGGGTCATTGACCCGGGGCTAAATTTGAGAGGGTGGGGGTGGTGGACGATTGGAGGACGGCGTCGTCATCGACGTCGGCGATGACGGGGAGGGTGACGCTGAAGGTCGCGCCGCGGCCGGGGGTGGAGTCGACGGCGAGGGTGCCGCCGAGCATGGCGGTGAGTTCCTTGGCGATGGTGAGACCCAGGCCGGTGCCGCCGTGGGACTTGGTGACGCCGGGGTCGAGCTGGGTGAATTTCTCGAAGATGCGGTCTTGGTCTTCGTCGGCGATGCCGGGGCCGGTGTCGGCGACGGAGATGCGGATGTGGGTGGCGTCGGCGGGGTCGATGGACACGGCGTTTTGACGGGGCGCGGCCGGCTCACGGCGGAGCGTTTCGGGGGACGCGGCACTTTGGGCGCGGAGGGTGACGGTTCCGCCGGGCGGAGTGAACTTCACGGCGTTGGCGAGGAAGTTGAAGACGACCTGCTGGAGCTTGCCGGGGTCGGTTTCGATCAGGGGCAGGCGGGGCGAAACCTCGATGAACAGCCGGACCTGTTTCTTCTCGGCCTGGGGGCGGATGAGCGTGACCAAGCCCTCGAGCGTATCGATGAGTGACACGGTGGCGAGTCGGAGTTGCATCTTGCCGGCCTCGATCTTGGCGATGTCGAGCAGGTCGTTGATGAGTTCGAGGAGGCGTCGGCTGCTGACGATGATGTTGGCGGCGTAGCGTTTACGTTTTTCGTCGATCGGGCCGGTCTGGTTGGCGAGGGTTTCCTGGAGGATCTCGGCGAAGCCGATGATGGAGTTGAGCGGGGTGCGGAGCTCGTGCGAGACGTTGGCGAGGAACTCGCCTTTAACTTTGTTGGCCTCGAAGAGCGCGACGTTGGCCTCGGCCATGTCCATGAGTTTCATGTCGAGGGTGCTGTTGGCGGACTGGAGTTCGTCCTGGTTGGCTTTGAGGCTTTCGAGCATGGTGTTGAACATGTCCGAGAGCTGCTCGAATTCGTCGCCGGTGTTGATGTCGCTGCGGATCAGGAGGTCGCCTTCGGACACGCGCTCGGCATAACCGCGCAGCACCCGCACCGGCGAGAGGATGATCCGCGTGGTGATGTAATAAAACACCGCGATGGCGAGCAACCCGGCAAAAAGCCCGGCGGCGACGATGTAGATGCGGTTGAGCGTCTGCTGCATCGCCGCCTCCTGGTCACGCAGTTGCACCAGCAAGACCTGCTGCAACGGGTCGGCCAAGCCCGCCGCGTCGAGGCCGGCCTCAAACGTGCCCTCCATCCGGGCCACGTCCGAAGCGCGAACCGCCCGGGCGTAGCGGAAGGTGAGTTGCCCGTTCGCGTCCCGCGAGGCGGCGAAGAATTCGGTGGTCGAGGGTACCGTGTCGAAGCGGTCGATCGCGCGGGCTAAAAACTCGTCGTCCGCGGCGGCGGGTTCGAGCTCGTCTTCGTTGACCAGGGTCAGCAGGACGCCGGTGGTGAAGGCGGGGTTGTCGGTTTCGTCGATGCGCTGCACCGGTCGGCCGAAGGTGATCTGCTCGGCGAGCCACATCTCCGCGAGGTCTTTGGCGCGGCGTTCGGGCGCTTGCTCGACGAGTGTCTGCATCCGCCAGCCCACGACGGTCAGCGCCGCGGTCATGACCAACACCACGGCCAGGCCGAAGAGCAGCTGGCATTTGTTGGCGAGGCTGATGCGGATGCCTTTGAGCATCGGATCAGTTTAGCCGGTCGGTTGCGCGGGTGCGGGTCAGAGCCGGACCTTGGCGACGACCTTGAGCACCTCGGCCGGGCCGCCGCATTCGCAGACCGGTTGGTGGCCGTCCTCGGGGAAGAAGACCGCGAAGTCGCCGGGCGTGAGGTCCAATCGGGTGCCCGAGGTCTCGGCTGGGCGGCGGTAAAACGCCGCGTCGCGTTCGGCGTCATACGGCTCGGCCACCTCAAGGCGATCAATCGGCTCGACGGTGATCGACTCTCGGCCGGTGTAAATGGTTTGGACATCGATGTAGATGCGATGCGATTCAAACGGCTGATCTTCAGCGGGCTTGGTGGTGTAGCGCTGAACGCTAAGGAACAAGTCGTCGCCTTGGAGGTCGATGCGCCCGTCGGGCGTCGCGGGGTCGAACGCCCGCAGCGCAGCAAACGCCGCGCGAAGCAGCGGGTGCGAGGCGACGTAGCGGTCGGCGTGTTGGAGTGAGGCGAAGATCATGGTGAAGTTGTTGAGTTAACCCGGCGGGAGTTGGCTGGCGTCCATGCCGGTGCCTTCGTCGGCCGCGGCGGCTTTGGCCAGGGCGATCCGGCGGAAGGCGCTGGCGTTGCCGCGACGCATGGCGATGACGCCGGTGCGGGCCAGTTCGATGATGCCGTAGGGTTCGAGCAACTCGAGGAACGCGGCGAGCTTTTCCTCGCTGCCGGCCATCTCGATCATGATCTGGTCGCCGGCCACGTCCACGATCTTGGCGCGGAAGAGGTTGGCCAGCGTGATGATTTCTTCGCGTTTGTCGGCGTCGCTGTGGGCGGTCTTGGTCGAGACCTGCACGAGCACGAGGTCGCGTTCGACGTAGGCGACGTCTTGGTAGTCCACGACTTTGACGACGGGGATGAGTTTTTGGAGTTGCTTGCGGACCTGTTCGAGGACCGAGGAGTCGCCGTTGACGACGATGGTCATGCGGGAGAGCTCGGGGGTTTCGGTGCGGCCGACGACGAGCGAGTCGATGTTGAAGCCGCGGGCGGCGAACATACCCGCGACCTGGGCGAGGACGCCGGGCTCGTTGGTCACCAAGGCGGCGATGACGTGACGCATCACCAGATCTGACGGGTTGGAATCGTTCATCGCGGCATCATAACCGAGCGTCCCACGGCCGGGGGGCGGCCGGGACCCAGAGGGCAAAATTCAGCGGGGGATAACCTGTGAGTTGCTCGAGCGATGTTCAGGTTGCGTGAGCGATTGACGGAGCGGGGAGGTCGTGAACAATGGCTTGTCGCGGCGAATCAGAACGTATATCGCTGTAAAAACATATTTATCAACAATTTGACTGAAGGTGCGGGGCCGATCGTCTTGGGGGCGTAGGGACGCCGATTCGGCCGTCCGTCAGCACCTTCCGCCAAGTCGATTGTGGATAACTGGCGGAAGGTGATCACGGAAGCGGGGCGGTTTAACACTGGTTTAACCATTGGTTATAGCCCCGGCGACCCCCCATCCGTCAATGCACGAACCGCATATCCCCGAAGTTCGGCAGGATCTGCTGCCCCCCTCGGCTCACCGCATACGGCGCGGGGAAGTAGATGAAAAACGCCCGGCCCACCATCAGCCCCCGCGGGACGACGTGCGCGTAGTCCCGCATAAACGTGTAGCCCGGCTGCGGCTGGTAGTGCTGGGCTTCCTCGAACATCCGCTTCTCGATCCACGGCTGCACATCGCCCCAAAAACGTCCATCGCTACTGATCGGCGAGTTGTCGCCCAGGACGAAATACCGCCCCCGGCGAATCGAGACCGGCGGGCTGTCGAGCAGCGTGCCGTTCGCCGCCCGCCGCAGCGCCCC
>CAYPCC010000215.1:0-4782 GCA_964409095.1 uncultured Phycisphaera sp. | reverse complement strand
AGCCCGCGTGACCATCGGCCATAACGCCGTGGTCCACGGCCAATCCATCGGCGACGGCACACTCATCGGCATGCACGCCACCGTCCTCGGCCGAACCCACATCGGCCAACGCTGTCTGATCGCCGCCGGCACGCTCGTCCCGCCGGGCCTCGAAGTCCCCGATGATCATGTCGTCATGGGCGTGCCCGGCCGCACCGTCCGCGAAACCAACGCCGAGGAAAAACAATACCTCGCTTGGCTCGCCGATCACTACGTCAAACTCGCCCAGCGATACCACGAAACGCCAGACGATCCAACGCTGCGCCCCTACGGCACCTAGGTAATCCATCCACATCAATCAGGGCGGTCAACGAATCATCCCTCCGACTCCCCGCCTTCGGAGTGCATCCCACTCGACGCGCAGGCGTTTCACGGCTCAAAACGATTACAGGCTAATACGGTTTCATAACGCAAAAACGATTCTGCTAAACTCTGAACCTATGCATCTTTTCCCCGCCATCGACCTCCGCGGAGGCCAAGTCGTCCGCCTCATGCAGGGCGACTACGCCCAGCAAACCACCTACGGCCACGACCCACTCGACCAAGCCAAAAAGTTCGAGGACGCCGGCGCGACCTGGCTCCACGTTGTCGATCTCGACGGCGCGAAGACCGGACACCTCGCCCACCGCAAGCAGATCCAAGCCATCTGCGAACACACCAACCTCAAAGTCGAAGTCGGCGGCGGCGTCCGCAGCGAAGCCACGATCGACGCGCTGCTTCACATCGGCGTCACTCGTGCGATCATTGGCACCGCGGCGCTGCGTCAATGGGATTGGTTCGAGTCGCTCATGGGCAACCCGACCTACCGCGGCCGACTCGTGCTGGGTCTCGATGCCCGCGAAGGTAAACTCGCCGTGTCGGGTTGGGAAGAAACCACCGACACCACCGCCGTCGAGATCGCCGAAAAGGTCAGCGATTGGCCGCTCGCCGCGATCGTCTACACCGATATCGCCACCGACGGCACGCTCAAAGGCCCCAACGTCCAGCAAACTCAAGCCATGTGCGACGCCACGCACGTCCCTATCGTCGCCTCCGGCGGCGTCGGCACCCTCGCCCATTTGGCCGCCCTCCGCAAACTGCCGATCCAAGGGGCGATTATCGGACGTTCGCTATACGAAAACACCTTCACCATTGATCACGCATTGGACGTGTTCGAGAAAGGCAAGGCGATTGATGGCCCGTAACCCCATGCTCGATCAAGCGATGATGCCGCCGATCCTCCATTCGCCCGACGCGGCCGATCCGACGGGCGCTAACCAAGCCAGCGAAAGCGCCCTCCAAGGCTATTTCGATTGGCAGGTCACCACGCTGATGCTCGCCTACGATCTCAATGATCCGGTCGATGGCCGTGACGAACACGCCGGCGAACAGCGTCGGCGGTCCATCGAAGAGGAAGTCCGCCAGATGACCCTTGCCGTCGTGCCCGATCTCTACCTCAACGACCCGAGCCTCGACTGGCCACCCGACCTCATGATGGCCATCACCCGCACCACGCTTAAACGCGCCGCCGACATCGCCGGCCTGTATTTCCAAGGGATCGACGCTTGAAGCGAAGAACATCGCGTTCACCACGCCTACCCCAATCCATTCCAACTCCCTAAGCCGAGCCTTGGCAATAGGTCCGATAATACATGTTATGTATAACTCGGCCATCAGGGCGCGTGATGGGCAAAATGGCTTTATTCCTTGAGCTTTGCTAAAGACTATTTCAATCAGGGCTTGGGCAACTGGCCTCGATACACAAGCCGGTGCACTTGTCTCTCGGCAGGATCGGTCTGGTCAATACACCGACGCGTCAATTCGATATGGTCGTCTCGTACCCGAGCCTCAACATAGCCCGAGGGCTCGCCTTTTTTGAAAACATACGCGGTCGATGGCAGGCCCACGATATGCAGCCCGTTCATCTCGCGGACGCCCCATTCGTGCCGATGCCCGTGGAACACGGCCTTGACCTGTTGGCGATCCGTGAGCAGTTCCATCAACGCCTGCCCATCCGCCAAGCCAAAGCCGTCATCGTCCGGGTCGATCGGATCCTCGGGTTGATGATGCGTCAGCACCATCGCGGGCCGATCCGCGGGCGACGTGTCGAGTTGCTGGGCCAACCAGTTGAGTTGGTCTGCGCCCAGTTCGCCGGCGATCTCGTCCACGTAGCGCAGCGAATCCAACAGATACCAGTCCGCCTTGGCGTAGCTGACCTTACGGCAACGCCTGTTATCGACCTCGCCCTCGTCCCGGCTGAGCAACCCCGCGTCGATCATGTTGCCGCGGTGGTCGTGGTTGCCGGGCAGCACATGGGTGTGGCTGCGCAGCGCACCCCATTCCTCAAGCCGTTGATTGAACAACAGGTAATCGCCGTTGCGTCCTTCGTCCCGCGCGATATCGCCGTTGATCAACACGGCCTCGGGCGACGGTGAAGCCCGTCCCGCTTTCACCAGCCCAAGCACACGGCTCAAGTTTTCCGCCATCCGCACCCCGCGAACTTCACGGCCCGGGTCGGCATCGATATGCGTGTCACTCAACAACGCCACCCACGGCTCGTCCGCCGGGTTGAAAGCCGGCTCCGCCTCGGCCCAAACCCGCGGCGCGGCAACCCAACTCGCCGCGACCGCCGCCCCACCTTTGATCACGTCTCGCCGCTTCATCCGACCGCCTCCAAAAAAAGTGGTTCAGCTTTGCCGTCGCCCGGCTGCGCCCATACGATACACATACTATGCAAAAGCTCACCATCGACGGCCGGGAATGCACCTGGGAAGGCAAAAAATCCATCCTCGAGGTCGCCCTCGACAACAACGTCGAAATCCCCCACTACTGCTACCACCCCGGCATGTCCGTGGTCGCCTCCTGCCGGATCTGTTTAGCGGAGGTAGGCTCGCCGAACCCGCGGAACGACAACAAGGTCGAACTGATCCCCAAGCTCGTCCCAACCTGCCAAACCCCCGCCGCGGACGGCATGGAGGTCCACCTTTCCAATTCGCCCAAGACCCTCGCCAACCAAAAATCGGTGATGGAGATGCTGCTGATCAACCACCCGCTGGATTGCCCGGTCTGCGACCAGGCTGGGGAATGCTCGCTGCAAGACTACAGCTACCAGTACGGCCGATCCCAGTCCCGCTTTGAAGAAACCAAGATCAAGCAGCCCAAAAAAGACCTCGGGCCCAACGTCCTGCTCTATTCCGACCGCTGCATCATGTGCAGCCGATGCGTCCGCTTCACCCGCGAAGTCACCGGCACCTCCGAGATCGGCATCTTCGGCCGCGGCTCGTCCGAACAGATCGACGTCTTCCCCGGCAAACCCCTCGACAACGAACTCTCGGCCAACGTCATCGACATCTGCCCCGTCGGGGCCCTCTTGGACAAAGACTTCCTCATGTCCATGCGCGTCTGGAACCTCAAGAAAACCCCCTCCATCGACGGCATCACCGCGTCGGGCGATAACCTCTCGATCGAAACCAACGAAGACAAAATCTACCGCGTCAAGCCCCGCACCAACATGGACGTCAACACCTGGTGGACCAGCGACGAAATCCGCTACGGCTGGAAGTTCGTGCATTCCCCCGGAAGGCTTCGCAGCCCGCTGCACAAGGTCCACGGCACCCTCGAAGAACTCGACTGGAACGCCGCCTACGCCCAGGTCTTCGAGCAACTCGAACTCACCGTCCTCAAGAAAGGCCGGGGCACGACCGCCCTCGTCGTCAGCCCGATGCTCGCCAGCGAAGAGGCGTACCTCCTGGGCAAGATGATCACCGCGATTGATGAAAAAGCCGTCCTCGCCGTCGGCCCCGTCCCCCGGAATGGGGAAGACAAAACTTTCCCCGGCGGGTACACCGTCTACGCGGAAAAAGCCCCCAACGCCCGCGGCGTCCGCCACGCCCTAGAGATGGTCACCGATCACGTCAAAACCTTCGACGAACTGATGGCCGACCTCACCCACAACAAGTCACTCATCCTCACCGGCAACTACCCCAGCGAATGGGCCACCCCCGAAGTCGTCGCCGCGGCCAGCGACAAGAACCGCTACACCGTCGTCATCGACACCCTCCTCTCCGCCATCATCGAGGCCGCCGACGTCGTGCTTCCGGGGGCGACCTGGGTCGAAAAGTCCGGCAGCTTCGAGAATGTCAACGGCCGCCACCAACACTTCGAGCAAGCCCTGCCCGTCATCGAGATGGCCAAAACCGAAGGCCAAATCGCCCTCGACCTCTTGGCCGTCGCCGGCCAACTCGACCGCCAACGCTACGACCCGTTCAACTGGCGCACCGAAATGGGCGACGCCTTCGCCACCGCCATGCACCTCCCCGCCGCCGCGGATGCCAAGGTCGCGGATGTGGAGTACGTGCAGCTGTGATGTTGACTGAAAATGACGTAGTTAAAGCGGTATGCAGGCATCTTCAAGCGAAAAGCTACGAAATAATATCTACCTGTAACACCACGAAAACTGGTATTAATATAGAGCAAGAAATGCTTTTGGCGCGATCCTTAGAGTTGAAGCGAAAGGTGCTACCAGTTCAAAGCAAAGCTCTAATCGATACGGCAAACCATTTTCCAACAGTCAAATCAAGACGCATGTCGCTTCAGCTTTCTACACAGTAGCCTCAGGCTTAGGGCAAGGGGCACAGCAAGCAATTGTAATACCTGATTCGCCTAAACACTTGAATTGTTTGCGACCACTTTCGTCTGCACTAAACAAACGAGACCTTCGATTAACCCGCCCGTCCCGTTCGGAGAAGTCGTGGGATTGGGTTG
>CAYPCC010000214.1:0-4786 GCA_964409095.1 uncultured Phycisphaera sp. | reverse complement strand
GTCGCGGGCTCGCTGCTGGCGGTGCATGGCACCACGTTCGTGATCGCACTGGCGTGGTACCTGCGCTACCGCGACAGCCACCGCTCGTTTTGGGGGTTGATCCCGCCGTTTTTGTTCATGCTCGTGCCGGTGATGCTGATCATCATCCAGCCCGACCTCGGGCAGTCGCTGGCGTTTGGCCCGGCGCTGTTGGTGATGCTGATCGCGGCGGGGGCGAAGCTGCGTCACCTGTTTTCGGTGGTGGGCTTAGGTATCGCGGTGATCGTGTTGAACGTGACGTTGGTGTTGATGACTTCCGGGGTGCCGGGCGAGCCAAACTATGCGCCTTGGCTGAAGTCATATCAGCAGAAGCGGATCACGTCGATGATCAAACTCGCCTCGGGCGACTACAGCGAGGTGCAAGGCGATGCGTATCAACAGCACAAGGCGATGACCCTCGCCGGGGCGGGCGGCACTGAAGGTTACGGCGGCGAGCGGGCCGCGACGTTCATCGAGTTTTACAAGCTCCCCGAAGCGCACAACGACATGATCTACGCGGTGGTCGTCAATCGGTGGGGGATGCTCGGGGGTTTCGCGGTGATGGGGCTGTACCTGCTTTTGGTCGGGTCGATGCTCGCGGTCGCGGCGTTGACCCGCGAGCCGATGGGCCGGCTGGCGTGCGTCGGCTTTGCGGGCATCTTTGTCGCCCAAGCGGTGATCAATATCGGTATGACCGTCGGCCTGCTGCCCATCACGGGGATCACCCTGCCGCTGGTGAGTTACGGCGGGTCGTCGCTGTTGTTCAGTTTCATGATGGTGGGCTTGGTGATGAACTTCGCGTCCCGCCGGGCGGTGTTCATGGCCCGGCTGTCGTTTGAGTTTGACGGCCTGCGTGGACGGCGGCGTTAACGCGGCCCCACACTAACCACCGATCACCCCGCGGATCGGCGGCGGATCATCGGGCTCGTCAAGATCGCCGCCACGAAGACCAGCCCGACGAGCCCCGGACCCCACCACCCCAAGTTCATATACGCCGCCCACGACGACAGCACCGTATACACCACGGTCACGAACCCGCCCACCGTCAACATCACCGGCCCAAACCTCGCTTCGCCCAAACTCTTCATCCGGCCAAGCAGCAAGAATCCCCACAGCGCCACCGGCAACAACATCAGGCCGATCATCGCCGTCGGGATCACGAGGTAGGCGCTGAGTTCGCCCCAGAAAAACGGCCCGACCACCGCGACGAGGGGCAACAGGCTCCCGACCTTCCGCGGGATGCCGAAGCCGACTTCCAAGGCGTAGCCGTTGATGAGCATGTGCACCAACACGGTGGACAAAGCGATGAAGAACACGCCGACGCCGAAGATGAACGTGCCGGTCTTCCCGTCGAAGACCGACTGGAGCGTCGCGGCCAAGGCCGCGGTGTTGTGCTTGATGGTGGCGGCGGCGAGGATGCGCTCCGGCTCAGGGATGGCGTCCAGCAAAGTGTCGTGGGTTTGATCCACATGGCCTGTATCGGCGGCTACCCAAGCCGCAAAATGTTGCTCGCCGTAGGCTTCGAGATTCGCCCGGTAGGCTTTGAGTCCATTGGGCGCAGATTCGTTTTCGGTGGCGTTTGCGAAGCGCCAGTCGATTAGGGCGCGATCGACATTGTTCTGGCCGTGCAGCGTGGCGGCGGCGGCCGCGACCACGAACGTGCACACCAACACGAACGGCAAAAACAAACCCACGAACAGATCGAGGCGGGCCAACCCGCGTTCTTTCCGGCCCCACCCGCGGGCGAGCAGGGCGTAGGGCATGAGAAACGTCATGTTGATCCCGACCGCGGCGCTGATGGCCGCGAGGGCCGTGTTCCGCTGAACGATGGTGATCCGCTCGGACCAAAACTCCGCGTGGAGGCTGACGCCCAACATCTGGGCATAACCCGTGGCGGGCTCAAAGAACAGCGACGGCGAAGGCACAAACCCCCGGGCCACGCTGCCCGGCGTGAAGTCGCCGTTGATCAGCAGCTTAACGCCGACCACGCCGAAGCAGACCACGATGCAGGCGACCACGATCTGGATCAGCCGTTCAAACAGCCGTCCGCCGTTGGCGTTGCCGAGTTGGGCCAGGATGATCCCCGCCGCGCAGCCCGCCATGAGCGCCGTAGCCAACACCCGACCCATCGTGCCGTCGCTTCCCCCGGCTACCGCGTCGGGGCCGAGCAAGCCCGGCAGTACCATCTGCGTCAACGCATCGGTGCCGAGGTTGTACTGCGGCAACCCCCAAACCATGTTCGCCGCCACCGTTGCGACCAGCCAGCCCCAGCCCAGCACCGGGCTGACCTTTTGGTTGATCAGGCCCAGCGGGCTCTCGCCGACGCTCAGCGTGACGTGGACCAGCATGAGTAGCACGCCAACGCCTAGTAGCATCGCCACCGGTTGCACCCACAGCGCGGCGGGGCCGGCAAACGATCCCAAAAATAAACTGGCTCCCAGCGTGCCGCCGCCGATGGTGCAAGCGCTCTGCAGAAACCCAGGTCCAAGTTGACTCAATAGTCGACGGAGAGGTATGGCTTGATTGTCTTGCTCGGGCATAGGAACTCGGGGTCGCGGGGGAGGAAGACGTGGCCGAAATGAAACGTATCGCGGCGTGAAGTCTTGCCTTAGATTGTAACATATGCGGATGCCGATCCCTGATTTTGTCCACGCCGATCTCGACGCCTTGGGCTTTGAGGTGCCGACCGAGATGCTCGACAAGCTCGAGTCGTATCTCGACCTTGTGCTCAAAGCCAACGAGACGACCAACCTCACCGCGATCCGCCACCGCGAGCAGGCGTGGAGCCGATTGATCGTCGATAGCCTGACGCCGCTGCCGGGGCTGCCCCCGGAAGACGAAGGGGGCGAGGGTGTTGAAATCAAGCTGATCGATATTGGCACGGGTGCGGGGTTGCCGGGGATTCCGCTGGCGATTGCCCGACCCGATGTCGCGGTGACGCTGATCGAAGCGACGGGCAAGAAGATCGCTTTCTTGCGGTCGGTGATTGAGGCGTTAGAGCTGACCAACACCACGGCGGTGCAGGCGCGGGTCGAAGACGTGGGCCAGGACCGCGGCGACTTCCGGGGGCGGGGGCGGTACGACGTGGCGGTGAGCCGGGCGGTGGGGCCGATGCCGGTGGTGCTGGAGTATTCGCTGCCGCTGTTGAAGCTGGGCGGGGTGATGCTGGCGATGAAGGGCCCCAAGGCCGAGCAGGAACTCGAAGCCAGCGGCGACGCGATCCTCAAACTCGGCGGCGGCGAGGTGATGGTGGTCGATGCCTACCCCGAGTCGTTCGACAACGAGTTGGTGATCGTGTCGGTCACGAAGGAGTCGCCGACGCCCCGCGAATACCCCCGGCTGCCGGGGCTGCCCAAGAAGATGCCGTTGTGAGGCGAGGGCCACGGCGATCTTGGATCGCCCGCTAAACGGTGGGTGGGGCGGCCTAAACTGTCATATGAAGTTTTCCTACTCCGAGTTCGACGGCCAAGGTTTTCTCAGCCCCGATCAACTGTTCGCCCAACCCAACGTGATGAACTTTATCCTGCAATACGGCGAGCAAGCACTCGACGCGATGCAAAACCTCGACAACCCCGAAGAGCAAGAGTTCATCCAGGCGATGATCGACGCGGGGCTGCTCGAAGAGTACGAGGATCAAGACGGCAACACCAAGCTACGCCTCACCCCGCGGATGCTCAAGGGGTTTCAGCACCAGGCGCTCATGGACATCTTCAGCGAGATGAAAAAGGGCTCGCGGGACGGGCATCAGACTCGGCATAACGGCCGGACCACCGAGCGGGCCGACGGGACCAAGGCTTACGAGTTCGGCGACCCGATCAGCGAACTCGAACTCGGGCAGACGCTGCGCAACGCGATCGCCCGGCAGACCGCCGAGCGGGCGCGGGCGGGCCACGGGTCGGGTGGGGCGTCGCTGCCGATCAAGATCGGGTCGAGTGATTTCGAGTTGCACATGTCGGAGGGCTCGGCCGACTGCGCGACGGTCATGTTGATCGACCTGTCGGGATCGATGATGCGTTACGGCCGATTTATTCAGGCCAAGCGGATCGCACTGGGTATGCAGGAACTCATCCGCGGCCGATTCCCGCAGGATACGCTGGATTACGTGGGGTTTTACTCGTTGGCGGACAAGCTGCACGAGCGCGACATCCCGCTGGTCATGCCCAAGCCGGTGTCGGTGCGGGATTACGAGGTGCGCATCCGCGTGCCGTTGGCTCAGGCGAGAGCCAACGTCGAAAAAATCCCGCAGCACTTCACGAACCTGCAGCTGGGCTTGCGTACCGCGCGGCAGATGCTCGCCCGCAGCGGCGCAGCTAATAAACAAATCTTCGTCATCACCGACGGCCAACCCACCGCCCACGTCGCCCCCGCCCCCGGAAGCAGTGTCGAAGGGGGTACGGGTGAAGAAATGTTGTACCTCTTGTATCCGCCGACCCAAGAGACCAGCAACATCACCCTCCAAGAAGCGCTCAAGTGCCAACAGATGGGCATCCGGATCGCCACCTTCGCGCTGATCGAAGACTACTGGGGCATGGACTGGGTCGGCTTCGTCGATCAGCTCACCCGCCTCACCCGCGGCATGGCCTACTACTGCACCAGCGAAGACCTCAGCTCAACCGTGATCGAAAGCTATCTCACCGGAAAAAAAACCAAGTCATTCATCCATTGACCCCCCCCGGAAGTCCCCCCGGAAGACTCCCGAAACTCCCGCGGAACTCCCCCGAAAGTCCCCCGAAAGTCCCCCGGAAGCCCCCCCGGAAGTCTTTGCGGC
>CAYPCC010000213.1:0-4855 GCA_964409095.1 uncultured Phycisphaera sp. | reverse complement strand
CGGGTGGCGAGTTCGACGTGGATCTCCATGCCGACTTTGAGCTGGGTGGTGAGGCCGTGGAGTTGTCCGGGGTCTTGGTACATTTTTGATTTTTGATTGAGGATTTTTGATTTTGGGGTGGCGGGTGGCGAAGAGATTGTAAACCTTCGCCCCGGGCGAGGTAGCGCGGCCGCGTGCCGATCGCGGACGTCACGGCATTGATTCAGAAAATGCCAAGCGACAATGCCCCCGGCAATAAGCATAAATTTAAGTTAAATCTGAATTATATACTTGAGATATATGCTGTCTCCAGCGTGGTGGGGTGGGGTTACGGGTGCGAGGCTTGGCCGTGGTGGCGGAGCATGGCGGGGTCGGGTTGGCCGAGTTGGTTGAAAGCGCGCAGGCGTAGGAGGCAAGAGTCACAGCGGCCGCAGGGTTTGCGGTGTTCGGGGGGCAGGGGGTCGTAGCAGGAGTGGGTCAGGGCGTAATCGACGCCGAGACTCAAGCCCAGCTCGATGATGGCGGGCTTGGGGAGGTCGATGAGGGGGGTGTGGACGACAAGCGGCGAGTGGCTATTTCCGGGGGTGACGCCGGCCTTGGTGGCGAGGTTGGCCGTGCGCTCGAACGCGGCGATGAACTCGGGCCGGCAATCGGGGTAGCCCGAGTAGTCCACCGCGTTCACGCCGATGAACAGGTCCGTGCTGCCGATGACCTCGGCCAAGGCCAGGGCGTAACTCAGAAAAATCGTGTTGCGGGCCGGGACATAGGTGATGGGGATGTCTTGAGCCATCGCGTCATCGTCGCGGTCTTTAGGGACGTCCATCGTGTCGTCGGTCAGTGCGCTGCCGCCAAACGCCCGCAGGTCGATGGTCGCGGTGCGGTGCGAGGCGACGCCCATGGCCGCAGCGATCTCGGCGGCGGCCCGGAGCTCCACGGCGTGGCGTTGGCCGTAGTCGAAACTCAGGGCGTGACACGCATAGCCGTCGCGCTGCGCGATCGCCAACGCGGTCACGGAGTCGAGGCCGCCGGACAGCAGCACCACAGCCGGGCGGGATTTGGGATTTAGGGATTGGGGATTGGGCGGCGACGCATTCATCTTTCGTCGCCCCCGTTTTTGCCCTCGTCTTCTTGCCTCTGGGCGTCATCCGGGGCCGAGGCCTTCTGCACCACCACCGTCCGCGCGACCATGTCGCCCAGCCGTTGGCGGTTGGGGCTGATCACCGGCAAAATCAACAGCAGATACGCAATCAAATCAAACGTCTTGAGCGCGCAACGCGTCGCCGCTTGCCACGGCCTCGGCCGCTCACCGGCCAACGTCATCACCCGCAGCCCCGTCGCCCACTTGCCCAGCGACCGCCCCGTTGCCGCCTCGAGCACCAACGTGTGCCCGACCACGACCCCGATCGCCGCGAGCCCCGGCAACATCTCGCCCCACGTCGCCCCGAGCCCCCGCCCCGGCCAGCGGTCGTACAACTCTTCCCACGGCACGCCGAACCCCGCCGTCGCCACCCACAACCCCGGTGCCAAATCGATCAGCCCCGCCAGCCCCCGCCGCATCAGGTCCGCCACCGCGACGCCTACGGGCAGCTGCAGATCGTTGGCCGTCGGGTCACGCCGCCAAAACGAAAACAGCAGCACCGTCGAGGTGATCACCACGGTGAGCATGATCATGAGGTCGGCCGACTCGGCGACGGGGTTGCGTTGCTCGACGTCCAGTCGCAAGCGCGCAAGCGCGGTTTGGCCGCGGAGATCGACCGCGGTCACGGCCGGGCCGGGCGCGGGCTTGGTCATCGGCTTTTCGTCGAGCCGGGCGAGCACCGCGGCGGCGGTCTCGCGCCCCCCCGCCATCACGCCGACCGCGTCGCCCCACGGCAGCGCGGCCCACAGGCCGTGCGCGGGGGTTTGGGTTTGTTCGTCGAGCACGACCGAGCCCACGGCCGTGAGTTGATCGCCCCGCACTGCCCACAACGCCGCCGCGAAACCCTCGGCCGTCGGCGTGTGCTGCGCGAGGACGAGCTGGGTATCAAGACTGAGACCCACCACCCCGCCCGCCGCGGGCAGCGTCAACGCCGTCGCGGTCCAGCGCGGCATGGCGGGCTTGATCACCGGCTCGTCGGCGGCCTCGGCAGCATCGGTTTCGAAAGTCGCCAGCGCCGGACGGTAAAGCGTCACCTCCAACCCCTCGCGGGTCTTGCCGGCCTGCACCAACAACGTCGGCGGGGCCGAGGCGTCACGCGGCGCAATCAGCTGCGTCGGCCGATTCGATTCCCAGTCCGCGGGCAACGCCTCGACCCGCCAAGCCCCGCGGTCCAACACCAACAGCCGATCGGCCGGGACGGCGGGCAACGGGGCTTCGTCTTCGATTGCCTCGGCGATGACGGCTTGGTCGGCTTGGTCGGCTTCGTCGGCTTTAGTTTCTTCAGTTTCTTCGTCGGTCGCGTCGCGGGTTTCGTTCACCTGAGCGTTTGTTGGGTTAGACTCGGGGGATTCGTCTTGGTCCACGGACGGCGTGTCGAGGCCCAGCGGGTCATCGCGGTCCAGCGGCAACTCGCGGGGCAGCCCCAGCACGAGGTTCATCACCTCGGCGTCGTCGATGACGGTCGGCAGCGCCGACGCCTCGGCCGACGCTCCGCGATCCAGGTCCGCGATCGCCTGCCCGGTTTCGACGCGGGCCAACACCCACAGCTTGCCGTGCGCCGCGACGCTCGCCCGCACCGTCGTGTGCGCCGGCAACGACTTGCCGGCCTGTTGGCGGAAGTACCAGTCACCCTCCAGCGGCGCGGGACGCAGCGAGACGTTGGCGACCTTGCCGTCATCAAAAATCATCCACAACGCCGCCCCGTCGGCCGCGACGGACCCCGACGCGAGCCGGCCCGTGAAATCCGTCACGCTTTCCCACACCGGTCCGTCCGGCGGGCGATTCGTCGCATCCGCATGGAACAACGCGGTGAGCAAGCGGTCGCGGTTTTTCGGATCGACTTTGTCGGCCCACAGCCAAACGTGTCGGCCGTCGGACACCACCGGCAAGTCGGCCGACCACGACGACGCGCTGCCCCGCGGCGCGGGCGATTCCTCACCCTCTTGGCCGACGGCCAACCCGCCGCCCAGCGCGATCACGCCGACGAGCAGCAGACGACTCAACCATGCTTTGCAAATGCCAAACTTCATGCAGCAAAGGGTACGCCATCCGCCGGGCGTGGGCGAACGATCGCGTGTCGAATTCACGATGCTGCGAGCGGCCGCCATTCTTACCTCCCCCCCCTTGGAGGGGACAGGGGAGGGTGCCGAGCTATCGCCAATCTACGAGGACTCGACACCCCCACCCCGCCTCCCCCTCGAGGGGGAGGAGTAAGTCATCATTGAAGCGGCCATGGCAACCGGATCACGCAACGCTTCTCTTGGCCATACGGCTGCCCCCATCCCGGCGGATCAACGCAAACTGTTAAGATGCGGGCTTATGCTGAAACATCGCGTCCCCTCGGGCATATTGATGACGGCGGGGCTCTTGCTGCTGATGTGGGCCGACGATGCGCTGGGCCGACGCGGGATGCAGCCGGGGCTGATCTTGCTGGGGTTGGTGCTGATGCTCAGCGCGGTGGCGTCGATCGAGTTGTCTTCGCTCTTGCGGGCCAAGTGGGGGCATTGCAGCCGACTATCGACGTTTGGCAGCGCGGCGATGGGTTGTTTGATGGTGTTCTTTTTGCCGATGATCGAGTCGCCGCGCACGGCGGTGGCGTTCTTCGGGTCGGGCGTGGCGGGTGTGCTGTTTTTCTCGATGTTTCGGCACAGCTTTGTGCGGAAAGAAACGCAAGGGGCCGCGGCGGCGGGGGCGAACGCGGCCTTTGCGATGGTGTACCTTGGGATTTTGCCGGGGATGTATCTCTTGATCCGTGAGGGTGGGCCGGGCATCGGGTACTCGGCGTGGGTGATCGCGGCGGTGATCATGATCGTCAAGTCCTGCGACATCGGGGCCTATTTCACCGGCCGATTCCTGGGTAAACACAAGCTGATCCCCTGGCTGAGCCCGGGCAAGACATGGGAAGGCCTCGTCGGCGGGATGGTGTTTGCGGGGCTGTGGGCGGTGGTGTTTACGCTGATCGGGAATCACTTGGTGCCCGAGCGGGCGATCGCGGTGGGGTACACGTTGCCGGCGGGGATGCTGCTGGGGTTCTTGGGGCAGGTCGGCGACCTGGTGGCGAGCCTGCTCAAACGCGACGCGGATGTGAAGGATTGGGCGGCGACGATCCCGGGGTTTGGCGGGGTGATGGACGTGGCCGACTCGGTGCTGATCGTCGCGCCGGTGGCGTATTGGCTGCTGACGCTGGCCCCGGCGGGGTGAGGTGATTTTTGATTTTGAAATGAGGATTTTTGATTACGAAATTCTCGCTTAACGCCACGGCAATGCGGCTTGCCTCCACCCCATCAAAAATCCTCAATCCAAAATCAAAAATCCCCCCGCCGCCTTGCTTTTCCCGCGTTTCTGGCTAGGCTGGTACCTGATTGGCCACCCCGACCGGGCGGCCCGGGCGATCACTGTCGATGCCCTTTTCCCTTCCCTGAGTTTCGGAGACCCAACCCATCGCTAGAGGACGCTTCAAGCCCCAACCCCGCGAAACCGGCAAACGCCTTCGCATCAACGATCAAATCCGCGTTTCACCCATCCGGCTGATCGACGAAGATGACAACCAGATCGGCGTAGTCGAGACCGAAGACGCCAAAAACCGCGCCCGTGACGCTGAGCTCGACCTCGTCGAAGTCTCGCCCACCGCTTCCCCGCCCGTGTGCAAGATCATGGACTACGGCAAGTGGAAGTACGCGCAAGCCAAAAAAGAACAAAAAGCCAAAGCCCACGCCTAAAAGTCCGAACTCAAAGGCA
>CAYPCC010000212.1:0-4857 GCA_964409095.1 uncultured Phycisphaera sp. | reverse complement strand
ACCGCCCGCTACGCCGCAACCTTTGCCCTGATCCCCGCTGTCGAACAGTTTCCCGATCTGCCGCTCATCGAGCCCGACCTCGACGGGCTGTCGTCGGCCGACGCCCGGCTGGCGACCGCGATCCACCGGACGGTGATCCAGCGCTGGCTCACGCTCGAACACCTGCTCAAACGCCACCTCAAGCAGCCCCCCCGGAAAATGGCGGCGGAAACGTATGCGGTTTTGTTGGGTGGGGCGGCACAGTTGGTTTTGATGGATCGCATGCCGGCGTATGCCGTGATCGACGAGAGCGTTCGGCTGACCCACGCCTTCGACGTGCCGCGCACCTCCGGCGTGGTCAACGCGGTCTTGCGGAAGATCGCGGATGAGGTGGAGGGGCCAATCGACGAGCCGTGGACCGCCGCCCCCGCCCCAGGCCCCGGAAGGGACCGCTTGCCCGCCGCGGACGGGACGACGATCAAACTCAAGGGCAATCTGCTGCCCAAGCCCGACAACCTGCTGGCCTACTTGGTCGTGGCGACCAGCCACCCGATGCCGTTGTTGCAGCGGTGGTTCAAGGCGTACGGCCGAGAGCGGGCGACGGCCCTGGCGTTGTACAGCCTGCAGCATCCCCCGACGTTCGTGGTTGAAAACGAAAAAGCAACAAAATGGGAAGGATCGCACGACGAGTTGCTGGATTGGCTTGCCCAAGACGCGAGCCGACGGGTGCAGGACCCCGCGTCGTTGGCGTCGGTCGCGGCGCTGGGTGATTTGCCACTTCAGCCCCAAACCATCTTGGACCTGTGCGCGGGCCGGGGCACGAAAACCCGGCAGTTGCAGCAGGTTTATCCGGGGTCGGCGATCACGGCGTACGACCCCGACGACGGCCGCCGAGCCGACCTCGAAAAGATTCCCGGGATCACCGTCGCCGAGCCGCAGTCCGGCCAGCGGTTCGATCTGATCGTGCTGGACGTGCCGTGCTCGAACACCGGCGTCCTCGCCCGTCGGCCGGGTGCCCGCTACCGAGCGACGGACGCGAGTATCGAGTCGGTGGTGGCGTTGCAGCGACAAATCGCGGGCCGGGCGCTTGGCCATCTCGCCCCCGGCGGGGTGGTGCTGTACTGCACCTGTTCGATCGAGGCGAAAGAGAACGGCGAGCAAGCCCTGTGGATCGTCGAACACGGCACGGGTTTGGCCGTATGGAAAGAAGCCACGATTTTGCCGGAATCGGGGGAAGCCGGGGGGCCGGAGGGGCACGACGGCAGCTATCATGCGGTCATCGGCCCCACGCCGATCGGCGAACGCATCCGGGATGGCCGGGGATCGCGGTAGGTGTGCTTCCGTTCGGTGAAAAGTTGTTGCATAAGGACGCCCGATGCAGATTCAAATGGAACTCGCCCGCATTTTGATCAGCGAGACCCAAGATACGCATTATCTTGAATTGCGTGAGGTCGAGCCCGTGTCGGACCCGCCGCGCAAGTTCCCGATCCTCATCGGGCTCAACGAGGCGGCCGCGATCGAGCGTCGTCTGCTGGGTCAGGTCCCGCCTCGGCCGCAAACCCACGAGCTGCTTGCCAGCGTGGTGGACGAGCTGGGGTATCGGCTGGAGCAGGTGGTCATCAGCGACCTGTCGGACCATACGTTCTACGCCAAGCTGCATTTACGCTCGAAAACCAACGAGAATGAGCTGCGGGAGGTGGACTCGCGGCCGTCGGACGCGATTGCGCTGGGCGTGGCGAATGCGGTGCCAATCTTTGTGGCCGAGCGCGTGCTGGATGAGGTTTGCCGGACGCCCTAAACGAGCAGCGGCGGGGGGTTGCCGGGAGGGTGAGGCGAAGGTTTTCGCTCGGGAGCGGGTGGGCACGCGGGGGATGAATTTTTTGTTCAGGTCCGGTTTGACAGGGGCTTTGGGCTCTGTACACTGTGCGGCTCGCCTCAACCGGCTCGTGCCGCTGAGGTTTTAGTACCGACACTTGTTCAGGGCAACGATAAGCATGGCCGCAGGACAGATCCGAATCCGAATGGAAGCCTACGACTACCAGGCTCTCGACGCCTCCGCCAAGGAGATCGTCGATCACGCCAAGCGTACCAACGCCAAGGTTGCCGGTCCCGTGCCACTGCCCACCCGCATCGAACGGTACACCGTGCTTCGCTCGCCGCACATTGATAAGAAGTCGCGTGAGCAATTCGAGATCCGCACCCACAAGCGGATCATCGACATCAAAGAGCCCAACGCCCGCACGGTTGAGGCCCTCAACCGCCTCGTGGTTCCTGCGGGTGTGTTCGTCAAGATCAAAGCGTAATTGAATCGTTAACCATCAAACAGGGACACGGTCCTCTACTTCAAAAGTATGACCCGGCCGTCAAAGGCCAGCCCCGGAGATCTGACCCATGCCGAAAGCAATCCTCGGCCGCAAAATCGGAATGACTCGCCTCTACGACGACGACGGCAACAACGTACCGGTGACGGTCATTGAAGCTGGCCCGTGTTTCGTGAGTCAAATCAAAACGCAAGCCACCGACGGCTACGACGCCATTCAAATGGCGTTTGAAGATGTCAAGGCCCGTAACTCGACGTTCCAGGTCATCGGTCACGACGCCAAGGCGGGCCTTGCCCCCAAGCGTTTCCACCGCGAGATGCGTCTCGATGCGTCGGAAGTCTCGGAGTTTGAAGCGGGCCAGGAAATCAACGCTGAGGCTTTTGAGTCGGTCGTGTTTGTTGACGTGACCGGCGTGAGCAAGGGTAAAGGTTTTCAAGGTCCCATGAAGCGTCACGGCTTCGCCGGTCAGGAAGCCAGCCACGGCGTCGAGCGGAAGCACCGCTCGCCCGGCTCGATCGGCGGCCGATCGTCGAACCTGGGTACCGGTAAACCCAAAAAAGGTATCCGCATGGGTGGGCACATGGGTGCCGTGAACATGACCATCCGCTCTCTCAAAGTGGTCGGTATCGATAAAGAACGAAATCTTCTTCTGGTCAAAGGCCCCGTGCCCGGACCGAAAAACGGACTGGTTTTCATTCGGGAGGCCAAGCGGCTTTACAAAGGTAAAGCCAAGCTCGCTGCGGCGGGGTAAGTCGGGTGAGGCATCAGCCCTGAGCCGTGAGGATTGAGTTTATCGCTCAAGACGCAGTGCTCAGATTCTAGCCTCCAAGCGAAACTACCCTGTCACGACAAACTAGGCCTCACCGAGTTCTCCGAGACCTCTATCTGCGTCCGCCGCGTGGCGGCGGGTAGAAGCTCCCGGAGAGCGAACATAACGCAGCTGCAACACCGCAGCCCGTAGGTAACGAACATGATCGAAATCCCCATCTACAACACGTCGGGCGACCAAACCGGCACGTATTCCATCGATCCGAGTCTTCTCGGGGGCGAAGTACGTCCCGCCCTGCTCAAGCAAGCCTTTGTCCGTTTTCACGCCAACCGCCGTTCGATCAACGCGACCACCAAATCGCGTAGCCACGTCAACGGCACGGGCAAGAAGATGTACAAGCAAAAGGGCACGGGCAACGCCCGCCACGGCGACAAAAAAGCCAATATCCTCCGCGGCGGCGGCAGTGCCCACGCCAAAGTCGGCCACTCATGGCGGCAGGACATGCCGATCAAGATGCGTCGGCTCGCCAACCGCAACGCGCTACTCGCCAAAGCCATCGACGGCGAAATCAAGCTGATTGACGATGGCGGACAGTTCGACAAGCCCAGCACCAAGCAATTCGCCTCGCTCCTCGCCGCTCTCAAAATCGACCGCACCTGTCTGGTCGCTCTCGCGGATGTGACTTCGGTTGAAGCCAAGTCCGCCAACAACCTCCAATACATCGACACCACCCAGATCGACCGCCTCAACGCGTTCGACCTGCTCAATCACCGCTACCTAGTCGCCCACAAAGACGCTTTTGCAGCGTACGTCACGAAAGTGACCCAGGGCGTCAAGGTCCACACCGTGGAGGCCGCGTAAGCGTTATGCCGTACATCGAAGCCACCTATATCGTTAAGAAACCGATCATCACCGAGAAGTCCGCTTGGGAGTCCGGCGACCGCAATCGCTACTCGTTTGAAGTGGATATCAAGGCCCGCAAGCCCCAGATCAAAGCCGCGATCGAGAAGCTTTACGGCGTCCGTGTCGAGCGTGTCTCGACTCAGATCCGCAAGGGTAAGTACTTCCGCACCCGCTTCGGTCCGGCCAAGAGCTCGGACTGGAAAAAAGCTACCGTGGAGCTTCACGGAGAAGACCGCATCGAACTGTTCTAAACATGGTGAGGTGTGAGTCTTGAGGCTTGATTTGCTTCGACTTCACTTATTGCCCTCACGCCTCGTTCCTCAGGACTCAGGACTTAAAAGATGGCCATCCGTCAATACAAACCAACTACGCCTAGCCGACGCGACGCCTCGGTCAACCTCTACTCCGAGGTGACCAAGACCAAGCCGGAAAAGACGCTGCTTCTGATCAACAACCGTCAGATGGGCCGCAACAACCAAGGCAAGATCACGGTCCTTGGGCGTGGCGGGGGCAACAAACGCCGCTACCGTCGGATCGACTTCGCCCGCAAAAAGGATGATGTCCAAGCCACCGTCATCGGCATCGAGTACGACCCCAACCGCTCGGCCAACATCGCTCTGCTCGAATACCCCGACGGCGAAAAGCGGTACATCATCGCCCCTATCGGGCTGACCGACGGCATGACCGTCATTTCGTCGGCCGACAAGGTCGAGCCTATCGTGGGTAACAGCATGCCTTTGGGCAAGATTCCGACCGGCCTCAACGTCCACTGCATCGAAATGACCCCCGGACGGGGTGCCCAAATGTGTCGCTCAGCGGGTACCTACGCCCGCCTGACCAACCGTGAAGGCAAATGGGCCACCTTGGTCTTCCCCTCCGGCGAAG
>CAYPCC010000211.1:0-4870 GCA_964409095.1 uncultured Phycisphaera sp. | reverse complement strand
CGCCAGCGACGAGAGAGCAAAAAATTAGTCAGTCGATTTGATGCGGTAGCCCTGCACGAGCGACCTCTTAAACCCTGATCGACAAAAGCTAAATATACTGATTGCAAGATAAGCAGGTTGTTTACTTTCGTCATCATTGCGTTAATTTTGAGAAATAAAGTGATTATGTCCGAGAAAATGGCAGACCGTATCGGGGTATGCAGTTGGTCGCTCCAGCCAAATGGCCCCGAAGAACTAGTCGATGATCTGCGTAAATTAGGTCTAAAGAAACTTCAACTCGCGCTCGATCCGATCCGTGAAGATTTGGAGAAATGGCGTCCGCTCAAAACGTTGCTCAATGAAAGCTCGATCGAGATAGCCTCCGCTCAGTTTGGTGCGATCGGTGAAGACTACTCGACCCCACAAACTATCCGACAGACTGGCGGATTTGTCCCCAATGCCCAGTGGGAGGGCAACCTCCGTAACATTCGCGCGAATATGGCGATCGCTCAATCGATGGGGATTCGCACGTTTTCTACGCACGCCGGATTCATTCCGCAAGATACCGCGGACCCTATGTACGACGTCTTGGTGGGCAGGATCCAAACCATCGCCGATTTAATTGGTGAATCGTTATCAGGCGATCTACTTCTAGAAACCGGACAAGAAACGTCATCCACCTTGCGTCAATTTTTGGAGTCGGTTGATCGCAAAAATTTGGGCGTCAACTTCGATCCCGCGAATATGCTTTTGTACGACATGGGTGATCCAGTGGAAGCGGTCAAGCGGCTGCTGCCGCACGTTCGGCAGGTTCATATCAAAGACGCCACTCCGCCCTCGACGCCTGGGGCTTGGGGCGAAGAAGTTCCCGTCGGCAAAGGAGCGGTTGATTGGAGAGCGTTTTTAGATACCCTTGCCGCGGCTAGATATCGAGGTGATTGGATTATCGAGCGAGAGGCCGGCACTCAGCGTTCCGTAGACGTCGCAGCGGGAAGAAAATTATTACTCGACACATTTAGATAGGTCAGCCACCGTCTTCGTGCATAATTTTCGGTAGATACAGGATGCGGAAAATTTTCTCCAGTAAAAGTGACTGGCCTCGAACTGGCATTATCCGTGATGGAGTCAGGCCTGCCCTGTAGAAAGCCTCGCCATCAAGCCGACCCTGTCGGCATGAGCACCACCAGCAAATCACCACGGAGGGTGGACGAGATCGACAAGAGCCTCACGGATGCCCGCCTCAGCGCTTCGACGAGAGCTACGCTTCAATCAAGAGCTTCACGCCGATCGAGCAACAAAACCATAATCAATATGACAACCCTCAATCCTCCGGGGGTACTTCTGGGGGTACTTCCGGGGGCGGGGGCGGGGGCGGGGGATTTAAGCCACGCAATGCCGAGGTGGACTTCCACGGCCAGAATCGTTCCAACGCCACGCATCGCAGCACCACCGATCCCCACGCGCGGCTGTACAAAAAGGGGGTGGGCAAAGAAGCCCGGCTCTGCCACATCGGCCATGCATTGGGCGAGAACCGCCACGGCCTGATCATGGCGGTACACGTCAGCGAAGCCAACGGCACGGCCGAATGCGCCGCGGCGTTGAGTCAACGTGCCCGCAAGAAAATCGAAGAAGGCTTTGGCTGGTGCAAGACCATCGGTGGGCTGGCCCGGTCCCGACACGTCGGCCGTTGGAAGATCGCTCAGCAATTCGAACTCGCCGCCTCGGCCTACAACCTCGTGCGGATGCGAAAGCTCTTGGCCTGATCACGGCTCCACGCAATGGACTCGATGAGTCATCTGCTGCGATAAAGCGCGACGGACCGGTCTCCGCACGAGCCCAGCCCCCCACTCGCGTTTTGCAGCAGCCTGTTAAATTGTCTGCTGGAATCGAGTTAGAGGTAGGTGAAGTCGTACTCACGCCATCCTCCAGATCACCAGCAGGGGCGCAGCGACAGCCTGAGGGGAGCCGTGCGGGGAGTCATAACGACACCATGCGGAATATATGGAACACTTTGAAAATTCGAGAAATCGGCGAAGTACGTTCGCTAAAAACGCCGTAAACCCCGCTGGCGCATAGAAAAACGCCCCGTTTGAGGGGGCGTTTTCAAGTGGCCAAACCCGGACTTGAACCGGGGACACCTGCATTTTCAATGCAGTGCTCTACCAACTGAGCTACTTGGCCAGTAACGCCGTCCGCGGAGGGTGAAGGTCAGCGAACAAGGTCAGTTGAGTTCCAAAGAGTACCGCGTCAAACGGACTTGTCAACCGCGTGGGGTTCGGTACACTATGCGACTCGCCGCAGCCGATCCTTGGGGTCGGCGGGGCGTTTGAACTTTACTAAACCCAGACGCACGATGCGTTTGCCTGACGCAGCGCCTCGCTCCTGTCCGACCCGGAAAGCTCGACATGGCCAAGAAAGAAATCACCTCGCAGTTCAAGATCCAAGCCAAGGGCGGCCAAGCCACCCCCGCGCCGCCCATCGGCCCGGCCCTCGGCCAGAACGGGGTCAACCCCGGCCAGTTCATCCAGCAGTTCAACGAACGCACCCGTGCCCTCAACGGCAAGGTCGTCGGCTGCGTGATCACGGTCTACAAAGACCGCTCGTTCGAGTTTGAAGTCAAAGCCCCGCCCGTCGCCGTCCTCTTGATGGATGCCGCGAAGATTGAGAAAGGCTCGAGCGTCCCGCACAAAGAGAAAGTCGGCTCGGTGACCATGGACCAGATCAAAGCCATCGTCGAGGAAAAGGTCGGCGAATTGTCGGGCCACTCCGTCGAAGCCAACTGCAAAATCGTCGCTGGCACCGCCCGCTCGATGGGGATCACCGTCGAAGGCTGATCGACCGCCCCGTTCAAAACATGTTTAGCCGTCGATCGCAGATCGACGACATTCAAATCAAGGCCAACCACGGGCCTAAACCGTGGGAGATACCGCCGCTCCACCGTGAGTCGGCCGATCGAAAGGAAAACGATGTCTCGCAAAAAAGGTAAGCGTTACGCTGCGGATGCCCGGGTCGCCAACGACGACGTGCTTCCCCTGGCCCAAGCCATCGAACGGCTCAAGGGTTTCCGGGCCACCAAATTCGACCAGACCGTCGAACTACACATGCACTTGGGGATCGATCCCAAGCAAGCGGATCAGATGCTCCGCGGCTCGGTCTCGTTGCCCCACGGCGTCGGCGGCGCGACCAAGAAGGTGATCGCGTTCTGCGGCCCCGAAAAAGTCGAAGAAGCCAAGGCCGCCGGGGCCATCGAAGCGGGCAGCGACGACCTGGTGAAGAAAATCGAGGACGGCTGGATGGACTTCGATGTCGCCATCGCCGAGCCCGCCCAGATGCGGGTCGTGTCGAAGCTCGGCAAGGTGCTGGGCCCCAAAGGCCTGATGCCCTCGCCTAAGGCCGGCACCGTCGACCCCAAGATCGCCGACGCGGTCAAGGCGTTCGTCGCCGGTAAGGTCGAGTACCGCAACGACGACGGCGGCAACATCCATGTGCCCGTCGGCAAGCACAGCTTCACCGCAGAACAACTCGTCGAAAACACCCAAACGATGATCAACCTGATCACCCGCCTCAAACCCGCCGCCACCAAGGGCCAATACGTCAAAAAGATCGCGGTCGCCGCGACGATGACCCCCTCGGTTCTGGTCGAAGCGTAACTAGCCGCGAGGCGCTAGCCGTTGGCCGCTAGCCCGAACGAAAGACTTGTATTTTCACACTCCAATTACCTAACGGCTAGCGACTAACGGCTAGCGACTGCGAGCAAAGCGAGCATCCCCATGAGCAAGCCCGTTAAAAACCTCATCGCCTCGGCCTACGCCAAGGAATTCGCCGACCTCAACGGTGCGATCCTGATCGACATCCGCGGCGTCGAATCCAACGACAATAACGCCCTGCGTACCGAGTTGGCCGGCAAGTCCATCAAGGTCCGCGTCATCAAGAACAGCCTCGCCAAGAGCGTCTTCAAAGACGGCGATCTTGCCGGACTCAGCGAGTTCCTCGAAGGACCCGCCGCCATGGTCTACCCGGCCAGCGAAGCCACCTCCGTCGTCGGCGTCGCCCGTGAGCTCATCGAATGGGCCAAGAAGCTCCAGAACATGGAGTTCAAGGGTGCCGTAATGGACGGCATCGTCTTCGGCCCCTCCGAAATCAAGAAGCTCTCGGAATACCCCACCAAGGAAGAAGCCCAGGCCAAGGTCGTCCAGATCGTCCTCACGCCCGGCCAAAACCTCGTGGGTGCAATCCTCGCCCCGGGCCGCAACCTCGCGGGCATCATCAAGACGATCCAGGATAAACTCGAAAAAGGCGAAACCATCGCCAAGGTTGGTTAAGGCGATTTTTGATTTTGGATTGAGGGTTTTTGATTGCCAAAGCAATCAAGGATTCTCGGTTCAGGCCATCGAAAATCATCCATTAGAAATCATTAATAACACGATCCCCCACTGGCCCGTTTGGGTTAAATCGCCGATGGTCGGCGACCTATGGAGGACGCAACGTTTGGAGTATTGATTATGGCAGAAGCAGCAATCGCGGAACTCGGCGACAAGCTCGTCGGTTTGACCCTCAAAGACGCCGTTGAACTGGCGGACTACCTCAAGGAAACCTACAACATCGAGCCCGCCGCCGGCGGCGCGGTGATGATGGCCGGTCCTGCGGGTGCCGCCGAGGAAGCCGAAGAGCAAACGTCGTTCGACGTCATCCTCAAGAGCGCCGGCGACAAGAAGATCCAAGTGATCAAGGCCGTGCGTGAAGCCACCGGCCTGGGCCTCAAAGAAGCCAAGGAACTCGTCGATGGTGCGCCCAGCCCCATCAAAGAAGGCGTCGACAAGGAAGAGGCTCAAGCCCTCGCCGACAAGATCAAGGAAGCCGGCGGCGAAGTCGAACTCAAGTAGTTCGCTTG
>CAYPCC010000210.1:0-4904 GCA_964409095.1 uncultured Phycisphaera sp. | reverse complement strand
GTGGATGCCGTCGTGGGGCGGCATGATCAACGGCCTGCTCACGCTCCGAGGCGCGTGGCACAAGGTCACCTCCGACCCGATCCTCAAGTTCTTCGTCGTCGGCATCACGTTCTACGGCATGTCCACGTTCGAGGGCCCGATGCTCTCGATCAAAGCCGTCAACTCGCTCTCTCACTACAACGACTGGGGCATCGCCCACGTCCACTCGGGGGCGCTGGGCTGGAACGGCTTCATGATCTTCGGCATGCTCTACTGGCTGGCCCCCAAGCTGTTTCAATCCAAAGGCGTCAGCGTCAAGCTCGCCAACCTGCACTTCTGGCTCGCCACCGTCGGCATCCTCCTCTACGTCATCTCGATCTACGTCGCGGGCCTGACCCAGGGCCTCATGTGGCGGGCGATGACCCCGGAAGGTCAACTGGCCTATCCCGACTTTGTCGAAACCACGACCAAGATCATCCCCTTCTACTGGATCCGCGTCGGCGGCGGCCTGCTGTATCTTGGCGGGGCCTGCGTCGGCACCTACGCAATCTTCCAGTGCTGGAAGAACCGCCCCGCCACCTACGACGAGCCGATCATCGAAGCCGCGCCGCTCACCAAAGACTTCGAGCGTGAAGTCGCCCCGGTCTCGGACCTCGACGGCGTCGCGCCGATCGCCAAGAAGATCGACGTGTGGCGGACCATGTGGTGGCACCGCACCTGGGAGCGGATGCCCGTGAAGTTCACGGTGCTGGTGATCGTGGCCGTGGGCATCGCGTCGGTGCTCGAACTCGTGCCCACGTTCGTGATCCGCTCGAACGTGCCGACGATCCAGTCGGTCACGCCGTACACCCCGCTCGAACTCGCCGGCCGCGACCTCTACGTCGCCGAGGGCTGCTACAACTGCCACTCGCAGATGATCCGCCCGATCCTCAGCGAAACCAAACGCTACGGCGACTATTCCAAGCCCGGCGAATCCGTCTACGACCACCCCTTCCAGTGGGGCAGCCGACGCATCGGCCCAGACCTCGCCCGCGAGGGCGGCCTCCGCAGCCACAGCTGGCACGTCACCCACTTCGACAACCCCCGCGCTCTGTCCTACGGCTCGATCATGCCCGCTTACCCCTGGCTGATGAAAAAGAAGATCGACTTCACATCCATCCCCCTGCGGATGCAAGCCAACCGCGCCGTCGGCGTCCCCTACACCGACGAGCAGATCGCCTCGGCCATCGAAGACGCCGAGGCCCAGGCGAAGGAAATCCACGACGCCTACCTCGAACAAAACCAAGGCCCCTACTTCACCAAAAACGGCAAGGAAATCGACCTCTCCGACCGCCAGGTCATCGCCATGGTCGCCTACCTCCAACGCCTCGGCACCGACCTGACCAAACCAACGCCTACCGACGAAGTCGTGCCCGAAGGTGAAGTCGCCCCCGTCGAAGCCATCGAAAACGTCTCGGCCGATGCCGACGACCAACTCTCGGAGGCCCGCTGATGGGTAAGTTCAAAGAAATCTTCGAGTCCACCTCGGCCGACATGCTCTCCAGCGTCGCGCTGGTCATCTTCGTCTCGGTTTTCGTCCTCGTCACGTTGTGGGTCCTGACCCGCAAAAAGAAAACCGTCGACCGCTGGGCGTCGATGCCGCTTCACGACGACCCCGATGACATCGTTGAAGACCGCTCCAAGCCCAAGCCCCAAGACTAACCCACCCCGCTCTGCCTCATTGATTCCCCCCGCACGCAGGTTCCCGCCATGCCCGATCAAGAACCCCTCGACCACGACGCCCTCCCCAGCGACCCGCTCACCGGCCACAATTACGACGGCATCCAGGAATACGACAACCCCACGCCCGGCTGGTGGGTCTGGTTGTTCATCGCGTCCATCGCCTTCGCGCCGCTGTACCTCATCGTCGCCGCCGGGGCACGTCAAATCTTTGGCTACGAAGAGTCTTATCAAGCCGCCGAGACTTCGATGCTGATGAAGCAGTTTGCCGAGCTCGGCGAACTCTCGCCCGACGCCCCCACCCTCGCCCGCTTCGTCAACAACCCCGATGAGCAGAAATGGCTCGCCGCGGGTAGCTCCATCTTCCGCGCCAACTGCGCCTCCTGCCACGGCTCAAACGGCGCGGGCATCTCCGGCCCCAACCTCACCGACGATCATTACCTCAACCTCAAAGACCCCGTCGGCATCATCAACGTCATCAACAAAGGCGCCAACAACGGCGCGATGCCCGCTTGGGAAAGCAAGCTCCTGCCCAACGAAGTCGTCCTCGTCAGCGCCTATGTCGCGTCGCTCCGCGGCCAAAACCTCAGCAGCCCCCGGCCGGCCGAGGGCGACATCATCCCCGCATTCTTCGAGTCTGAATAAAGTTTGAACTGATCAGAGCGTTTGGTATGACCACCTCCAACGAAAACCTGCTCAACCCCGAGGAGCGCGTCCTCTCGACCCTCGAGGCCGACGGCAGCCGCCGTTGGCTATACCCGCGACTATCCAAAGGCACGCACTGGAAGCGGCGGCGGATCGTGGCCTACAGCCTCATCGCGTTTTTCACCGCGTTGCCCTGGCTGCGTTGGAACGGCTCGCCGTTGGTCTTGCTCGACATCCCCCAGCGGAAGTTTTTGCTGTTCGGTACAACGTTTCTGCCCACCGACACGCTGCCGTTGGCGTTGGCGATCTTGATTCTATTCCTGTCGATCTTTTTCCTCACCGCCGTGCTCGGCCGGGTGTGGTGCGGGTGGGGCTGCCCGCAAACCGTGTACATGGAATTTGTCTTCCGCCCCGTTGAGCGCCTGTTCTACGGCCGCAAGGGCGTCGGCGGACAACCGCCCCGTAAGGGCATCCCCGGCTGGCGCATGATCGGCATGTACGCCGTGTTCCTGGTCATCTGCGCCCACCTCACCAACACGTTCTTGGCCTACTTCGTCGGCACCGACAACCTCACCCGCTGGATCTGGACCTCGGCCCCGTGGGAACATCCCGGGCCCTTCATCTTATTTGTCGCCATCACCGGCTTCATGATGTTCGACTTCGCGTTCTGGCGCGAACAGCTGTGCATCATCGGCTGCCCCTACGGCCGATTCCAGAGCGTCATGCTCGACCGCCAATCCCTCATCATCAGCTACGACCCCAAGCGCGGCGAACCCCGCGGCAAACCCCGCAAAGCCAAACGCGGTCAAGAAGTCGCCCTCCCGATTCTGGGCGACTGCGTGGCGTGTAACCAGTGCGTCGAAGTCTGCCCCACCGGCATCGACATCCGCGACGGCCTCCAACTCGAGTGCATCAACTGCGCCCAGTGCATCGACGCCTGCAACGACGTCATGCAACGCTTCGACCGCCCCGAAGGCCTCATCCGTTACAGCTCGCAAGACGCGATCGACCGCAAACCCACCAAGATCATTCGGCCGCGCGTCGTGCTCTACCCCGTCGCGGTCTGCCTATTGCTCACCGCATTGATCGTGATCCTCCTGACCAAACCCACGTCCGACATCGAGGTGATGCGTACCCTCGGTCGGCCGTTCTCGGTCATGCCCGATGGCGAGATCGACAACACCCTCCGCGTGAAGATCACCAACCGCACCGACGATCCGCGCACCTACCGCGTGTCGATGCCCGCGATCGCCGAGGCCGAGCTGGTCACGACCCAGCCGACGTTCGCGCTGGAACCCGGCGCGACGCTGACCGAGGCGGTGCGGGTGTTGTTGCCTTACGAATCCTTCCGCGGCGGCCGGCTGACGGCGACGCTGCACATCACCGACGACCTCGACACGACTTTCACCCGCACCGTCCCGCTGCAAGGCCCCACCGCCCCGCCGCAGCCCCAGCCCCAACCCGAAACGAGCGTTCCCGATGTCCGCGAATAATGCTGCGAATGCCGCTTCCAAGATCGCTTCGCTCCGCGCCCGCATCACTTGGCCGATTATCATCGTGGTGTTGCTAGGGACGCACGCGACGCTGATCTTGGGCGCGGTGACGCTGGCCGTGGGCGGGCCGGGCCGGGGCGTCGTGCCGGACTATTACCGTGAAGCGGTGGATTTCGATGCGCACAAAGCCGACCTTGCCGCCAGCGCAAGGCTAGGCTGGGCCGTGACGCTCACCCCCGGCTCGCTGATCGACGCCGACGGCCGCCGCGTCTTTGCTGCCACGCTCATGGACGCCCAAGGCCAACCGATCTCCGGGGCAAACGTCAGCGTCCGGCTGATCCGTTTGGTCGATGGCGAGATCGTCGAGCTCCAGTTGTCTCCGGTCGCGGAGCGCCTAGGCGTCTACGAGACGCTGGCGGACCTGCCCGCCGCGGGGGCGTATCAGGCCGACCTGGTGGCGGTTCGGGGCGAGTCGCGTTTCATGGATCGCCGGGAAATTAAGGCCGCGGGCGGCATCGATGTGTTTGCGGATGAGCGTGAGGTTGCGCCATGACCGCGCTGGTTGTTGCCGTGTTTCTCGCCAGCGTGCTGGGGTCGCTGCACTGCGTGGGTATGTGCGGCGCGTTTTTGGCGATCGCGTTTAGCGATGTCCCGCAAGGCGGGCGTTGGCGGTTGTCGGTGGCGTATCACGGCGGCCGACTGATCACCTACACGGCACTGGGCGTTGCGGCGGGCAGCGCGGGGTCTTTACTCGATCTCGGCGGCACGCTGGCGGGGATCAACCGGGTCGCGCTGCCGTTGGCGGGCGTGACCGTGATCGCGTTCGGGGTCATCGGGCTGATGCGGCGGCGCGGCGTCTCGATCAAACGATTGCACCTCCCGCAATCTTGGGTCAAAAAAGTCCACCGCGTGCAAGGGTTGGCCATGCAGATGCAGCCGACGCAGCGGGCGCTGACCATCGGTTTGCTGACGACGCTCTTGCCGTGCGGCTGGTTGTACGCCTTTGCCGCGACCGCGGCGGGGACGGCGAGCCCGCTGATCGGCGGGCTGGTGATGGTGGTCTTTTGG
>CAYPCC010000209.1:0-4941 GCA_964409095.1 uncultured Phycisphaera sp. | reverse complement strand
CGCCCGCTTACGCAAGTCCCGGGCGTCGCGCAGCGACTCGGCGAGGATCAACCGGACCCGCGACGCCGGGCCGTAGCTCAAGCGATACGCCTGTTCCACCGCCGCCTCACTGACCGTAACCCGGTCGGCGACAATCGCCCGCAGCCCCGCGTTGCGTCGCAAGAGCGCCGCGAAACGCACGTCGCCCAGGCCCCGGCGTTGACGCAGTTCGGCGAGCAGACGGGCCGCCTCGTCTTCGTCGGGCGAGAGGGTTTGCGATAACTTGACCCGCTCGGCCTCCAGCACCTCTGGGGTCAGCTCGATGCCCGCCTTGGCCAAACGACGGCCGAGCATCTCGTCCAGCACCCGTTCGCCTAAAATCTCGCCGCCCACCGCTTCGGCCATCGGCACGAACAAATCGCCCGATCGCAGCGGTTCCCCCGCGACATAGGCCAAGACTGGCCCACCCGACGCCGAGCTTGGTGCGAACGAAGGCGCTGCGGATGTCGCCGAGGGCGATGGGCCGTCGGACTGGCAGCCCGGGCCGATTAAGACGACAATCATGATGAGTAAACCACAACGCAGCATCGTCCGCGCACGCTACGGCCGGCCCGCCGGACTGTCAAAGGAGGCCGTATGACCGCCCCTGATCCCAACCCCACCGACCTCGCCAACACCGAAACGCCGGATACACCCGAGACCCCGGACACCCCGGACACCCCGGACACCCCGGAAACTTCAACCGGCGTGGATGCTCAAGGTCAGACCGAATCATCCGAGGCGACGGTTGCGGGGAGTGATGAGGCCGCGTCCGCCGTGGCCGTGAAGCAAACCGACGGCCCGCCCAAGAGCCCCAAGCCCAAGGTGGTGCTGTGCCCCTACTGCGGCCACGCCCAGCCGCAGGGCGAAAAGTGTTCTAGCTGCGGCGGGTTGTTTGAGCCGCTGAGTCGGCGGGCGACGCAGATTGCGATGGGGCCGTGGTCGATCCGGAATAAGACCCATCCGTTTCGGCCGGGGTGCAGTTACGAGGTGTTGGTGAAGATGATCGAGGCCGGCCGGGTCGGGCCGATGACGGTGCTGCGGGGGCCGACGACGCGGCAGTTCTGGTCGGTGGCCCGCAACGTGCCGGGGGTGGCGCACTTGCTGGGGTATTGCCACGCCTGCGGGGCGCACGTGTCCAAAGACGACCCGCGTTGCCCGAGTTGTGACGCGGTGTTCCGGGCGGTGAAACAGCGCAACGAATTGGGTTTGCAGTTCCCCAATCGACGGGCGGCCGAGGCGGCCCAGCGTTCGCTCAATCGGCTCCTAGGCTTGGCCCCCGCGGAGCCCGAGTCGGTCGAGGAGGCCGAGGCGTCGGACGCCGAATCGCTCAGCGAAGATCAAGCGCAAGTCCTCGCCGCCGCGGCGTCGGCCTCCGCGGATCAAACCCCCGCGTCGATCTTCGAGCAGGACGCCGAGTCCGCCAGGTCGAATACCGACGACGAGGGGCAAAACGATCTCATCAGCGACCTGCTCGGCGACGCGGTACCCACTCGCCCAGCGCGTCCCGCGGCTTCGGCCCCTGACGGGGTGGTGGAAACTCAAACCAACGCAAACGTAGACGCCGCGCCCACCCGCGCCGAGACACCTTCTCCGCTCAAAGCGGGCGGTCCCGCGACGCCGCACCCCGCCGCCCTGCCGCCCCGCCGTCAAGTCAGTGGGTTGGTGATCGTGTTGATTGGCCTCAACGTGCTGGTCGCCGCGGCCGTGATCATCTATGTCGCCACCCGCCCCGGCGAGGGCTAAACTCTTCATCCCGTTTCACGGTAAACCCAATCCCTCACACCCCCCGCCAACCCCGGGCCCGGCTATTCCGCCCACCACCGACCTCCCGAAAGCCCTCGTGTGAACGACCCGCAACCCGCCCATTCCCGCCGCATCTACCTCGACAACGCCGCGACCAGCTTCCCCAAGCCGCCCTGCGTCCTCGAGGCCATGAACCGCTACGCCACCGAAAACGGCGCGTCCCCCGGCCGCGGTGCTTACGCCGAGGCCCGCGAAGCCACCGACCTCTTCACCCAATGCCGTGAACGCATCAACACCCTCCTCCACGGCCAATCCCCCGACCACGTCGTCTTCACCCTCAACACCACCGACGCCCTGAACCTCGCCATCCACGGCCTCATCCACCCCGACGCCAAACGCCGACACGTCATCACCTGCCACCTCGATCACAACTCGGTCCTGCGTCCATTCAACGAACTCGTCTCTCGCGGCGTCGCCACCCAAACCCGCGTCGAATGCGACCCCCAGACCGGCCGCGTCGATCCCCAAGACATCCGCAAAGCCATCCAACCCGACACCGGCCTCGTCGCCATCGTCCACGGCAGCAACGTCACCGGCACGCTCCAACCCATCTTTGAAATCGGCCAAATCTGCCGTGAATGTGCCGTGCCATTTCTCGTCGATGCCGCACAGACCGTCGGCCATGTCCCTCTCGACGTGCAGAAAAACAACATCGACCTGCTCGCCGCGCCCGGCCATAAGTCCCTGCTCGGCCCGCTGGGCACCGGCTTCCTCTACCTCCGCCCCGGCATCGAAAACATGATGACCACCGTCCGCGAAGGCGGCACCGGCAGCGTCTCCGAACTCGACGTCCAACCCACCTTCATGCCCGACCGCTTCGAGCCCGGCAGCCACAACGCACCCGGCATCATCGGCCTCAACGCCGCCCTCGGCTGGGTCCTCGACCAGACCGTCGAAAAACTCTGGGCCCACGACCGAAAACTCACCGAAACCATGATCGACGGACTCCACGACACCGCCTCCATGCCCGGCTTCCGCTACGTCGGCCCCCAAGGCATCAAGTACCGCTGCGGCGTTTTCTCTTTTCGGATTGACCCCCCCGGAAAACCCGGAAACCCCGGAAACGATACCGCGAATGCTGGAAGGTTCAGTAACCCCACCGCCCTCGCCGACGCCCTCGAAAACGAGTACGGCATCCTCAGCCGAGCCGGCATCCACTGCGCCCCCCTTGCCCACCAAACCGTCGGCACCGCCTCACGCGGCGGAACCACCCGCCTTTCCTTCGGCCCCTTCGTCACCACCCAAGACGTCAAATACGCCTGCGACGCCCTCGCCCAACTCTGCGAATCCGCGCTACCCCAAAGCCTCCGCTCCTGAGCCAACCTCGTCGCCATCACGAAAAGACAACCCGGCTTGGCTAGGCCGCGACAGCTTGATCTGGGGCTTCCGCTAAGCCTTCCAACGCCGAACTGGCGAGGCCGATGCCCATCTCGTCGTGCAGATAACAGGCGGTATCGACGCCGGCGTCCTTGAGCTCTTGGACTTCGTCGGGGAATCGCGCCATCGCCACGATGTGGCCGGTGAAGCCGTTGCTGCGGATGAGGCGTGTGATGGCCCCGGCTTCGGACTTGGACTGCAAACTGATCAGCACTAGTTCGCAGCTCGACGCGGGGTTGAGGCGTTGGTAAAAATCCGGGTCGGTCGCGTCGCCAACGACCACGGTGCGGCCGGCCTCGGCGTGACGCTTCGCCGCGGCCGGGTCCACGTCGAGGCCGATAACGTCGTCGCCGAAGTGCTCCCGCAATGCGTCGTACGCCGCGCTACCCGTTCGGCCCATCGCCACGACCACCGCCCGCGGCGGATTCGCAAACTCGATGTGTTGATCGTCGGGCAGCCGCGTCTCCGACTCGAACCGCTGCAGCCGACGGCTCCATCGCCCAAACAACTTGTGGGCATGAGCATTGAACGGTGCCGCCACGATAAAGCTCAGGCTCACCGAGATCGCCAACACCACGAGCCATTCGTTGCTGATCCAACCCTTCGAGGCCCCCAGCGCTCCGACGATCAGGCCAAACTCGCTGGCGTTGGCGAGCACCAACGAGCTAAGCGTCGCGGTGCGGGCCCGCAAACGAAACACCGTCATCAGCCAGAAGAACCCAGCCGCTTTCAACGGCACCAACGCGACCAACGCCACCGCGATCCCCAGCTGCTCCCAGCCCGGCAAACCGTTCAGCCCGATGGTCAGAAAAAACGCGACCAACAACAAGTCTTTCAGGCTGAGCAAACTCTTGGCCATCTCGCTCGCCTTGGGGTGCGAACCGATGAGTAGTCCCGCGATAAGCGCCCCGAGGTCGGGCTTCATCTTCACCAGCTCGAACAGCTCCGTGAACCCGTACACCAACACGAGGCCCGCGAGCAAGAGCAATTCGCCGTGGCCCACACGGTCCAGCACTTTCCCCAGCACCGGCCGAAGCAGCGGCAACACCAACAACCCCAGCGCCCAAGGCGAAGGCGTCTTCCCCAGCGACACCGTCAAAAACACGATCGCAAACAGGTCCTGCACGATCAGCACGCCGATGGCTTCGCTGCCGTGCCGGCTCTTCATCTCCGCCTTGTCCTCCAGCACCTTGACCGCAAACACCGTGCTGGAAAAACTCAGCGCAAACGCGATCAACATCGACGTCTGCCAGGTCAACTCAGAAAACATACCCAAGCCCAGGGCCGACAACCCAAACACACCGCCGCCGACGAGCAGCGTCGCCGCCACCATGTGCAACGACGCCACGCCCCAAACCTCAGGCTTCGCCAACCCACGAAGCTCCAGCTTCAACCCGATGCTAAACAGCAGCAGATATATCCCCAGGTTCGCCAGATAGCTCAGCGTCTCGGACGACTCCACGCCCATCGACGCCAACACAAACCCCGCCCCCAAGAACCCCACCATCGGCGGAAGCCCGAACTGCTTCACCGCCAACCCCACCAAAAACGCAATCACCACCCAAAGGGGATCCATGACAAGCTCCTACGGCCTCAATCATGAGAGACCCGATGTTATATCGACCAAATCGCTGCACCAACCCTTAACTCCGTTATCGGCTCAATCGCCGGCCACGGGGCCAACCATTCACTTGTCAAAGAGGGAGTTGCAAAGATCCCCGTCCGCCACTTCGACACCCC
>CAYPCC010000208.1:0-4993 GCA_964409095.1 uncultured Phycisphaera sp. | reverse complement strand
GCCACGGTGGGCGATGCACTGCGGGCCGGGCTTGACCGCGGCTATGCCGCGCTCGCCGAGCTTCAGGACTGCGACGGCCTGTTTTCCGCCCCTGCGGACCGCAGCCTCGCCGACCGGGCGTTGACCACCGCCTTCATCGTGAGCCTCTTGGGACCCGATCCCCGCTTCCGCGGTGCCGTCCGGCTCAATGAGCTCAACCAATGGTTTGAGGGCCAGGATGGCCGCCTCGACCGCCACACCCAACACTTCTGGGACATGGCCAGCATCTCGATCCACGACGCCTTCGAGCCGATGACGTTCGCCGCATAATCCGCGGTCGGTGGGGCGTTGATCCCGGCTTCAATACGATGCCACGCGGTTTTTTTGTTTGCGGAACATCGGCCACGGCTCGATAGTGCGTTTTCATGAATTACTTGGCCCACCTGTACCTCGCCGACGACAGCCCCGCGTCGATGATCGGCAACCTCTTGCCGGACCTGCACCGTGGCCGATTGCCCGATGATCTCGACCCGGTTGTGCTCGAAGGGGTCCACCGCCACCGCCGCGTCGATGGGTTCACCGATGCCCACCCCGTGTTCGAGCAATCCTGCGCCCGGCTACGCCCCCGACACGGCCGCTATTCGGGGGTTATCGTCGATGTCATTTACGACCATGTCCTTGCGGTCCATTGGACGGCGTATCACCCCGAGCCGTTGCCCGCATTCATCGCTCGGGCCTACCGGCAAATCCTTGAGCAGCAACAGTTGATGCCTCCGCGGATGCGGGCGATCATGGTCATGATGTCGCGGGAAGATTGGCTGAGCACCTACGCGACTGTCGAAGGCATTGCACACACCCTCCGCCGCATGTCGGCTAGGCTGCGGGAACGCTTTGATCGTGAAGTTGACTTGGCCTCGGCCGTGGTAGAGCTGCGTAACCAGTACGACGGGTTTGCTCAGGACTTTGCCGCCTTCTTCCCCGACTTGATCGCCTACGTCGGCTTCGATCCCCGCAACGGCCTCACCCCAGGAACCTGTCATGACCGTTGATTGTTGGAAGTGGCTCAACCACGTTGTTTTTTCGGGTTTAACCGCCAGTGTGTGGTTGGGGTTGTGCGGGTCTGCCTTGGCCCAGCCTTCCGAGGAAGGACTCGAGCCCGCTCCGCCGCGGGCCATTGATTCGCCCAGCGCGGCCCGTGAAGACTTCAGCTTGGAAACCGCATCCCCGCCCACTTCGCTGACCCTCTTTTTTGAAAACGACGGCACGTTCACCCGCCCCAACCACGGGTCCGACCGCCACTACACCTCTGGCCAAGGCTTCGCCATCGCCCGCCACCAAAACGGCGGCGACGCGATCGCCGACGGGCTAGGCATTTCCGCCGACGGCACCGCGGTGGGTATCACGCTGGTGCAGCAAATCTTCACGCCCGACAACATCGGCCCCGCGATCCCCGACCCCAACGACCGGCCCTACGCGGGCTACCTCTACCTCGGCGGCTACTGGCAACGCGAACAAAACAACGTCTTCGACCACGTCGAACTCGACCTCGGCGTCGTCGGCCCGTCGTCCCAGGCCGAGGCGGCGCAGGAGTGGATCCACGACGTGTTTGACGAGCCCGACCCCAACTGGACCACCCAACTCGGCGACGAGTTTGCCTACAACCTAGCGCTACGCCGCAAGTGGCGGGTCGATCTGTGGAACAGCGGCGTGGCGAACGAGCAAAGTGTTTTCCGACCTCACGTTTGGCAGTTGCAGGCGATTCCCGAAGTGGGTTTGGACGTGGGCAACGTGTACCGTCGAGCCCACACGGGCGCGACATTGCGGTTTGGATTTAATTTGCCCGACGACTACGGCGCGGGTCGGCTGGTCGATCCCGCCAGCGCGACGGGCCGGCCGGTGCAGGGGTTGAGCACGTATGTGTTCGGCCGGGCGATCGGCCGTTACGTCGAATGGAACACGTTTATCGAAGGCAGCAACCAGCGCAACCCCAGCTTGAGCGTGTCCCTTGAGCCTTGGCAGGGCGAAGCGGGCGGAGGCTTCGCGGTCGATTGGCGGCGCGGCAACTGGACGTTCAACGCGACGTATCAGCAGATATTTTTGTCCCGCGAGTTTGAGCAGCAAACCACCGACGACGGCATCGGCTCGATCGCGCTGCGGGCGATGCTCGAGTTTTAATCGGGGGCAATCGGGGCGGGAGGGCGTGGAAGCTGGTGTCGATGTCGAGGGTGTTGAATGGCGGGGCGTAGCGGGCGAGGCGGTCTTGGGGTTTGAGTTTCGGCGGGTAGAATACCCCCGCCTAATCGGGGTACGCGAAGCCGATGATGCCCAAGCGAATCATGCGGCGCTAATAGGCCGAAAAAGCCCACGGATGGTCGTCCGTGGGCTTTGCGGATTGTGGTTGTCGAGTGTCGATCTTTGATCGATGGCGAAACGAATTACCTCACGATGCGCGCGCTGCCGCCGTCGGCGGTGCGTTCGAGATCGGTTTTGGTGAGTTGGCTGGTGTCGCCTCGGGTGGACATGATCAGCGCGCCGTGGGCGACGCCTAGGTCGACGCAGCGTTGGGGTTGTTCGCCGGTGAGGAAGCCGTAGGTGAATCCCGAGGCGAAGCCGTCGCCGCCGCCGACGCGGTCTTCGATTTCGAGTCGGGGCATGTCGAGGCCGGTGTAGAACGTGCCGTCGTTCCACATGATCGCGGACCAGTCGTTGATGAGGGCGGTTTTCACGCTCCGGAGCGTGGTGCCGACGACTTTGATGTTGGGGTAGTCTTTGACGACCTGATTCACCATGTTCTTGAACGCGCCGGTGTCGAGGTCGGCATCGGATTCGATGTCGACGCCTTCGACGTGGTAGCCGAGCACTTTTTCAAAATCTTCTTCGTTGCCGATGAGGCAGTCGATGTAGGGCACGAGCGGTTTGGTGGTGGCGATGGCTTCTTCGGAGGTCCAGAGTTTCCCCCGGAAATTCAAGTCATAACTCACGATGGTCCCGGCTTCGTGGGCGGCTTTGACGGCCTCGGCGACGACGAGGCGGGTGTTTTCCGACAGGGCGGTGAAGATGCCGCCGGTGTGGAGCCAACGAACCCCGCGGTCTTGGAAGAGTTTTTTCCAATCCACTTCACCCGGTTGGATACTTGAAGTCGCGGAGTGGGCGCGGTCGTAGAGGGTGGCGGCCCCGCGTTTAGAGACACCGACTTCGGTGAAATTCAGGCCGACGCGGTTTTTCGTGCCGAAGCCGTCGTATTCGCGTTCGACGACGTTGGACACATCGACGCCCGCCGAGCGTGCGTGGTTGCGGATGATGGCCCCCATCGGCGAGCTGTTGAGGCCACCGACCCAGCCGGTGCGCAGGCCCAAGCGGGCCAGGGCGTAGGCGACGTTGTACTCGCCCCCGCCGACGGAGACTTCGAGGGTGTGGGCGAACTCGATCCGGCCGTGGCCGGGCGGCGAGAGGCGGATCATGCATTCGCCCAGCGAAACGAGGTCGAGTTCACACTGGTCAGCAGGCTTAAGTTTGAGGCTCATCGGAAGAAAATCCTTTGTCGGAGAAGCGGGGCAGCACGTCGGCCGATCACGCGATCGACCTGAATCCTGCCGCACGTCCCTCCTGACACCCCACCTCCCCCCGGAAGCTGACCACGGCAATGGAGCTTGCCGTGGTTAAACTTACGGGGGGGGCTGGGCCGACGACCTCCGTGCGGAGTCGAAGTATTAGTTTGCCATGGGAAAACGCTTCGTCAAGACCCGAAGCGCTAAGTCGATACACGGCGACGAATGGTGAAGCGAAACGCGAAGTGGGAATCAGTGCTGATGGCCGCTGTGGTGATCATGCCCGGCATGATCGTGTCCCGCGTGGCCGTCATCTGGCTTGGCCAATGGGGTAAAGTCGAGTGGGGTGTCGGCCGGAAGCGTGGTGAGCTGGGTGGCTTCCCAGCCGTTGTGGCCAGCCCCCCAAGTGACCACAAAGGTGACCGCGACTTGATCGCCCACGGAAAACGGGGACAGATCAAGCTCCGCGGCGGGGGGGAAGGGCATGGTCATAGTGTCCATACCAACGGTTTTCCCCTGAGCGTCCACAAAATCAGGGATGGCTTCGTGACGGATCATCAGGCTGGACGTGGGGTTATCGGCATCGGGCAGGCCGGTGATCTCCCCGCGTACTACATACGTGGCGGTCGATCCCGCGGCGGTCTGAGCGGTTTCAGGTTGGGTGTCAGAACAGCCTGTGGAATACACGCTCCCGAGCGCGAGGCAGACGCAGAAACCGAAAAATGCAGATTTAGGCTGGGAAAAAGGCATCGGAAGGCTCCGGGTAAAGGGCAGGGGACAACCATTAAAAGTTTAGCCAACTCGGCGGGTTGACGCGGCGAGTTAGTTTTGCTTTACTATACGTCGCTGGCAAGATTCTGCCGGGCGTTGAGCCCTGGCCCACCAAGTCTGCCGGCCGGTAATAAAATCTTTAAAAAAGAGTTTAGAAACCGGCTTGACAGATTGAATCACAACCGTATGATGCCTCGCCCAACGCCGCATGGTGAAGGGAAAACTAAACTGCCTCGGCAGCAAGCCGAGTGGGTCATACGCCCTCCAGTTAAGCCGATCTTTGACAAGTGAACAGTTGGGAAATATGCCGCGAGGATGTGCCCAAACTCTTAACCGCCACTGGTGAAGAGCGAGGGATAAATCTCCAATCAGCCGTGACGACTTCACATTGTCATGGTGGGGACACATTCTTGTGGATCGCTGAAGCGTTACTTCACAGGACGCTTCAGTTAAAGAAAGTGAGTAAACCCAAAAAATACCTCGGATCTTAGCCGACCCGAGGTCGGCCCGAACGAACCCTTGCGGATGGTTCGGGTCGTAGACCACTTTGATGATTGATCTTCGGGTCAAGAAATCAAGGGACAGGTCAACCTTCATTGAAGACAACCGCCGGCACTTTGAGGTCGGCTCGTCAACAAAAAACAATCGAAGAGTTTGATCCTGGCTCAGATCGAACGCTGGCGGCATGGCTAAAA
>CAYPCC010000207.1:0-5043 GCA_964409095.1 uncultured Phycisphaera sp. | reverse complement strand
CCCCACGCCCCCCACCCCCCACCCCCCACCCCCAATGCCGAGGGATGGCCATCCCTCGGCATTCTACGGCTACCATATCCGTATGCCCCAGCCCTCCCCCACTTCTTCGCCTCACGACCCCCGCCGCCCCGACCCCGCGTTGCTCGATGATCTGGTTGATACGCTGGTGAGCACCACGCTGGCCGACGACCGCACCGCTCACATCGACGCCATTTTTTTGCCCAGCCGATCCAAGTGCATCGAGATCGTCGAGCTGCTGCGGAGGCTCACCTTCCCGGGATTCTTCGAGGAGCAGCGGCTGACCTCGGACAATATTGCGGGTCGCCTGGCCGAGTTGGTCCATCAGATCGAAGCGCTGCTCTACGAACAAATCCGCCAAACCGAGCGCTACCTGCTCAACCGCGCGGGCAAAGCCAACTCCGGCGACGACTGCCCCGAATGCGACCAAGTCGCCCGCGAAAAAACCGACGCCTTCCTCGCCGCCATCCCCGAGGTTCGGCGGATGCTGTCGCTCGACGTCCAAGCCGCCTTCGACGGCGACCCCGCGGCCACGTCCACGGATGAAACCATCTTCTGCTACCCCGGCCTCGACGCCATCTTCATCCACCGCTACGCCCACGAACTCTACAAACTCAAGCTCAATCTCCTCGCCCGCATCTTCAGCGAATACGCCCACAACGAAACCGGCATCGAAATCCACCCCGGCGCGGAAATCGACGAATCCTTCTTCATCGACCACGGCACCGGCATCGTCATCGGCGAAACCGTCAACATCGGCAAACGGGTCAAGGTCTACCAGGGCGTCACCCTCGGCGCACTGTCCACCAAAGGCGGCCAAGACTGGCGCGGCATGAAACGCCACCCCACCATCGAAGACGACGTCACCATCTACGGCGGGGCCATTATCCTCGGCGGCCAAACCGTCATCGGCCAAGGGGCCACTATCAACGGCAGCATCTTCGTCACCCAGTCCGTCCCCGCCGGGCACACCGCCACCGTCGATCAACTCGAAGTCAAACTCAAACCCCCCCGTTCCCGGAAGAAGTAAATCAACCGACTCTGACAGATTTGCGCTCCTATCATTTGTCATGGAGTCCGAGCAAATTGTCATTGATTTCAACAAGCCGGTGCGGCTGTTTCCCCTACAGACCTGCGTGTTGCTGCCGCACGCGACCGTGCCGCTACACGTCTTTGAACCCCGCTACCGCGCGATGCTGCGCGACGCTTTGGATTCGGACGGGCTCATCGGGATGGCGGTGTTTGCGGGCGAGGATTGGCGGCGCGACTACGAGGGCAATCCGCCGCTGCGGCCCTGCTTAACCGTGGGCTACCTCGCCAAGGACCAACGCCTCGACGACGGGCGACACAATATTTTGCTCCACGGCATCTGCCGGGCCACGCTCGAAGAAGAACTCCCCCATCACCCCGACGGCTACCGTTTGGCACGAGCCAAACCCTTTGGCCACGAACCCGCCGACGAACAACACCGTGAGGACCTCGCCCAAGCGCGAGAGCAAATCGACACGCTGCTCAACGACCCGTACCTCAGCCCGCTGGCGGTGGTGGCGTCGATGAAGAAGTGGCTTACCGACGAGGTGCCGACGCCGGTGTTGCTGGAATTGGCGATGCTGTCGTTGACTCAGGAGACCGAGGAGCGATACGCCATGCTCGCCGAGCCCGACGTAATGAAGCGGGCGGCGATGGTGATCGCCCAACTCGTGTCGATGCGGCAACTCGTCGAGCAGGCGGAGCAGGGGGCAAGTGGGCGAGACGACGATGGGTGGTCGTTGAATTAGGTGTTAGCCGCTAGTCGCTAGCCGTTGGCCGCTAGCCACTGCCGCGGAATACATCATTTGGTCTTTGCCGTGACTAACGGCCAACGGCTCACGGCTAGCGGCTATCTCCCACCTGCTAAACTGCTCCGATGCCCGAACCCGCTGCACTTCTCGAAGGTTTAACCGAACCCCAAACTCAGGCCGCGACGCACGTCGATGGGCCGTTGTTGGTGTTGGCCGGGCCGGGCTCGGGCAAGACGCGGGTCATCACCCGGCGGATCGCGTATCTCGTGCAGGCCGTGGGCATCGCGCCGTGGAACATCCTGGCGATCACGTTCACCAATAAAGCCGCGGGCGAGATGAAGGACCGCGTCGCGGCGCTGCTCACCGAACGTCAAGCCCGGGCGACGACCGTGGCGACGTTTCACTCGCTGTGCGCCCGGTTGATCCGTCAGTACGCCGACCGCCTGGGCCTCCCGCCGGGCTATTCGATCTACGACACGGGCGACCAAAAGCGCGCGATGAAGCAGGCCTTAGCGGACCTGGAAATCAACACCAAAAACTTTCCGCCCGCGTCGATGCTCAGCTCGATCAGCAACGCGAAAAACGACTTGCTCGACGCATCGGGGTTTGCGAAGCGGGCCGACAATTTTTACGACCGCACGGTCGCCAAGGTGTACACCAAATACGAGTCGATCCTCGAGCGCAACGCGGCGCTGGACTTCGACGACCTCTTACTCAAGACGGTGACACTTCTCAAAACGCACCCCGACGTCAAGGCCGAGCTGCGCGAAAAATACCAGTACGTCATGATCGACGAGTATCAGGACACCAACCACGCCCAGTTCATGATCGCCAACGCCTTGGCCAGCGATCACCAAAACATCATGTGTACCGGCGACCCCGACCAGTCGATCTACGGCTGGCGTGGTGCCAACATCCAAAACATCCTCGAGTTCGAGCAGCACTACCCCGCCGCCCAAGTCGTGCGGCTCGAACAAAACTACCGCTCAACCAAAAGGATTCTCGCGGCGGCCGATGCGCTGATCGCCAATAACCGCGGCCGCCGTCACAAAGACCTCTGGACCGACAACCCCGAGGGCGAGAGGGTCAAGGTCGTCACCTGCGCCGACGAGAGGCAGGAAGCCACTTGGGTGGCCGAGGAATTCCAGCGTTTGCACGACGACGATAACCTCGCGTGGGGGCAGATGGCGGTGTTCTACCGGATCAACTCGTTGTCGCGGGTGATGGAAGAAACGCTGCTGAAAGCCGGGGTGCCCTATCAGATCGCCCGCGGCACCGCGTTCTACGACCGCAAGGAAATCAAGGACGCGATCGCCTACCTCCGCGTCGTCGCCAACCCGGCCGACGAGGTGAACCTGCTGCGGGTGATCAACAACCCCGCGCGCGGGATCAGCAGCGCATCGGTGAAAGCGATGCAGGCCTACGCCCTCGCGCATCACCAGCCCATTGACGAGCTGCTCGGCGACCCGCTGCGCGTTACCGCGCTCAACGCCCGCGCCCAAACCAGTGTCGCCAAGTTCGGCAAGACCACCCACCAATGGCGCACCACCGCGGGCATCGCCCCCGGAAATAACCACGATGATTGCGCTCTGCAGCCGTCGCTGCGTGGTTTCGTGGAAGATGTGCTGCGCGAGTCGGGCCTCGAAACCTTCTACCGAAACGATAAGTCCGACCCCGACCAAGAACGCCTGGCTAACCTCGGCGAGCTCGTGACCTCGGCCCAGCAATTCGAGGAAGAATACATCTTTGAGGCCGAGCAATCCGGCGAGTTTGAACAAGTGAATCTCCGCGAAAAACTCTTGGCCTTTCTCGAGCGCATCGCGCTGGTAAGTGACGCCGACAGCGTGGATGATTCGCAAGGCATGGTGACGCTGATGACGTTGCACGCCGCCAAAGGATTGGAGTATCCCGTCGTCGCCATGATCGGCGTCGAAGACGGCCTGCTCCCCCACGACCGCGCCAACGACGACCCCCAAGAGCTCGAAGAAGAACGCCGGCTCGCCTTCGTCGGGATTACGCGGGCCGAGCAGCGGCTCTACCTCTGCCACGGCAAGTACCGCACCGTGTTTGGCCAAACGATGCCGACCATCCGCAGCCGATTCATCACCGAGCTGCCCGCTGACGTCATCGACGAGATCGATCCGTCCAGCGACCCCGACGCTTACGAGGACGAATTGTTCAGCGGCGGCGGGGGGACGCAGCGATCGTTGGCCGCGAAACAGGCCGGGCAATACCCCCCCGGAACTTTGGTCAAACACCCACAGTTTGGTTTAGGTCGGGTGGTCAAAGTCTCGCCGATGGGCGCCCACACCCGCGCGAAGATCGACTTCACCACCTCGGGCAGCAAGACGCTGATCCTGCAATACGCCCGGTTGGAGGTGGTGCATGGCTGACCCCCGGAAGATCAAGGCAGAAAACCAAACGCCAAGACGCCAAGACGCCAAGACGCCAAGCAGAACCCGCGTCAAGATTTGCGGGGTGCGTGACGTGGAAACGGCCATGGCCGCCGCGGAAGCCGGTGCGGATTACATCGGGTTAAATTTCGTCGAAGCCTCGCCGCGGTACGTCGAACCCGCCGTGGCCCGCGAGATCACGGCCGCGCTCCCGGCGAACGTGACGGCCGTGGGTTTGTTTTGCAATCACCCGGTCGATATCGTCACGGGCACCGCGAAGGCAGTCGGGCTAAACACCGTCCAACTCCACGGCGAAGAAACCCCCGCTTACGCGAAACAGCTCGACGGCTTACAAATCTTCAAAGCCTTCGGTTTTGATCCCGACACCTTGACCACGCGACTCAACGGCTGGGACACTTTGGGCCACGCCCTTATGGGGCTCCTCATCGACAGCCCGCCCAAACCCTGCGCCGCGATCACCGGCGGTTCGGGCGAACCGTTCGACTGGTCCGGGCTGGTCGACTTTGAGCAATCCGGCGGCTTTGCCAATCTCCCCGCCTACCTGTTGGCGGGCGGACTTACGCCAGCAAACGTGGGCGACGCGATACGTATCGTTCAACCATGGGGCGTCGATGTCGCCAGCGGCGTCGAGTCGTCGCGCGGTGTGAAAGATGCTGGCTTGATCCGCGAGTATTGTAATGCCGTGCGTGTGGCCGACGCCTCATTCGCAATGGATTAAACTCTCGGGTCTATGAAACGTGTCCTCTCCGGCCTCCAACCTTCCGGCCAACTGCACCTGGGCAATTATGCCGGGGCGATTAAGCAGTTTGTCGATCTGCAGCACGACCACG
>CAYPCC010000206.1:0-5070 GCA_964409095.1 uncultured Phycisphaera sp. | reverse complement strand
CTTGCCCGCGTTGGTGTAACCCACGAGCCCGACGGTGAAGAAGTCGAGGTTCCGGGCCGCCACCTCGCGTTCCTTGCGCTGCTGCACCTGAGCGATCTCGCGCTTGAGCTGCGACTTCTTCCGCTGCACGATGCGTCGGTCGATTTCGAGTTGTTGTTCGCCGGGGCCGCGGGTGCCGATGCCCGCCGGGGCGCCGCCGACGATGCGTTCGAGGTGGGTCCACATGGAGCGCAGGCGGGGGTAGGTGTACTCGAGCTGGGCGAGTTCGACCTGGAGGCGGGCTTCGTGGGTGCGGGCCCGGGCGGCGAAGATGTCGAGGATCAGCTCGCTGCGGTCGAGGATTTTGACTTCGCAGACTTTCTCGATGTTGCCCAGCTGCGAGGGCGAGAGGTCGTTTTCGAGGATGACGACCTGGGCGTTGTGGAGCTTGACCCGCTCGGCGAGCTCGGCGACTTTACCTTTGCCCAAGAAAGTCTTGGCGGAGGGCTTTTGACGTTTTTGGAGCATCTCGTCGACGACGACCGCGCCGGCGGTGGCGGCGAGGGATCGCAACTCGTCGAGCGGGTCGTGGGGGTTGACCTGCGAGTCGGGGAGCAGGCAGGCGACGAGGATCGCCCGTTCGGAGGCGACAGCGAATTTTTCGCGTTGACCGGTTTCCATGGGCCGTAGTGTAGCGGGGGTAAGGCAGGAACCTCAGATTTTGCACACGACGCTGGTTTGGCGTCCGGGCCGTCACCCCGATCACACTTTCGGTGAGGCCCGTAGGATAAATCGATACGCGGTGGCTCAAGCACAACGACCACGGCGGTGATTCCACAGCGGAATTCTGTACCCATCGGCGAAATCTGCAATTCAAGGCGCTTCCCCGCCTTGCAAATCATCACGATTGCCGCTAATTTATGTGGCTCGGCCCAACCCGGCCGGGCCTATTTCAGGTTTTTTCCCTGCTTTTGCAAGGTTATCGTTATGCCACGAGTTTGCGAATTTACCGGCCGTCGGACTGGAACCGGCTTCACCTACACCCTCCGCGGTAAGAAAAAATACCTCGGCGGCGTCGGCACTAAGGTCACCGGCAAGACCAAGCGGAAGTTCAAGCCCAACATCCAGACCGTCAACGCGCTCATGGAAGACGGCAGCGTCCGCCGCGTCAAAGCCTCAACCAAAGCCATCAAAATGGGCCTGATCGTCAAGCCGCTCAAGCGTAAATACGCCTACAAGCACGAACCCGCCGCCGCGGAGTGATCCCAGCGGGTCGGCGTAGGTCAGGCATACCTGCCTTCCGCCTGTTGCCTGTTCTGACTTGGGCCGATGGGGTGTCAGGTAAGCATGCCTGACCTAAGATTTTAGAAAATATGCTCCGCGGGGTGGTTGGGCGGATCGGTGCAGGGATGCGGCCTTTCCAGTCTGCCAAGAAGCATTTTTAGTGGGCTTTGCCCGATCCCGGTTGACTTTCGGGGTCGTGGGCGAAAAACTTAGATGGAAATGTTAAGGAATGGTGGAACGCGGGTCACGGCTGACCGATTCCACTCGACCGCCTCGGGCTTATCCCGGGCGACCACCGCACGCATCCCTCGCGGGACTTCGAGCCACGGACGACGCTGCCGACGCACCCGGCCGCTCCGATTGAGCATCGACCCGCCACCTTTGGTTTGAGTTCCACACGGTTTAGATTCTGACAGACCGTACCGAGCACTTCCTGCCGTCCCCAAACGATCCAGGGCGGATTGGTGTTGTATGAGCTTCCGTGACAACGGCGACAAAGAGAAAGTCCAGGCGGCGACCGACATCGTCCGCCTCGTCGGCGAACACCTGACCCTGCGCCCCAAAGGCAAAGAGTTTGCTGGCCTATGCCCGTTCCACGACGACAAAACCCCGTCCATGCAGGTCAGCCCCCAGAAACAGATCTACAAATGTTTTTCCTGCGGCGCGGGGGGGGACGCGTTCTCGTTCGTGATGAACTACCACAAGATGGACTTTGTGGAGTCGCTGAAATACCTCGCCCAAAAAGCGGGCATCGAACTCACGCCCTGGACCCCCGGAAACGGCCGCGGCGGCGAGGGGCATTCCGGGGGCAATTCCGGGGGCGATTCCGGGGTCAATTCCGGGGGCGGTGGGGAGCGTAAACGCATCGCGGCGGCCAACGACCAAGCGGTGAGCTTTTTCAAAGCCCTGCTCAAGCACGAGCAACACGGGGCCGAGGCGCGGGCGTATCTCGACCGCCGGGGCGTGACGCAGGACATGATCGACGCCTTCGGCCTGGGCTACGCCCCCGACCGCTGGGACGGCCTGGTCACCATGGTCCGCGAACGCGGCTGGGACAAACATGGCTTCGAGCTCGCCCAACTCATCCGTCACCGCAAGACCGGGGATGGCGATTTTGATTTCTTGCGACACCGATTGGTGTTTCCGATTTTCGACGGCATCGGCCGGCCCATCGCGTTTGGCGGCCGGAAGCTGCGGGACGAGGACGAGCCGAAGTATCTCAACTCCCCCGAGACGCCGTTGTTCAACAAGTCCGCCACGCTCTACGGCCTGCACGCCGCGAAAAAACCCATCATCGACGCCAAAACCGCCGTCATCGTCGAAGGCTACACCGACGTCATCGCCTGCCACCAGGCCGGGGCCCGTAACGTCGTGGCCGCCCTCGGCACCGCGCTGACCCCGCAGCACGTCCGCGAACTCCGGCGGTACTGCGAGCAGGTCGTCTTGGTCATGGACGGCGACGCGGCGGGGCAAAAGGCGGCCGACCGCGCGATCGAGGTGTTTTTGACCGGCGATCTGGACGTGAGCATTGCCGTGCTGCCGGGGGGGCAGGACCCCGATGAGTTGATGCAAACGGGGGGGCTGGATGCGTGGGCCGAGGTGCTGGAAAAGGCAGAGGATGCGCTGGGGTTTGCGTTTAGCCGGATGGAAGCCAAGCTCGACGGCTCGGAGACGACCACCGGCAAGCAGCGGGTCATCGAAGGGTTCTTGAACCAGCTGGTCGACTTGGGCGTGGCGCGGATGGGCGACCTGCGTCGGTCGTTTGTGTTGCGTCGGTTGGCCCAGATGCTGCATATGACCGAGGCCGCGATCGATTCGCAGCTGCGGGCGAGAACGCCGCGATCTTCTCGGTCGGTGGAGCCGTCGTGGCAACCGACCGATAGTGACGAGCCGGACACCGCTGAAATGGCCCAATATGCGTCCGAAAATGATGTTCACGAATCGCTTGCGTCGGGCGTTTCTCGGCATAGACTTCAAGCTGTAGGGAAAGCAGAAAGGCGGCTGATCGCAGCCTTAGTGAGACACAACAGCCTGTTTAGTGCCACCCTCCCCGACGGCTCGGCCATCGACGAGGCGATCTCACCCGCCGAGCTCGCCCACCCCGAGCACCGAGACCTGTACCAACGGGTCTACGACGCCTTGGCCGAGGGTCGCGACGTGACCCTGCGTGGCCTTTGCGGCGACCTGGCCATCGATGGAAAGCATGACCTGACCCAGCTCGCCACCACCGCCGACCACGAACTCGAACACGCCCTACTCCAGATTCAACCCCAACCCGACCCGGATCAAGACAATCTCAATGACCTCATACCCGTTACACAAGTCTTGCTCGACGCGGCGACGGTCGTCCTCCGCCACCGCCACGAATCCCACGCCCAACAACTGCGTCAGCGTTTGACCCAATCCCCCGCCCGCCCCGATGGAGATGCCCCCAACGACGCCACCCCCGACGACCCGACTCGGCAAGCCGAACTGGTTCGCCAATACATCGAGTCGCGCAAAGCCAACCCGTCGCCCGGCCGTATCGCCCGACTCTAAAAACTCGCCCACCCTCTCCCGCCCGACCCGCCTTTTTTTCTTGAGAGACCCTGCCCTTGAAGCTTAACCCTTTAAACCCCGCCGTTCTTGAACTCATCGCCGCCGGCCAACAGCACGGCGTGATCAGCTTCGATCAGCTCAACGCCCTGCTGCCCGACAACTACGTCGATCCTGACAAGCTCGACGAACTGCTGGTGCTGTTTAACCGTTTACAGATCACCCTCGTCGATCCCAAGCACATCCCCGCCGCCGCGATCCCCAAAAACCCCGTGGCCGCCGCGACCGCGATGGGCCTAACGCCCGAGCCGCCCAAGAGCAAAGCCGTCGTCGAGGCCGAGGAAGCCAAAGCCGAGGCCGCCGCCCAAGCCAAAACCAAGGCCGCGGATGTCGATCTGGAAGAGGTAGCCGTACCAGTCGTCGAAGAAGTTGACGAACGCGACGAAGGCGACGACGAGGAAGCCGAGGCCGAGGAACTACTCACCCAAGAGCAGGCCAAAGCCGAGATCTCCAAAGCCCTGGCCGAGTCCGGTCACAAGCGCATCGACGACCCCGTCCGCATGTACCTCACTCAGATGGGCGAGATCAGCCTGCTGACCCGCGATGAAGAAATCCGCCTGGCCAAGAAGATCGAGACCTGCCGGTACCTGTTCCGCCGCCTCGTGCTGCAGAACGATTACTCGATCAAGACCTGCGTCGAGACGCTGGAGATGGTCCACGAAGGCGATCTGCCGTTCGACCGGACCATGAAGATCAGCACCGCCGAGGAAGACGCCAAGGGCAAGATCGCGGCGCGCATCCCCAACAACCTCAAGACCATCAAGCGGATGCTTGACCTCAACCGCGAGGATTGGGACGAACTCGAAGCCGCCGGCCGACTCAGCAAAGCCGACGAAGACGCGATCCACGCCCGGCTCGCCACCCGCCGTCGCAAGATGACCACGCTGATCGAAGAGCTGTCGCTCCGCACCAGTAAGGTCCAGCCGATGCTCAAGAAGCTGCGCTCGATCGTCAAGAAGATGAGCGACCTGCAGAAGACCCTCGCCAAGGCCGACGAGTTTCCCGACCGCTACGACCCCGAAGACGTGATGGTCATGCGGGAAGAGCTCGCGGGTCTGCGCGGCCTCGTCCTCGCCGAGCCCGAAGAACTCAAGCAGATGGTCCAAGATGTCACCACCGTCTTCGACGAATACGAAGAAGCCAAGCGTGACCTCTCGGGCGGCAACCTCCGCCTGGTCGTCTCCATCGCCAAGAAGTACCGCAACCGCGGCC
>CAYPCC010000205.1:0-5075 GCA_964409095.1 uncultured Phycisphaera sp. | reverse complement strand
GGCGTGAGCATCTCGGGCATGCCGGGGCCGCCCTTGGGGCCTTCGTAGCGGATGATGATGACGTCGCCTTTTTCGATTTGCCCGGCCGCGAGGCCGTCGAGCATGTCTTCTTCGCAGTCATAAACCTTAGCGGGGCCGGTGAAGGCGGTGCCTTCTTTGCCGGTGATTTTGCCGACGCAGCCGCCGGGGGCGAGGTTGCCGCGCATGATCTGGAGGTGGCCGGTGGGTTTGATGGGGTCGGCCAAGGGTCGGACGATGTCTTGCTGATCGGGGCCGGGGCCGTACTCGGGCAGGCCCGGCAGGTCGGCGAGGTTCTCGGCGATGGTCTTACCGGTCACGGTCATCTGATCGCCGTCGATCATGTGGTTTTCTAAGAGGAACTTCATCACCGCCGGCGTGCCGCCCGCCGCGTGGAGCTCCTCCATCACGTACCGGCCCGACGGCTTGAGGTCGCACAACAACGGCGTGCTATCGCTCATGTCTTGCCATTCATCAATGGTCAGTTCGATGTCGAACGCCCGGGCCATGGCGAGCAGGTGCAGCACCGCGTTGGTCGAGCCGCCGGTGACGATGATCAGGCGCATCGCGTTGAGGAAGCTCTGCTTGGTCACGATGTCGCGGGGCTTGAGGTCGAGTTCGAGCAGCTTCCGCACGGCGTGGCCGGCCCGGACGCACTCGTCGACTTTTTCTTGGTCTTCGGCCGGGGTGCAGGACGAGTAGGGCAAACTCAAGCCCATGCACTCGATCGCGCTGGCCATGGTGTTGGCGGTGTACATCCCGCCGCAGGCGCCGGCCCCGGGGCAGGAGTTGGCGACGATGTCGACGCGCTCTTGCTCGGTGATCGTGCCGGCGAGGGATTGGCCGTAGGACTGGAACGCGCTGACCACATCGAGCTTGAGGGTTTCGCCCTTGATCGTGGTGCAGCCGGGCTTGATGGTGCCGCCGTAGACCATGAGGGCCGGGCGGTTGAGGCGAGCCATGGCGATGATGCAGCCGGGCATGTTTTTGTCGCAGCCGGGCAAGGCGACGAGGGCGTCGTACCACTGGGCCCCCATCAGCGTTTCGATCGAGTCGGCAATCAGGTCGCGCGACTGCAACGAATAGCCCATGCCATCGGTGCCCATGCTGATGCCGTCGGACACGCCGATGGTGTTGAACCGCATGCCCACACAATGCGCTTCGACGACGCCTTTTTTCACCTCGACCGCGAGGTCGTTGAGGTGCATGTTGCAGGGGTTGCCGTCGTACCAGACGCTGGCGATGCCGACTTGGGGTTTTTTGAGGTCCTCGACCGACAGGCCGGTGGCGTGGAGCATGGCTTGCGAGGCGCCTTGGCGGGCGGGCTGGGTGATGGTCTTGGAATAGCGGTTGAGTTCGGCGTTCATCGGGTTGATCCCTGGGGCGAGGCAAAGACCGGCACGCGGCCGGCAAGGAAATATTTCGCGTCCGTTCCCGAATGATTACTTCCGGGGGCGGGGGGATAGTTTAGCTGGTGGGCGGGAGCGGGGTTTGCATGAGGTGGCGGTAGAGTTCGACGCCGCGTTGGATTTGGTCGACGGCGACCCATTCGTATTGGGTGTGGGCCATGTCGGGTGAGCCGGGGCCGAGGACGACGGCGGGGAGGTTCGCGGCGTCGTAGTACGAGGCGTGGGTCGCAAACGGAGCGCCGAGCGTCAGCGTCGGGAGGTTGAGCCTGGCGAGGACGCGCTGAATATGCGCCACCCACGAGCCGTTGTGTCGCGTCGTCAACGGCGGGTGATCCACGGCAACTCTTTGGGTAAACCGCAGCGGCGGGTCGTGTTGGGTGAGCGGTTCGAGCAGCTCGGCCACCGCCCGCAGCGGCTCGGCCGAGTCTTCGCCCGGCACGACCCGGCGGTCGATCTCGATCACGCACGACTCGGGGATGATGTTTGGCGCACTACCGCCCCGGATGAGGTTGATCGAACCCACCGCCGGGCCGGTGAGCGGATGCTCGGCGGCAAGCGACGGGAGGTACGCGCGCTCGATGAGGTCGATGACGCGGACCATCGCGCTGATCGCCGAGACGCCGTCGTGGGGCGTCGAGGAATGGCAGGCTTGGCCGTGGGTCGTGAGCGACCAGCGGAGGCAGCCGTGGTGCGCGATCACCGGCCGCAGCTCGGTCGGCTCGCCCACCACCACCGCCGACGGCGACCACCCCAGCCCCGGCAGATCACGCTCCACAAACGACGCGACCCCGCGCATCGACACTTCTTCATCCACCCCAAACAACAACGCGAGGTTGTTCGGCAACATCCCCCGTTCACCTTCCGCGCACCGCTTCATCGCCCACAACATCGCCGCCCCGGTCCCTTTGGTATCGCACGCCCCCCGGCCCGACACCTTGCCGTCGCGCAGCTCGCCGCCGAACGGGTCGATCGTCATCCCCTCCACCGCGACCGTGTCCAGGTGGCTGTCGAACAACATCCACGGCAAGCTCGCGTTCACCGCCAACGTCACCAACAACTGATCCGCCTGCCCCGCCACGGGCAACCGCTGCGTCGCTAAGCCCCACGCCTTGGCCAGCGATTCTAATTGAACGACCAAGACGGCCTCGGCGTCAACCGAGCCGGGCAGCGCCGCGTTGATCGTGTTCACGCGCACCATCATCTGTAGCAGTTCGACCACGCTTGCGGGGCTGGGTTGATCCATCCCGATAAGATAGCGGCATGCACGCCACGCCCGCCGACTCGCCGCTGATCCTCACCGACGACGCGATCCAACACCTCGTGCAGACTTGGCTGCGCGAACCGCTCGATCCCGGCCGGCGAAAGATCGTGGGCATCGCGGGGATCGCCGCGTCGGGCAAGAGTACGCTGGCCCAGCGCTTGGCCGATGAAATGATTACCGCCCAGCCCGGCTTCGCCGCGTTCATCCCGATGGACGGCTTCCACCTGCCCAACGCCCACCTCGAAGCCCAGGGCCACAAGCCCCGCAAAGGCGCACCGTTCACCTACGACGCCCAAGCCTACGTCGAGCTCTTGCAACGCTACCGCGACCCGTCCGCCGTCGGCGGCTACCCGGTGTATTGCCGCCAAGTCCACGAGCCCGTGCCGTCGGACCAACGCATCACCGCCACGACGCGCATGATCGTGACCGAAGGACAATACCTGCTATGCCCCGACTCGCCGTGGTCGGCGCTGGCGGACGTGCTTGATGAGTGCTGGTGGCTGGAGGTGGACCCCGACCTCACCCGTCGGTGGCTGATGAAACGCGACACCGCCGTCGGGCGAACCCCTGAAGAAGCCTTGGCCAAGTACGAGCGCAACGACAAGCTCAACACCGCGTTCGTCCTCGCCGCCCGTCGGCCCGCCGACCGCGTCATCTGCTGGCCCGACGCCGATTAACCACAAGCCGTTTGCGTCACGCCCGCCGCCGCGCCGGATTCAGCACGATATTGTCGTGCCCGGGCACGATGTAGTCGGCGATCTCCAGCACCTCGACCAAACTCTCCTGCGCCGCTTCGATGTCGAATGCGCCCTTGAGCACCTGCCCTCGTTCGAGGTGTTCGCTGGTCGCCACCGCGTCGCCGGCGATCACGGTGGTTGCCGTGGCGTGCGCCAAGAGCAGGCCGCAAGTACCGGGCGTATAGCCGGGCAGCGGGAACAGATCGACTTGCGGAGCCAACTTGTCGGGCGCGGTTTTGCATTTTTTCAAGAGCGCTATCTCGGCTTCCAACATCCGTCGTAGCGCGTTGTCTTGTTCCTGTTCAAACCGCGCCAGCAGCGATCGGCCGATGCGTTCGCGTTCGTTTTCCGCGACCCACCACTCCGCCGCCGCAAACGCTTCAATCCCGCCGCGGTGGGCGGGGCGAAAGTTCGTCAGGAACACGTCGGTGATATCGCGGGGCTGCAACCCCGAGCGCTCGGTCAGCCGGGCCGCGATGATCTGCGGCGGCAGGCCGGGGTCCACGAGGATATGGCGGTCGCCGCTGCTGATCAGCGTCGTCGTGGCGTGGGGCGTGCGCGGCGTTTGGCCCGCGGGCCAGTGTTCGTGCACACTCAACGCGCCGATGCTGATGATGCGGTAGGTGACGGATGAGGGCATGAGGCAATCTGGATGAGGATGAAACGGGGAAATAAGCCGGGCAAGCCGCAAACGGCCTCACTCTTTGAAGTGGTCCACGTGGGCCCAGGGCAGGGTGCCGCCGAGCAGCTGTTTTTTGCTCTTCAAACGGTCGAGCACAATCTTGGGCAACAACGCCGAGAGGCGATCGATATCGCCCGCCGAGGCGATCTGTTTGATCAGCGTCGAACTCGTAAACGCCGTCGCCTCGCCGGTCATGATGAAGACCGTTTCGATGTCGGCGATCGCCCGGTTGGTCAAGGCCAACTGAAACTCAAAGTTCAGGTCGGTCACGTTGCGGATGCCCCGCAAAATCGCGGTGGCGTCCATCGCTCGGGCAAAGTCAACGGTAAGGCCCGAAAAGCTCTGCACCTCGACATGGTCGTCGCACTCGGCCCGGAGGATCTCGTCGATGATCTCCAGCCGTTCATCCATCGAGAAGATCGCCCGCTTGGCGGGGTTGTGGCCGATGGCGACGATGAGCCGATCAAACAGGTGCTGGCCCCGGCGGATGACGTCGAGGTGGCCGTTGGTCAGCGGGTCAAACGTGCCGGGGAACAAGCCGATTTTCGGGGTCTTGGCAGAGGTTTCGCCCATCGCGGGAGTATACCCAGCCCGGCCGAACGCCGCAGCCCCCCCCAGAATTAAGCCAGGCATCACCTCCGGCATCACCCCTCGGAATTAACCCCGTCAACCCACCCCGCCGCCCCTCCACGCCGACCGTTTCGCCTCACCGTCACAACCCCAACCCCGCGCTCGCGTTTTTTCACCTTCGTGTTGGCCTCTGCGGTGATTGAATCGGACTCTACTGCTGTCCCCACGAGGGACGCGACGGCCACCCGCCGTCCCCCGAGCGGCCCGCGCCCTCGGCCACAACCTCCGCCCTGGATCGGGTCTCGTGCAGGATGCCTCCCCTGCCGAGGCCTTTTTTATTGATTGAGACCTTCGATTAACCCGCCCGTCCCGTTCGGAGAAGTCGTGGGATTGGGTTG
>CAYPCC010000204.1:0-5123 GCA_964409095.1 uncultured Phycisphaera sp. | reverse complement strand
GCTCGTTGAAGAAGTGCAGGCGGTACGGGAAGAGCTGGCCGAGAGCGAGCGTCGGCAAACCGAGGTGCTCGCCGAAGCGATGACGCAGCTGCGCAGCGAGTTCGCGGGCCGCACGAAGATGGCCGAGATGTTCCGCGACGTGGCGGATGCGCTAGCGGTCGAGGGTTGAGGCGCAAGCCGCTTGCGGCTTAGCGGGCCACATCAACACGACACGCCCCAGCGCGTCCGGCACGCGAGATGACACGCATGGATGATCAGCCGACCGACAACGCGACATCCCCCGACGACCCGGCGGCGGACGCATCGGTGTCGCCCGAAACGCCACCCACCCACCCGTTGGCGGACGCCGAGACGTTGGCGGAACTGCGCGAGTTATTGATCGGCCCCGAGAGGCGAGAGCTGGACGAGCTGCGCGAACACTTGGCGTCGTCGCGGGCCGAGGCGCAGGACATCGCGGCGCTATTGCCACAAGCGATCACGCTGCGGGAGCAGCAGGACGACCAACTGGGCCGGGCGTTGTCATCGACGGTGGAGGCGGCGATCCAGGTGTCGGTGAAAAATAATCCGCAGCCCATGATCGACGCGGTGTTCCCGGTCATCGGCCCGGCGATCCGCAAAGCGGTCAGCGAAGCGCTCGCCAAGGCGGTCCAGTCGCTCAATCAGACGCTGGAGCACAGCCTGTCGGTCAAGTCGCTCAAGTGGCGGCTCGAAGCGGCGCGGACGGGCAAGCCGTTCGCGGAGGTGGTGCTGCTCAACACGCTGCGCTACCGGGTGGAGCAGGTGTTTTTGATCCACGCCGAGTCGGGTTTGCTGATGGGCCACGTCGCGGCGGACGGCATCGTGTCGCGGGACGAGCAGCTCGTGTCGGGCATGTTCACCGCGATCAACGAGTTTGTCCGCGACTCGTTCGACACCGACGAGCGGACGGGGCTGCAGACGATGCAGGTCGGCGGGGTAACGGTGTGGGTCGAACGCGGGCCGCACGCGGTCTTGGCCGGCGCGGTGCGGGGGTCGGCCCCGGGGGACCTGCGCGAGATGTTTCAAAAAGTGTTGGAAGACCTGCACCGGCTCCACGGCGGGCTGTTTGAAGCGTTCGAGGGCGACGACTCGACCACTGCGGCGGCCGAGCCGATGCTGCGGCGATGCCTGGTGAGTGCCGCGCAGCCGGGGGCGAAGCGGAAGGTGTCGCCGGCGTTTTTGATCCTTGTGGTGGCGGCGTTGGGGCTTGTGGGCTGGGGCTTGTGGGCGGGGGCGTCGTCGAACCTGCGGTGGGCGCGGTACGTGGAGCGATTGGAAAACCTGGCGGGATTGATGCTGGTTGAGGCGGACCATAATTGGTGGGGCCGATCGTCGGTGCGGGGGTTGGCGAGCCCCGCGGCGGCGGGATTGGCGCACGAGATTTTGAGCGCGTCGGGGATCGATCCGGAAGAAGTGGTGCAGCGCTGGGATTTTTATCCGATCGCCAGTGCGCTGCCCTTGGCGTTGAACGAAGCAGCGCCGGTCCAGGCCGAGGCCGAGTCGCGGAGCGTGGAGCCGTCGCGGTTGGAGGTAGCCGAGTCGCTGTTGGCCCCGCCGTTTACGGTGACGCTGCGGGCCGAGGGCGAGGTGATGGTGGCGGTGGGCGAAGCGTCGCGGGACTGGATCGTGTCGGCCCGCCGCGTGGCGGACGCTCATCTCGGCGGCTGGGGCGAGGGATACCGCGACGAGGGCGTGGTGAATCTGGACGACCGACGCGAACTGCAAGAGCGTTTGGAACGGATCGAGTCCACGGTGATTGCGATGCCTGAGGGCAGCACGTTGGACCTGAGTCGGCAGCGCGAGACGCACCGAAGACTGGTGGCCGACTTGGGCGCAGCCCGCGATTTGGCCGGGCGGTTGGGCTTGGCGTTGATCGTTGAGATCGTCGGCCACTCGGACGCGGTGGGCGACGCGGCGGCCAACCTGCGGCTCAGCGAGGCGCGGGCCGCGGCGGTGGCGGCCGACCTCGAGCCGCGCTTCGATCCGCCGATCCCGATGGTGCTGCGTGGGGCCGGCTCGTCCGAGCCGAGGGTCGCCGACGACGCCCCGGGCCAAGCGCAGCCGCAAAACCGGCGGGTGACGTTCAACGTCGAACCGCGTGCGAGTTCGCAGTGACCTGCGGTACAATGCGACGGGTCTTTCGGTGACGGTCAAGGAAACGCCATGGAATCACGCAAGATCTGTATGCTCGGTGCGTTCGCCACCGGCAAGACCAGCCTGGTCAGCCGGTACGTCAAAAGCATCTTCTCCGAAAACTATCAATCCACCATCGGCGTCAAAATCGACAAAAAAACCGTCGACCTCGACGGCCAACCGTTGTCGCTGATCCTCTGGGACTTGGCGGGTGAAGACGATTTTGTCACGGTGCAGATGCGCTACCTCCGCGGGAGTTCGGGGTATTTATTGGTGGTGGACGGGACCCGGCCGGACACGTTGGAGACGGCGTTGTTGCTGCACCGCCGGGTCGTGCACGAGGTCGGCGACTTGCCGTTTGTGCTGGTGCTCAACAAAGCCGACCTCATTGACCAGTGGGCCATCGGCGATACATCGAGCGACTGCCTGGGGCTGCGTGCAAAAGCGATCGCAACGCTGCGCACCAGCGCCAAGACCGGGGACACCGTGAACGAAGGGTTTGAACTGTTGGCCCGCGGGGTGATGGCGTGAATCAGGCGTCGTTGCTATCGAGCGTGGTCCACGCGATGGGGCTGCTGGTGGTGGCGCAGGACCTGGCCACCGAGGCGGGGGAGGAGCGGTTTGTGTGGGTGGGCGAGGTGCCGGCGTGGGCCGAGTCGTTTGGCTGCTCGGCCGACGGGGTGTGCGATCCGGCGGCGGCGTTTACGTTTTTAGCCTTTTTTCTCGACGAAGCGAAAGCGCATTGGCGTAAAACCGATGAACGGTTGGGGGCTTTCCCGGGGCCGGATCCGGGGGCGGTTCCGGGGGCGGTTCCGGGGGCGATTCCGGGGGTGTTGCGGTCGGAGGTGTGGGCGGAGCCGGACCTGGAGGGGGTGGATCATCAGCTCGAAGCGATTGCGCTGCGGGTGGGGGGGCAGGGCGTGTTGGCGATCGCGGGAGTGGGGCTGGAGTTTTCGCAAGCGCAGAGTATTTTGCAGACCGCGCGTGAGCGTCGGCTGGCGATGGACCGGGAGTTGGCGGTGCGGCAACTGGTCGAGAGTCAACTGCGTCAACGCGTCGAGCAGCGCACGGCCGAACTCGATGCGACGAACCGCCAACTGCGATCGCTGGCGTCGGAGGTCGCGTTGGCCGAGCAGCGGGAGCGCCACCGTTTAGCGATCGGGCTACACGACCACGTCGGCCAATTGCTGGCGGTGATGAAGATGCGGCTGTCCAGCGAGGCGGCCAAGACCGAGGATGCGCAGGCCAAAGAACGGCTGGCCGACACCATCGGCCTGGTCGCCGAGGCGATCGCGGCGACGCGCAGCCTGACGTTCGAGCTGAGCCCGCCGATGTTGTACGAGCTGGGTTTGGTGCCGACGCTGGCGAGCCTCGTCGAGCAGACCGCCCAGCGTCACGCGCCGTTGGTCTGCACGTTTGAAGACGATGACGAGCCCAAGCCGTTGCCGACCGATGTAGAGGTCTTGCTGTTTCAGGTCGTCCGCGAACTGATCACCAACGCGCTCAAACACGCGGGGGCGGAACACCTGCGGGTCAGTACCCGGCGGGTCAACGACGGCATGGAGGTTCGGGTTGAAGACGACGGCCGCGGCTTCGACGTGGCCGAACTGGAGCGGACGCCCATCGGCGAGGGCGGGTTTGGCCTGCTGAGTGTGCGGGAGCGGTTGTCGCATTTCGGGGCTTCGCTGCGCGTCGAGAGCGAGCCGAGCGGGTCGGCCGTGGCGTCGCCATCCGATTCGTCGACCCGTGCAGCGGGAGGTGCTTCCGGGGGTGCTTCCGGGGCCGGGGCCGGGTCCGGTGGTGGTGGTGGTGGGGTCGGGACGCGGGCGACGATCGTCGTGCCGTTGAAAAATCACTAAACTATTGGGTGGCCGGGGAGGCCATGGCCGCCGAGGCCGTTCGATAGGTTTCTGCTTTGAACAACGTGCGTATTTTGTTGGTCGATGATCATCAGATGGTTCGAGAAGGGGTCCGCGCTTTGCTCGAGGCGTTGGACGGTTATGAGGTGGTCGGCGAAGCGGGCGATGGGCGTACAGCCGTGTCGCTGGCGGCCCAGCTCAAACCCGATGTGGTGGTGATGGATATCGGGATGCCCGACCTCAACGGCATCGACGCGGCCAAGCAAGTCACCGATGCGGCCGAGGGCGTGAAGGTGGTGGCGTTGTCGATGTTGTCGGATGGCCGTTACGTCCGCCGGATGTTCCAGGCCGGGGCGTCGGCGTACCTGCTCAAAGAGTCGGCGTTTGACGAGCTGCGCACCGCGATCGAGACGGTGCTGCGGGGCAAGACCTACGTCAGCCCGGCCGTGGGCCAAGTGGTCGTCGATGATTATGTGCGGGACGATCGGTCGTCGGGTTCGGAATTGTTTCAAAGCCTTACGCCTCGGGAGCGCGAGGTCTTGCAGCTGATGGCCGAGGGCCGTGCGACCAAAGAGATCGCCAGCGACCTGTTCGTATCGGTCAAGACGATCGAGACCCACCGCCAGCACATCATGCAGAAGCTCAAGACCAACAGCATCGCCGACCTGACCAAGTTTGCGATCCGCGAGGGTCTGACGCAGTTGGACGACTGAGCGATCGCCGGGTCATCGGCCGCCGAGTTCAGGCTTGACCCGATAGCGGCGGGGTTCGGCCTGCTCTACATTTGGGGCATGAGTGTGTTGATCAAATGGTGGTCGTCGCCGGCGGGGCATAAGGCTTATCGCAAGCGTCGGCTGTCCCGTCTTCTGCGGGTGATTGTGGTGTTGGGGGCGTTGTTGTGCGCGGTTGCGTATGTGTCGGGTTGCGCGTCGCCGGGGTCGTCGCGTGAGCCGATCCCGCCGAGTTATCGAGATGTGTCGGCGGATCAAATCGGGGACGGCGCTACCGCGAATCAGGCTTCCCCCGATAGTTTGCGGCGCTGAGATGCCTTATTTTTTTCGACGTTGAGGATGTGAGACCTTCGATTAACCCCTTGCACCCCGCGCCTCATAG
>CAYPCC010000203.1:0-5136 GCA_964409095.1 uncultured Phycisphaera sp. | reverse complement strand
TGCGGCGAACAAAGCAGTTTAGGCCTTGTCTGGCGCAGGATCAAAAAACTCGCGGCATTCGGTTCGGAAACACCACAAAAACGCCCGGCCAACGCGGCGTTCAAGCCCTATCATGCTGCGATGAAGCTCTACACCAAACGCGGCGACGCCGGACTCACCGACCTCTACGGCGGCCAGCGCATCGGCAAACACAACCTCCGCGTCGAAGCCTACGGCACGGCAGACGAACTCAACAGCGTCATCGGCTTGGTCGTCTCGACCGGCGGGCCGGATGAATTGCTTGGGCCGTTGACCTCGATCCAAAGCCGGCTGTTTGAGATCGGGGCCGACCTCGCCACGCCCCACGGCGAACTCGACGAACACGGCAACGAGACCGGCCGAAGCTCGTCGGTACCCCGCGTCGGCGAAACACAAGTCGCGGAACTCGAACAGTGGATCGACGCGGTCTGCGAACCCGTGCCCGCGATGCAACATTTTGTCCTGCCCGGCGGGACCGAGTTGGCGGCCCGGCTTCACGTCGCGCGCACCGTGTGTCGGCGGGCCGAGCGGCTATGCGTCGCGCTGGCGACCATGGAACCCATCGGCGACCACGTCATCATTTACCTCAACCGGCTGAGCGACCTGCTGTTCGCCATGGCCCGCCGGGCGAACCAGCTAGGCGGCGTGGCGGACGTGCCGTGGATCGCACCGGGCAAAGCCGATGGCTGAGCCAACGCCAACCGCAAGCGAAAACCCGGACGAGCCTACCGCCGAAACCCGTAACCGCAAGCCGCGGCGGCGTAAGCGGCGCTGGCTAAAACTTGGGGCGGTGCTGTTGTTTCTGAGCGTGCTGCTGATGCCCGCGTGCGGCCAAATTCAAATCGCCCTTTTGCCCATCGCCGAAGCGATCGGGCCCGAGGGTACGTTCCGCATCGACGTCGGCGAAGACAAACTCATCGCCCTGACCATCGACGACGGGCCGTCAGCCCACACCGACGCCATCCTCGATCTGCTCGCCGAGCACGACATCACCGCCACGTTCTTCATCCACGCCGACCACATGGATGCCATGGGCGATGCCGGCTTGGCGTCGGTCCAACGGATCTTGGACGAAGGCCACGAGCTGGGCAACCACACCACCGCGGATGTGCCGAGCGTATCGCTGAACGAATCCGAGTTCGCCGCGACGTTTCGCCGGGCCGACGAACGGCTGCGCGAGTTCGGCGTCGAACCGCGTTGGTTCCGTACCGCGGGCGGCAATTTTGAACCCGATCTGATGCTGCCTTTGGTCGTCGAGGCCGGTTACGAGCCTACGTTTGCGATGGCCTCGTTCATGCCGTGGGACACGTTTCTGCACCTGCCCGCGACGTACGGCAAACAGCTCGGCCGGGCCGCGTTCCCCGGGGCGATCCTCGTGTTGCACGAAGGCATCGGCGAGCAGGCCGACCGCGGAGAACGGACGCTCACCGCGCTGCGTAAATTAATCGAAGTCACCGAAGCCCGCGGCTACCAGATGCGCAGCTTGTCGGAAGTAGTGGATGTCTCAAGACAGGTCGATGCCGGGGAGAGCTTGCGTTAGGTCGATGTGCGTGCCGTCGGTGATGGCTTGAACTTGGCCATCGGGGGGGCGGTGGTTGGCTTCGAGTTCGCGGACGATGTCGAGCATCGGCGAGTGCAGCGGGGCGGTGAAGGTGAGCGGTTTTTTGGTGACGGGGTGTTGGATACGCAAGAGCGCTGCGTGCAGCGCGGGCGTGCCCATGACCAGTTCGCCGGTCGCGGCGCGCTCGGCGGCGGCGGCCTCGATTTTTTGACCCTCGGCCTTGGTCCGGGCGAAGTTGAGGTTCGGCCGTGATCCCGCAGCAATAGGGGGATCGGCCAATTCCGGGGGGCCGACGGTTTCGCCGCCGTAAAGTTGGTCTCCGACGATGGGGAAGCCGTGGTAGGACAGGTGGACGCGGATCTGGTGGGTCCGTCCGGACTTGAGCTCGCATTCGATCAACGAGTAACCCCGGTACCGGCGACGCACCCGGTAAAACGTCAGCGATTCTTTACCCGATGCGTCGTTGCGCACGGCGTGGCCCTCGCGGATGGTGGGGTGTTTGCCCAGTGGCTGATTGATCGCACCGGATGGCGGGTCGGGGCAGCCGTGGACGAGGGCGAGATAGCACTTGAGGTTGGTGCGGTCCTCGAATTGTTTGGCGAGGAGCCAGTGGGTGGTTTCTTGCTTGGCGAAGATGATGACGCCGGTGGTGTTCATGTCGAGGCGGTGGACGACGCCGGGGCGTTTGTCTTCTTTGCCGACGTCCGACAGGCTGCCCCCACTTTTAGCCTTGCCTTGAGCTTCCGGGGGCGGTGCGTTGTAGCCGGGGTGGGCGAGGTGGTAGGCCAGGGCGTTGACCATGGTGCCGGTTTTGTACTTGCGGGCGGGGTGGACGATGAAGTTGGCCTGCTTGTTCACGACGATCATGTCGTGGTCCTCGTAGAGGATGTGCAGGGGGATGGCTTCGGGCAGGACATCGACCGCGGGCTTGGGCGGGACCATGACCTCGACGCGGTCGCCTTCGCGCAAGGAGAGCGAGGGCTTAACGTTTTTGCCGTTGACGGTGACGCCGCCGAGCGCGATGAGCTTTTGGATTTGGTTGCGGCTGATGCCCTTGAGGCGGTTGTGTAGAAAGACATCCAGCCGCTGCTTGGAGTCGTTGCTGAGCTCGTAAATCCGGTGCTCAGCCCCGGCCTCTTCGAGTTCTTCGAGGGTCGTCGCCTCGTACCGCGCATCAAGGTCGATTTCGCGGTCGGGGGCCGGGCCTGGGGAAGTGCCGGGCGGACTTCCGGGGGCACTTCCGGGGGCGGGTTGTTCAGCGTCTTCGGCGGTCATGGCAAAGCGTCGTGACCGGAACGGGCGGAACGGGAACCGGGCGAGCGGGATTACTCCGGAGCGGCGGGAGACTCGGCTTCCTCGGCCGGGGCGAGCTCGAACGGCGTATCGAGGTCCACGCCGCCGATGGCCGCGGGGCCGGCTTCGCCGGTGGCGTCGGCCCCAGCCGGCTCAACGGCGTCCGTAGCTTCGCGGCTCGCTTCGACTGCTTCGGGGGCGAACACCACCACTTCGGACAACTCGGGTAACAACGCCAAGCGGTTCTCGGCGAGACTCACCCAGTACGGAAACTCGCCGGCCGCTTTGGTTTTGATCTGCCCGTAAAGCTCGCTGGCCTTGGTGGTGTCGTACTGCGACTCGGCGATTACGGCCAGGCCGTCGAGGGCGTTGAGCTCGTAGATGAGGTGGGGCGCTTCGTCGAGGGCCGACTGGTAGTGCGTCGCCGCGGTGGCGAGGATCGCGGCGGCGTCTTCTTCGTTGGCCGTACGCGACTCGGCGAGCAGCAAATCGCCCGCCCGGAGGTGAGCGACGGTGCGGACCGCGTCGTTTTTAGTGTCTTCGATGAAGACTTCCAGCGAATCGGGGCTGTTGGATAGCGACAGGTCCAGCCAGGCGTTTTGCAGGGCGGCTTCGCGGTTTTTGGTAATCAGGTTGTACCCGGCAAAGATGATGGCGGCGATCGCGAGGACGCCGACGACCGGCGTGCCGAGCTTATCGTAGAACGCCTTGATGTCGCTGAAGAAGCTGGAGAATTCGCCTTGGGTTTCCAGTTCCTGGGGTTGCGGGGCCGGGGCGTTTTGCGGCGGGGTGGCTTTGGGGGGCGTTTCCATAGTGGAGCGATTCCGGGCCGCGTCGGGGCGGTCGAAGTGATTTTAAAAGTGAGAGGCGGGGGCTTACGGCGTAACCGGGGCGACGGGGCTGAGAGTCACGGCGAGGGTGGTGATGCCCTTGTCGCCGGTGATGGCGATGCGGAGTTGTTCGGGGCCTTTGACGTAGGACTGGAGCGTGGCGCGGGGGTCGCCGGTGTCGAAGCCGTCGAGCTTCCAGCCGAAGTCGTCGAGGTTGCGGCGGAAATACGCGGCAGCATCTTGGGTGTTCGAGCGTCCTTGGTAGACGTGATACACGGTGCGGATCCCGGTGAGCGGGTCGACGCTGCTGGTGCTCTTAGACGGTACGCCGACGAAGCCGACGGGCCGGGGCACATCTGGAATCTCGGCATCCGGGGCCATCACGAGGCCCGCGCCCGAGGGCTTGGGCAAGAAGTCGCCGTCGTCGGAATACGCGATCATCGGGAAGATGCCTTGCCCGCCCTTGTTGCAGCCCACGGCCAGCAGGGTGGCGACGAGGAGGCCGACGAGGCTGAGAGTGGTCCAGATCGAGTGCGGCGAGGCGTCGGGCTTCATGGGGTCTGCTTTCGGAAGGGTCACAAAACGACTCGATGGTGCATCGACGAGCGACACACACAAGAGGGGTTATCGTATCTGTCCGCGCCAAGCCGAGCAAACGTCGGACGATTTGATGGCGATCAAAAACGCCACCGGTGCGATGTTTGACACCGTTGCGGCGGTGGGGATATTCTTTGGGGCTGGACACGGCGTGTCGTATGACCTGTCCGTTCCAAGTTGGTGATCGTAGCTCAGTTGGTTAGAGCATCGGGTTGTGATCCCGAGGGTCGCGGGTTCGAATCCCGTCGGTCACCCTTCCCCCACCCCCCCCCGGAATCCCCGAGATCCCCGGAATCTCCGGAATCCCCGGAATCCCCGGAATCTGCGTGATCTGTGGAATCTCCGGAAGCCGCTGCGAAAACGGTGTCCCAATCTCATGGCGCACTCCCACGATTTGGCGGCACATTCGTTTAAACTATTCTGCGGGTTCGGGATCGAGGTGGCTCAAGGATGATGGCTGACCGTCTGACCCACCTCGGCATGACCCTCACCGACCGCGTCGCGGGCTTCGGCGAGTTTTCGCGGTTCTGCGGCCAATGGGCCTACTGGACCATCCGCAAACCCGCAGGCTACGGACGACTGCACCTGCTCTTGCCCCAACTCTTCACCATCGGCGTCCGCAGCATCCCCGTGGTCATGCTGGTGGGCATGTTCGTTGGCGCGGTCATCGGCCTCGAAACCTACGGGCAGTTCGAAGCCATCGGCCAGGAAAACAAACTCGGCGGCGTGATCGCGCTGTCGGTCGTCAAACAGATCGGCCCCGTGCTCGCGGCGGTGATGATCGCGGGCCGCGTCGGCGGGGCGGTCAGCGCGGAGATCGGCACGATGCGCGTCACC
>CAYPCC010000202.1:0-5152 GCA_964409095.1 uncultured Phycisphaera sp. | reverse complement strand
TCACGATTATCACCCCCGCCCCCCCCCCGGAAGTTCCACCGCCAGACATTGGCGTCGACGTTGGGCCCGAGCGGCCGCGGTCGGCGTCTTGGCCGGGCCGGGAAGGGGCCAACTCGGCCCGGACCGGTTGGCCAACCAACTGCGTGATCGTGTCGGCAACGCGTTGAAGCCTTGGCCCCGTCGCCACGTTGCCAGCGCCGCCGGAAAACGTCATCGTTGGGGCGACGAGCGCCACGGCGGGGCGGGTCGAGGTGTCGATGGATTGCAGCCGGAAGTGGTCCATCCACGCCGCCGCGTTGGATTGACCCACCGCGTCGAGGACCGCCCGCCAGACCGCGGCGGGATCGCCGAGGGGCAGTGGGGCGTTGGGTGTTGGGTTTTGGGGAGTGGGGGCGGCGGCCGCTCGGGGCTTGGCGTGGGGCGAACCCGATCGGGCGGGGGCCGCCGCGACCGGCGGGCGACCCTCAATTACTTTTTTTTTTCAACGTCCCGTGAGGCGGGCAACGCCCCGCCCGCGAGGACCGCACTCACATCCGCCATCTTCTCGGCCAACGCCAACCTCACCACGGTCGCGTCCAAGAGCGCCCGCGGATTGCTCGACGACTTGGCGTGGCGGTGCAGGTTTTCGCACAACGCGATCATGTGCACCAGACCCGGCGCATCAAACCGCTTGGCCTGCTCGGCGGCCCGGGGCTTGGCGTCTTCGGACAACTCAATCAAGTCGCTCTCCGCCCCGCAGGCCGCGATCAACATGAGCTGACGCAATCGCTCGATGATCACTTCGATCAGTTGGTCTTGCCCGATGCCACGGCCCAGCAGGTCGGCGGTGGACGTCAGCGAGGCCTTGACGTCGCCCCGGGCAAACGCCTCGATCAACCCGGCGATCAACTCGGCATCCGGCAAGCCGAGCATGTCTTGCAGGGTTTTGGCGCTCAGCGGCGACTCACCCGTGGCGAGCAAGCGGTCCATCAAGGACAGCGCATCGCGCATCGAGCCGTTGCCCAAACGAGCGATTTGCCAGACCACTTCGCCGTCGGCCTCGACCTTTTCGTTTTTCAACACTTCGGTGAGGTGATCCGCGATCTTGGCCGTGGCGATGTTGCGGAAATCAAACCGCTGACACCGCGACTGGATCGTCGGCGGCACCTTGTGCGGCTCGGTCGTACACAAAATAAATTTGACGTGCGACGGCGGCTCTTCCATGGTCTTGAGCAGCGCGTTGAACGCCGCGCCCGAGAGCATGTGGACTTCGTCGATGATGTAGATTTTGTAGAGCGCGTTGGCGGTGGGCGAGAGCCCGGCGTTGGCGATGAGTTGGCGGGCCTGATCGACGGAGTTGTTGCTGGCCCCGTCGATCTCGATGACGTTGAGGTCTTCGCCGCGCATGATCGCGGTGGCCATGCGCTCTTGTACGTCTTGCTCGGGGTACTCGACGCCCGCTTCCGGGGGGGCGAGCGGGGCGTCGTCCACGGTGGCCGGGGCGTTGAGGGCCCGGGCGAAGATGCGGGCCATCGACGTCTTGCCGACGCCGCGGGTGCCGCAGAACAGGTAGGCGTGGGCGACGCGTTCGGACTTGATCGCGTTGATGAGGGTCGACGCGATAGGCTCTTGGCCGACGACGGAGCCGAAGGACTGGGAGCGGTATCGTCGGGCTAGAACCGTGTAGGCCATGACTCAGTGATGAGTGAATAGTGAACAGTGATGCGCTTGGGGCATGATAGCGACGAAGCGGTCGCAGCACTCATCACTGCGAACTGTTCACTCATCCCTGCGATTCGCGGCATCGCCGCAAACGCCCCGTGGAGAGACGGCCAGGACACCGACGGCACCGGGCCGACGACACTTAGGGCTGCTCCGGTCAAGGCCTGACCCGATTCGTGAGCCCACCCGTGCATCGGGCCCGGCCGCCTCTCCAGCAAGGCGTTGGGGGCCGGGTGAGTCACCTCGGCCGAGCCACGAACGATAACCGCACCAGCGTTCCCCGGCAAACGCCACTCTCCGGCCCCGAACCGCCTTGCCGGTAGACACCCCGGCTCGAAGCCCTATGCTTTAGCTATAAATTTGTCGGCCGCCATACCCCGCGTTTTCCGCGTATACCCCCCTTTCTTCAGGCCGACCCCGGGCAAAGGAATTCCGACATGATCCTGTTCATCCTCCGCGGCGCTTTCTTGGTCTTGGTGGCCGCCGTCATTTCGCTATTTGTGGGCCAAGAGTTCCAGGCTCAAGCGGGGCTGGGCTTTGGCCCGATCGCGGCGATCATCGGCATCGCCATCGCCATCGCCGTCATCGTCATCGCGCTGGACACCGGCTCGAAAAATAAAAAACTTTCGTCGATCTCCGGGGTGTTCCTCGGCCTGATCGCCGGTCTGGTGGTCGCCTACGCCCTGTCGTTTGTCGTCGATCTGGTCGGGGCCTACACCCAGCCCACCATCGACGGCGTCGCGCCCACCATCACCGAGACCGAGTTCCAGTCGCTCAACGCCGAGCAGAAAATCCAGTTCGACGCCCGCGTCGCCGCCTACGACGCCCAGATCGCCCGCGTCGAGGCCTTCGGCAACCTCCTGCGCGGCATCAAAGTCATCATCGGCATCATCACCTGCTACATCGCCATTTCCCTGGTCATCCAAACCAAAGACGACTTCCGTTTTGTCATCCCCTACGTCGAGTTCGCCAAGGAAATCCGCGGCAACCGACCGACACTGCTCGACACCTCCGTGATCGTCGACGGCCGGATCCTCGACATCATCGAAACCAAGATGATGCAGAACGCGCTGATCGTGCCGAAGTTTGTGCTCGATGAATTGCAACTCATCGCCGACTCGGCCGACAAAATCAAGCGCTCCCGCGGCCGCCGAGGCCTGGACATCCTGCAAAAACTGCAAGACTCGACGTTGATCGATGTCCATATCGAAGAGAAGGACGCCGAGGGCGCTAACGTCGATCAGAAGCTCATCACGCTGGGTCAAGAGCTCAAAGCCCGCGTCATGACCAACGACTTCAACCTCAACAAGATCGCCACCCTCCGCGGCGTGGATGTGATCAACATGAACGACCTGGCCAAAGCGCTGCGGCCCGTCGTCCTGCCCGGCGAACACCTGCACGTCAAACTCGTCAAGCCCGGCGAGTCGGGCACCCAGGGCGTGGGCTATCTCGACGACGGCACGATGGTCGTGGTCGAGGGCGGCCGGTCGCACCTGGGCCACCACTGCGATCTCGTGGTGACGTCCACCCTGCAGACCTCGGCCGGCCGGATGATCTTCGGCCGCTTTGCTCAGGAAGACGACGAACACGACGGCGGTAAAGAAGCGATCTCGCCCTCATCCCCGCCAACCGACGCCCCGGATTCTTCCGAAGACGCTTCGCCCGCCGCGACACCCGCCCCATCGCCCACCCCCGGCTCGTCTTCCCTCGCGGCCAAGTCGACGTCACCCCGTTCGCCCGCCACCCGCCGAAATCCTCGACGCGGGTAGGCGAATAGCCCGACCGTTCTGCTCGTCGATACCCGCGAGAATCCATTGGCTCACCCACGCCGACTAGGCCAAACCCGCGCTTGGGTCCGGTAAATCGAGCGCGGGGCTTCGGTCTGTAACGGTCGTGCGAAGCGTCCGGCCCGTGGGCGTTGGTCTAAGAAAAAATCGACGAAAATCCGTGTCGGCGAGTCGCGTTTCGCCGGCGCCGTGATAGTTTTCCATTCAACCTCGGGGGTGGCGTCATCGAGTCGGCAATGTTGCCGACGGACCCACTCAAAAATTCCGAAGCCCACACACCGCCAGTTGGCGGGGGCTGTCTTGCACCCCGGACCTCGATCACCCGAACTCGCAAAAGGAAATTGAACATGAAGACTCTCCTGCCGACTCTCGCACTGACCGCCGCCGCCGCCTTCGCCTTCGCGGCCCCCGCCGCCCACGCCGGCTCGACCGCCAAGACCTACGACCTCCGCGGCAACGGCGGACTCGCCAAGACCCACACCTTCGTCCACGAAGACGTAACCATCACCGCCCACGCCACCGCTTCCAAAAACAAGAACCACGAACATTCGGCCCACGTCGGCCAATACAGCAACGGCCTCGGCGTGACCAACCACGTCAAAACCTACAAGAACTGGAAAGGTCAAACCAAGACCTACAGCACCACCGGCGACCAACACTTTGTCGACGGTAAAGGCCACGACGACACCCTCTGGCTGGACTTCAGCTCGCCGTTCAAAATCACCGGTGCGATCTTCACCTACGTCGATAAGTACTGCGAAGGCGTCACCGTCGTCGACGCCGACGGCAACAATCTTGGCTGGCACAACCTCTCGTCGGTCGCCAACAAGTGGGGCGTCGCTCACCTCGACCTGACCGGCCTCGACTACACCGGCGACAGCATCGGCTTCAAAGCCACCGGCAACCACGACGCATGGAAAGTCGCCGGCGTCAAAGGCCACGCCGTCCCCACCCCTTCCGCCGCCGCCGCCGGCCTCCTGGGCCTCGCCGCCCTCTCGGCCCGTCGTCGCCGCCAAGCCGAAGTCGTCACCAACAACTAAGCCTCGACTCCAAAAAACCAAACCACATGGAAGCCCACGCGGTTGCAGCGTGGGTTTTCATTTTGCCCACTCGAAACAACCCACCCGCGCTGTGATCGGTAGAATCACTTGATGCCCCCCGCCTTCGCCGTTGCCGCCCTCTACCGCTTTGTCCGCCTACCCGACCCCGCGTCGATGCAGACGCCGTTGCAAAACCGGCTCCGCGACGCGGGACTCTGCGGCACGCTCCTACTCGCCACCGAAGGGATCAACGGCACCCTCGCCGGCCCGCCGGCAAACCTTCACGCCTTTATCGACACGCTCCGAACCGACCCCGAATTCCGGGGGCGGTTCGCCGACCTCGACGTCAAATGGTCCGCCGCCGACCAGCCGCCCTTCCGTAAAGCCCGCGTCCGCCTCAAAAAAGAAATCGTCACCATGGGCACCCCCGGCATCTCGCCGGTTGATCCCGAAACCACCGGCCGTTACGTCGATCCCGAGGAGTGGAACAAGGTTCTCGACGACCCGGACGTCACCCTCATCGACACCCGCAACGACTACGAATTCCAGCTCGGCACCTTCACCTCCGCCGCCGGCCTAGCCCTCAACCCCCAAACCCAAACCTTCCGCGAATTTCCTTCCTTC
>CAYPCC010000201.1:1554-5153 GCA_964409095.1 uncultured Phycisphaera sp. | reverse complement strand
CAAAGAAGGGTACGAACCCAAAGTCGCTGAGTGGCTGGCGGGTTTGGTGAAGTGGCTCGACAGTGAGGGCGTTCCGCTGCCGTTGGGTATTAGTCCACAGAACGAGCCCGATTGGCCACCACCCACATACCCCGGATGCATTTACCGCGGGCCGCAGATTCGTACCGCTATTGTTGAGCTGCGCAAAGCCCTCGACGCGGCTGGCTATCCGCAGGTCAAAGTCATTGGGGATGAAGGCGGGGCTGCCGTCGGCGGGGCTGGGCAAGGCGATTGGGAAAAGGGGACCGTCAACCTGCTGGGCCTTGCCCCCGGAGGTGCGTACTGGCAGTCACCAGAACTCCAGAGCGCTTTAAGCATCATCTCTACGCACACCTACGACCTCCACAGCGGCATCTACCAACGCAATCCGGGGTTTCTCGAAGACCTCAATACAATTTTCCGATCCACCGGCAAAGAAGTCTGGATGACCGAGTGGGAAACCCGTCACGAACATACTTTCAATGACTGGGAAGTCCTCACCGAAACCTTTAACCACTTTAACCGTGACATCTCCAGCATTGGTTTCAACGGCTGGTTCAACTGGATGGTCTGGAAAGGCTACACCTTACCCGACGGCCCGGCGGAGTCCGGACAAAAAGTGGGACGCATCCGCCCGACCGACGTTTTGGTCTACGAGAACATCAACCTGGGAGCCAACCCCCGACTCATGAAAATTCGTTTGGGTGCAGATAGTAAAAAAATGACGATGACGGTGCACGCGGGCTCTCCAGACGCCCCGCCGATCGCCTCGCTTGCCATGCAGCAGATCACGAAACATACATTCACGATCGAGTCCTTGGACCTCGCAAATGCGTCCGGCAATCAAACGCTGTACTTCAAGTTTGACTCCCCCGAGCACTGGCGGGAGGCGTGGATGGACTGGTTTGAGATCTACGAAGGTCCGCGTATCGAAGCCGAGGCGTACAGTTCCAAAGTCGCTTCTGAAAAATGGTCGAGTAAACCCGAAGACAACTGGTTCTCCGGCACACGGCGTAATCTTATCCACGACGACGGGAAGAACCTCCAACTGCGCCCGCTCTATTATGTATTTCAGAAACTCTGGACCAACGCCCCGGCGGGCAAAGGCACCACCGTGCGTCGGGTCACGTCCAGCGAAAACGACTTGATCCAAGGCGAATCCAAGGCCGCGCAACTTGCCAGCCATCGCCAGGACTGCGTCTCATTTCACCACGACGGCTCGACCGTGCTAATGATCATCAACCGCCAAACCCACCCGGTTCGGGCGGACCTGCACGGGCTTACCGGGACCCAGGCTAACGTGTATCGGTATTTGCGCAGCGATGCCGAGAGCTTCAACCAACCCATGACCGATTTGGGAATCATCCCGATCCATGAGGGTCATATCGAGAGCTATTCCCTGCCAGCCACCTCGCTCACTATCTTGACGACATCAACCCCAAACCATGAGCCAAGATGAAAACCACTCGGTTGTTCTGCCTGATTTTTTGCGGAGTTTTCTAAGGCAACGGCACCGTTTGTTTGCGGTAAGGAGTTGGGCGTGGTGGGTCTATCCAAGGATGCGTTCCAACCCACATTACGCTTTGAAGATCGACGCCATTGAGCATCAAAACACTTGCGTGGACTAGTTTCTCCTGGGCAAGATCAGCCGGTGGTGCGCAGGCCCGCGGCGATGGCTTGGACGCTTTGCCGCAGCAGGTCGCCTTGGGGGTCCACGCCGCGTCGCATCAGCTCGATCTGAATCAGGTTGAGCGGATCGAGGTACGGGTTGCGGACTTGAACCGATTGCTTAAGCCAATCGATTCCGGAGAGCAGCTCGTTGCGGTCGGCGGTCGACAGCACGATCGCGCAGGTGCGGGTGTACTCGGCTTCGATGGCGTCGTACAGCCGCATCGCCCGCCCGTCGCCGACGAGCTCGGCGTAGTGCAGCGCGATCTGCATATCGCACTTGGCCAACGCGAGCTCAGCATTGTGAATCATCCCGCGGAACATCGGCCAACCCTCGAACATCGCCCGGCGGGTGTCAAGATGGATCCCGCTCAGGCCGGTGCCCAAGCCGTACCAGCCGGTGAGCAGATGACGGTTTTGCGTCCAGGCGAAGGTGTAAGGAATCGCGCGGAGGCCTTTGAGTTCGCGGGCTGCACCACGTCGGCTGGGACGCGAGCCGATCGGCAGGGTTTCGATCGTGTTGATCGGCGTGGCCTTGTCGAAGTAGGCGAGAAACGCCGGGTCGTCACGCAACGCTCGGTAGCAGGCGGTCGATTCAATCGACGCCGTTTCGAGCGCTTTGATCCACGCCGGGTCAACCGTTTCCGCCGACTGGGCCGAGACCAAAAGCGTCGCTTGTGCGACCTGCTCGACGTGGCGGAAGGCGACCTCGGGGTCGTCGTAGCGTTCGGAAAGCACTTCACCCTGTTCGGTGATGCGGACTTTGTAGCCCACCGCTTCGGGCGGCAGCGAGAGCACGCCGCGGGCCGCGGGACCGCCGCCGCGTCCGAGGGCTCCGCCTCGGCCGTGGAACAACACCAACCCGATGCCGTGTGATTTGGCGGTTTTCGCCAAGCGTATTTGGGCGTCGAAGAGGCCCCAGTTGCTGGCGAGGTAGCCGCCGTCTTTGCATGAGTCCGAGTAGCCGACCATGCACATCTGCCGCCCGCCGGTCGCGTCGATGTGGGCACGGTAGGGTTCGTTGGACAGCAGCGATTCGAGGATCTGGTCGGCGTTGGCGAGGTCGTCGATGGTCTCGAACAGCGGCGCGATGGGCAGCATCGCCCGGGGTTGGTCGTGGCCCACGATGGCCGCGGCCAACCGCCCCAGCCAGGCCATCGCCAGAACATCGCTGGGGGCGTGAGTCATTGAGATGATGAGCGCGCCCAGCGCTTCGGTGCCCAGGTGGACCGCCGCGTGTTCGAGCAGCACGAACAGCTCGACCGTGTTGCGCGTGGGTTGGGTGAAATGTGACAAGTCCAACGCCGCCGCCCCGCTGGCGATCGGCCCGGTCAGCAGGGACTGCAGTGCCGCCTCATCGAGCGATCCGTAATTAATCGACCGATCGAGTTTCGCCAGCACCTCGCCGATCGCGCGGTGCAGTTGCCGAGAGTCTTCACGGATATCCAGCCGGGCAAAGTGCAGGCCGAACACCGCGACGCGGTCGCGCCACCCCTGCAGTTCCCCATCGGCCAGTTCATCGTGCCCGTTGCCACGCAACGAATCCGCGATCGGCGCGAGGTCATCCGCCAACTCCGCCGAGTCGAGGTAGGCCAACTCGTTGCCCCCGGCCATCGGATCGACTTGGCCCGACGCGATCAATCGGTGGCGGATCACCCGCAGCGCCTGGCGGTAAGTTTCGTGCGGGCTAATGTGGTTGATCGCCTCGGCGACCTCGGGCCAATGATCTCGCGCATGGTTGACCATCGCGCGCACTTGTTCACTGACCGGGTGGTGTTTTTCAGAGATGCTGAGCACGCGGTTGAGGTGCCGACACTGATCGATGTGTTTGTCGATGATGGCCCGGCGAAGCCGAACGAGGGTCTCGCGGGTGACCGCGGCCGTGACAAACGGGTTGCCGTCCCGGTCCCCGC
>CAYPCC010000201.1:0-1544 GCA_964409095.1 uncultured Phycisphaera sp. | reverse complement strand
CGATCCACGAGCCGAAGCGCGTGACCACCGGCAGGGTCGGCGTGTTCTGGGGGTAGGCCCGGGCAAGCGCCCGCCGCGTCGCGTGATACATCCGAGGCACCATCTCCCACAGCGTGTCGGCCACGAACAACGAACGATCGACTTCTTCGAGCACTGTGGGCTTTTCGGGGCGCAGCGTATCGGTCTCCCACAGACAGTCGAGGTCGGTGCGGAGGCGTCGGATCAGTTCGTCCCGCTCGCGGTGGAGCATGTCCGGCCGGTCGTACTGGATCAGGTCTTCACGCAGCCGACCGAGGGTCATCCGTGTCGTGCGCCGCTTGGCCTCGGTCGGATGGGCGGTGAAGACCAGGTCCACGTCCAGCGTGTCGAGCATCGCCTGCATCTGGTGCGCAGCGACACCTTGCTCAGCGAGCTTGACGATGGCCGAGCCTAGCGAATGTTGCCTCGGTTCGGGCCAGACCTCTTGTTCCCGCTCCCGCAGCACGCGCACACGGTGCCGATCTTCCGCTAAGTTCGCCAAGTCAAAGAAACAGGAAAGCGCCCGCATGACCTCGCTCATCTCGATTTCGGAGAGCGACGCGATGCGGTCGCGCAGGGCGTGGTCTGCTTCGGGGTCGCCGTCGCGTCGCGCTTTGGCTAACGCCCGGATATCCTCGACCAGTTCGTATAGCCCTTCACTGCCATGGGTCTTGAGGACTTTGCCCAGCTCGTAGCCGAGCATACGGACGTCCCGTCGGAGGGGGAAATCGGGAGCCGAGACGGGGGAGGGTTGACTCATGGGGGGGATTGTTGGACGCTGCTTAAGGCTTGAATCAGGCCAAGGCCTATAGCATAAGCGAACCACGGGGCGGTGGTGTCCAAGTGCGATCAGAACCACGCCGCTTAGGCCGCTTAGGTTGTTGCGGGAACGACCATCGTCGGCGGCGTCAAAGCGATGGACGATTTGCAAAATCGAGTCGCCGGGGCCGTGAGCAAATTTGTCCCAATCATTGACTCAGCAATGCGTCGTTTCCGACCCGCCGTTTACGGGTTAACCGGGAGGTCGTCGAAGGCGTGAGAGGCGGCGTGACCGTCGAAAAAGACGTAACTTCGAGATCGTTGGGGGTGGGGCAAGTCGATGAAATCGCCGCCGACCGAACCATCCAACGCATTGCTAGAGCCGGACGAATTGGCTGCGTCAAAATTCACACCATCGATGTCGCTCATGATCCAGATTTTCGACAAACTTCGCACATCACGGAAATTAATGCGGCCAGCCGACTCGATTTCGTCGATCCGATTGGGTTGCAGATTCGATGCCGTTGGGCCGTCTGCCCCGGCGGCGCCGGCGTAGCTGGGGGAACTAGACGTCTCACCGAAGAACTTTCGGGGGTAGGTAGAGGATTGATTGTTGAGCTTGTAAACCAACTGCCCCCCCGTCGCGTGGTTCCGTGCATCAAAGTTGGCCGGGCATTGCCAGACATCGCGATTGGTACCGGGCGGATTCAATTCCGAAGCGCAACACCGGGGTGAAGAAAGAGGCATCGCGGGCTGATCGGTAGATT
>CAYPCC010000200.1:0-5192 GCA_964409095.1 uncultured Phycisphaera sp. | reverse complement strand
TCGGCTACCCCGGCGGCGCGATCCTCCCGGTCTTCGACGCCATCCACGAATCCAAACAGTTCAACTTCATCCTCGCCCGCCACGAACAAGGCGCCGGCCACATGGCCCAAGGCTACGCCCGCATCACCGGCAAGCCCGGCATCGTCCTGGTGACCTCCGGCCCCGGCGCGACCAACACCGTCACCCCCCTCCAAGACGCCCTCATGGACGGCACACCCCTGATCGTCTTCGCCGGCCAAGTCGCCACCGCGGCCATCGGCACCGACGCCTTCCAAGAAGCCGACATGACCGGCATCACCCGGCCGTGCACCAAATGGAACGTGCTCGTCAAACACGTCCGTGACATCCCCCGCGCGATCAATCAGGCTTTCCTCATCGCCACCACCGGCCGACCCGGCCCGGTGTTCGTGGACCTGCCCAAAGACGTCACCGCCCAAGTGCTCAACGAAGAAGTCTTCGCCGAGCCGCACCTGCCCGGCTACCACATCCGCGAGGCGGGCACGTCCAGCGAAATCGAAAAAGCCGCCGCTATGATCAACGCCGCCGAGAAGCCGTTGTTCTACGTCGGCCAAGGCGCGATCCTCTCGGGCGCGACCGGCGTCCTCAAGCAGTGCGTCGAAGCGGGCAACATCCCCGTCACCACCACGCTCCAAGGACTCGGCGCGTTCGACCAGAACAACGACCAGTACAACCTCGACATGCTCGGCATGCACGGTGCGGCCTACGCCAACTGGGCCATGCACCACGCCGACGTCGTGGTGTCCGTCGGCGCTCGCTTCGACGACCGCGTCACCGGCAACGTCGCCAAGTTCGCCCCCGCGGCCCGCGCTGCAGAAGCCCAAGGCCGCGGCGGCATCATCCACTTCGACATCGCCCCGGAAAACATCAACAAAGCCGTGCCCGTCACCATCGGCGTCGAGGGCGACGCCCGCAAAAACCTCGAACTCCTGCTGCCCCTGCTCAAGCCCGCGGCCCGGCAAGCGTGGTTCGATCAGCTCGCCGCCTGGAAAAAGCAAGAGCCCTACAAGTACGACCACGATGAGCGTGAGTTCCACCTCAAACCTCAAGCCGTGATCGAACAGCTCTACAAATCGTCTAAAGGCGACTGCATCATCACCACCGGCGTCGGCCAACACCAGATGTGGGCCGCCCAGTACTACAAGTACAAAACCCCCCGCCAGTGGCTGACCTCCGGCGGCCTGGGCACCATGGGCTTCGGCGTGCCGTCGTCGGTCGGCGCTCAACTCGGCGAAATGGTGGACGCCAAACGCGAAGGTCGCCCGCCCCGCCAGGTCGTCAACATCGACGGCGACGGCTCGTTCTCCATGACCGCCATGGAAATGACCACCGCCGCCCAATACAAAATCCCCGCCAAAACTATCATCCTCAACAACGACTTCCAAGGCATGGTCAAGCAGTGGCAGGACCTGTTCTACGAAGAACGCTACAGCCACACCGAGATGCACAACCCCGACTTCTGCAAACTCGTCGAAGCCATGCACTGCGGCGCGTTCCGCGTGACCAAGCTCGAAGACCTGCCCCGCGTCATGGATGAATTCCTCGCCTACGACGGGCCGGCCGTGCTCGACGCATTGGTCGAGAAACACGAACACGTCTACCCCATGGTCCCCGCCGGAAAGTCCGTCGACGAAATGGTCCTGGGCCCCGCCCAAGGCACCGGCGGCGGCTGCGAAGTCAAACAGCCCCGCTAAACCCTCCCCCGACCCAAATCGCAAAGCCGACGGACGACCATCCGTCGGCTTTCTTAGTCCCCTACAATCCACCTCTATGACCACCACCCCCGACGACTTCACCACCCGCTCCGCCGCTTCGGTTGATCACGACGATAGCGACCCCGCCGCGGGCCCCGGCCGACCGTCCAAAGACCTCGACGCCGCCCGCGCCTTCGCCATCGAGGCCGCCCGCCTCGTCGCGGACCTACGCTGCGAAGATATCCTCATCTTCGACGTCACCGGCGTCAGCCAAGTCACCAACTTCATCGTCATCGCCACCGGCACCAGCGACCGGCAGATCAAGTCCATCGGCGGCGAGGTCGCCGATCTCGGGGCCGAGCACGGCTTCCATCGCTACGGCACCGACCGCGACGGCGCCTCAACCTGGTGCATCGTCGACTTGGTCGAAGTCATGGTCCACCTCTTCGAACCCGCCACCCGCGGCCACTACGACCTCGAAATGATGTGGGGCGATGCCCCGCAACTCAAGTGGCGACGCGACCCGGCCTAAACTCTTAAACGCCAATACGCCAAGACGCCAAGACGCCAAGACGCCAAGCAACGATATTGAAGATATGTGCTGTTGGCTTAATGTCGATCTAAAGCAATTGGTCTGCACAGAAATTTTCAAAACAATGCATCCCCCATTGCAAAGCCTGAGCCGCACCGCGTGGCCCTCTGGTTTACTTGGCGTCTTGGCGTCTTGGCGTCTTGGCGTTAACGGCTTGCTCACGTAACGCATCCCCTAGCTCCACCGCTTTCCGCGCCACGCTCGGCCGAAGCTCACGCAACACCGGCAACACCTCGTGACGCAGCCGCGCCCGTGTCCGTGACCGGTCTGTATTCGTCACGTCTTCCCGCCACGGCTGATCCAAATGATTCAGCAACCTGATCGCCTCGGCGTGCGTCACCCCGAGCATCGGGCGGATCAGCGCGACCTTTTCGCTAAGCGGCCTCGCCCACGCGATGCCGCGCAGGCCCTTGGCCGTGGTGCCGCGGAGGATCGCCATCAGCAACGTCTCGAGTTGGTCGTCGGCGTGGTGGGCCGTGGCCACGAAACCCGCGCCGACCTCCTGGGCCATCTCACGCAGCGCGGCGTAACGCTGAGCCCTCGCGTTCGCCTCGACGTTCCCCGCCGCCTCGCCCGGCGTGATGTCCCGCCGCACATGCGCCAACCCAAGCTCGTTCGCCAACGCCGCGACAAACGCCGCGTCGCCCTCGGCCGCTTCCGGGGGCCGCAGGTGGTGCTGGACGTGGGCCACGGTCAATTTCAAATTCCATTTCCGCCGCCGATGCAACAGGTGCATCGCCCGCAACAACGCCACCGAGTCCGCCCCGCCCGAACACGCGACCAAGACATGATCGCCTTCCCCCACGCCGCCGCGGTGCCGCAGCCCGTGCGCTACCCCGCGGACCAGCGGCCAATAGCTCGGGGTGTCGGGGTTCGGGGCCATGCGAAAAGTCTACCAGCCGCCCGATGCGGTAAACTTGAACGCAGATGTCCGCCGAATCTTCAACCACCTGCGTCTCGAACCACGCCTCGGCCCAGCCCGCCGCGACCCGCGTCGTCGAACTCGTCGTCAACCTTGACGACGCCACCGGCGAAGTCGTCGGCCACGCCGCCCAAACCCTCCTCGACGAGGGCGCCCTCGACGTCTGGACCACCCCCATCCACATGAAAAAGCAGCGCCCCGGCGTCATGCTCTCAGTCCTCGCCCACCCGGAAGTTGCGCAAGCGATGGCCCGCCGCATCCTTGAGCTCACCGGCAGCTTTGGCGTCCGGTTCCACGACTGGGATCGGCTGGTCCTCGACCGCGAGCACGTCACCGCCGCGACCCGCTTCGGCGACGTTGCCCTCAAGCTCGGCCGACTCGACGGCAAGCTCCTTTCCGCCCAGCCCGAGTTCGACGCCGTCCGCGACCTCGCCGACGCCGCGGGCGTGTCGGTCCGCCAAGCGATGGACGCCGCCCGCGCCGCCGCCGATGCGCTGATCGCGCAGGAGGTTTCGCCATGACGCTCGCCTCTCCCTTCGCTTGGACCCTCGCCCAGCTCGATCAAAACCAAACCATCTCCGTCGGCCTGCTTATCGTCGGCGTCGTGTTCATCTCCGCCTGGCTGCTCATGCGCATCCGCAAGCGCAGCGTCCAAGGCCCCGGCCACCCCACCGCCCGCGAACACCTCGAACGCTACAAGCAACAAGACGGCGTCCGCAACGACCTCGAATCCCTCATGGTCGAGATCGAACAGCTCGCCAAACGCCTGGGCAATCAGCTCGACGTCAAAGCGATGCGCATCGAAAAGCTCATCGACGAGGCCGACCTCCGCATCGCCCAGCTTCAAAAAGCGATGCACGATGAGCACGCCTCGCCTCCCCGCGCCGCGGTCCCCGCCCGCGACACGACCTCGCCCAAACCCTCGCCCCACGCCGCGTCGCCCGAAGCCATCGCCAAACAGCTCAACGCCGTGGTCGAAAGCCCGCTGACCAGCGAAGCCCAGACCCAGAAACTCACCGCCGAGGTCGCCCGCCTCGCCGACGCCGGCCAATCCCCCGAAGCCATCGCCAAACAACTCGACGAACACGTCGGCAAGATCGAACTCATCCTCGCCCTGCGGCGCAAGTAAAATCCACGCACCGGCTCCAAACCCTGCGCATGTATTCCGGATTTTCGTGCCTTGTTTGCCTTTGGGGTGTCGCGGCAACGCCCAGACCGCCCGCCGCGCAGGCGCTTGCCTTAAAATAAACTCAACGACTCAATCCTCAGAAAGTGAACCCTCCATGCTGCAAGGCACCTATACCGCTCTCGTCACCCCCTTCCGCGATGGTCAGGTCGATTTCGACCGCCTCGCCGCCAACATCAACTTCCAGATTGAGCACGGCATCGACGGCGTCGTCCCCGTCGGCACCACCGGCGAATCGCCCACGCTCTCTCACGCCGAGCACCAGCAGGTCATCGAAAAAACCGTCGAGGCCGTGGCGGGCCGATGCCAAGTCATCGCTGGCACCGGCAGCAACTCCACCACCGAAGCCCTCTCGCTCACCCAGCACGCCAAGGCCGCCGGGGCCGACGTCGCCCTGATGGTCAACCCCTACTACAACAAGCCCACGCAAGAAGGTTTGTACCGCCACTTCATGAGCGTCGCCGACGCCGTGGACCTGCCGATCTGCCTCTACAACATCCCGGGCCGGACCAACGTCACCATGTCCGCCGACACGGTTCTCCGCTTGAGCCAACACCAAAATATCGTCGCCCTCAAAGACGCCACCGGCAGCCTCGACCTCTGCAGCGAAATCATCAGCACCTGCGACCCCGCCCAGATGGTCGTGATCTCCGGCGACGACAGCATGACCCTCCCGCTCATGTCCATCGGCGGCGTCGGCGTCATCAGCGTCCTGTCCAACCTCCTGCCCGACCGCGTCAAAGCCCTCGTCCAAGCCGCCGCCACCGGCGACTTCGCCCA
>CAYPCC010000199.1:0-5241 GCA_964409095.1 uncultured Phycisphaera sp. | reverse complement strand
CCTTACGGTGTCTGCCCAGGACGAGGCACGCTACGCGCACGCCTTCGGGCACGAGGTCGCCCGCTTGGGTCAGGGGGTATTCTTCGAGTTGGCTGGCGGTGTCGGGGTCGTTGATGCCCAGTTCCCAGAACGGCTTGCCGGGGTAGCGGAAGACCCAAAACGCTCGGCCTTGCGGGTCGCCCCAGGTGATGCCCGCCAGCGCTTGGTCGAAGGCGTGGCGTTGGTGATAGATCGGCTCGCGCCAGGCGCGCAGGTCGTCGGGGTCGAGGGCACCGCTTTGGATGTTGGCTTTGACCAGGGCGTGCCAGCGCGGCGGGCCGTCGAGGAGGGTGGTGAGTCGGTCGGCGATGCGGCCGTGGACCTGCTCGACGCTGCGGATTTCCAGCGATTCGGCGGCGGCTCGGCCCTGGACGTAGACCACCGCGCCGATGATGCCCACCACCACCAACACCGGGACCACCAACGCCAAGGGGGTGAGCACCTTGAGCGGGAGCTTGGCGGTTAAACCCTTTGCGTCAGACATGGTCTGGTTCCCATTCCCCGAGGTGCTTCGCCCGGCAGTGATGTGCTAATTAAACCAACCAAGCTCACGGCAACTCGAAGGTGCCTTGGCCGGCTTGTTTGAGTCGGCCGAGGTCGACGAGCTTGTTCCAGACCGCCATGGGGTATTCCTTGGGCGGGGTGATGGCGGTGATGCCCGAGGTTTTGCCGTTGGTGACGTATTTAGCGCCGAGCTTGGATTCATCATCGCGGCGGTAGTTTTTGAGTTTTCGGCGGAAGGCTTTGAGGGCGCGTTTGAGGTTGTCGTCTTCGAGCGAGTCGTAGCCGGCGGAGGCGGCGGCTTGGTCGCGCATCTGGGCGATGGTGCGGTTGCCGCCGGGTTGGTCGGCCATGGAGCGGGCGCCCATGGCTTTGACGGGCGTGCCGTCGAGCGGCGGCGTGCCTTTGTGCCCCCCTGCCCCGCCCCCGGAAGGGTTTCGCGGCACGGTTCCGGGGGCGGGGGCTTTGCCCGCGTCGGCTTGGGCGACGAGTTTGGCGAGCGCCTCGAGGTCGCGTTTGGCGACGACTTGGCCGACCTTGGTCGCGTCCACACCGAGGCGCATGAGGGCGACCTGGGCTTTGCCCCAGAGCTGGGTCTGCTTTTTGTTGTCCTCGGCGAGCCAGAGTTCGGAGACGATCTCGCCGAGCTTGTGGCTCTGGATGGTTTCGTGGTTGTCGTAGTAGCGTTTGACGACGCCTTGCTGGTAACGGGAGAGGTCTTGTTTGGCCATGGAGTGATTGTACCGCCAAGGCGTGGTTTAGCCGCGGATCGGGGATCCGCGTTTACGATGGACGAACGGCGATCTGTGATCGCCCGCTAAACGGGAGAGTTCAGGGGATGTTTGCGGGCCGGACGATTTTGACATCGGGGATCACGAAGGCGTGGTCAAGAATTTGCGTCATGTCGGTCGTGTTGCGGGCGACGTCGGGGGCGGGTTCGAAGACCATGTCGACGACGGCCCCGTCGGGCCATTCATCGGGGACTTCGCCGCCGAGGACGAAGCCGTGGGCACCGTTTTTTGGAGTAGCCGCCACAGTGCTCAGCTTCCGTTTCTGCTCGCCGCGTTGGACGAAGATGTTGTAGGCCAGATCGGCGGGGATGGAAGACCAATCGAGTATCGAGTTGATGCCGTAGCTATTGACGGTGAGTTCGTGGTCACGCAGGGCCACCGCCTGTTCAACTCGAACCGCCAGCGCCGGATCGTAGATCATGTCAATGGGATCGCCGTCGGCGGGGACGTACTCGAACTGGACCCGCTGCGTCTCGATCCACTGTGCTAGGACCGAGCCGTGCTGGCCATCGGTGATACGGATCGGGACATACACATCCAGCAGATGAACACCTTCCCCTAAGTCGGTCGGCAGATCGGCACGCGGCCGCAGGTTGGTGCCGGACCATCCGGTACTGCGGCTGCCCGTACCTCGGTTCCCGCTTAGGCCGCCGCTACTGGACATCTCCATCTGAAAAGTTCGGCCGTTCATCTCCGTACTGGCCGAGTCCATGTGTTCATAAAAACCCAAGCGATAATCGGGGCCGAATTGTTTTCGGTGGAACCGGATCGGCACCCGCTCCCCCAACCGGACTTGGGGTCGGACCTCGACGGCAGTCTCGATCCACGATCGGCCGATCGCCTCGCGTTCGGCATCCGTGCCGTGTCCGGCCCGCATTAACTCGGCCGCCAACCAGTCCCATCGACTACCGATCGGGGCATTGACCAGCGCCGGATTGCTCGCGGGGCCGTGGGCGACGGCATCGTCAAAGAGCAACTCCGCGGTCGCGGGGGTGAGCTTGCCGTTTTGGAAGCGGGCGATCATCTCGCCCAGCGCGATGGCGGCGGTGTTGGACGTGCCCGAGCGGGCCTCGAACCGCAGCAGCCACATCGGCTTGTATTGGGCGATCTGCGCTGCGCCGAATTGGCCGTAGCCCCACGCTCCCGCGACGCCGATGGAGGTGAGCATCAAGAACACGCCCGCCAGCGTGAGCTTGCCGCGGCGCTTTCGGTTGCCGACCTTCGGCTCGCGGCGGGTGCCGCACTCCGGACACTTGGGGTGCTTATCCGGGATCGGCTCGCGCGTCCCAAACAAGTCGAACCCGCAGCCGCGGCAGACCGGGTGGTCGTCGATCCGCTTGCCCCGCCGGCCCGCGATCAAGAGCAACACGCCCGGCAAAAACCCGACGACGAACACCGACACGACAAACCACGGGAACCCGACGGACGCTTGCGACATCGTCTGAGTTTACCGGCAAACCCGGACCCGCCGACGTTCGGCGTTTAGCGGGCAACGCGCAGCGTCCCGCGTGGTCCGGCGCATAAACGCACAGCGCAAGACGCTGCGCGTCACCCGCTAAACGTCATGAACTGCAAAAAATCACCCGCCCGACGCTTTCGCGGGATAACCCAATCCGCGCAGCATCTCGACGAGCTTGTCGCGGTGGTCGCCCTGGACCTCGAAGCCGTCGGCGGCCAGCGTGCCCCCGGCCGAGCATTGTTTTTTGACTTGCTTGAGCATCGTGGGCAGGTCGGTGGCGGCCGGGTCGAGGCCGGTGACGACGGTGGTCCATTTGCCGCGTCGTTTTTCGCGCTGGACCCGGGCGGGTTGGTCTTGCGGCCGACAGACGCGGCCGGCGGCGTCGCGGGGACAAGTGCAGTCGGCGGTGGGTTGGCGACAGACTGCGCAAGTCACGGGTTGTTCGAGCGCGGTGCCGTCGAAGAGTCCAGCCATGGCGATAAGGTACGCCAAGCCCCGACCAAGCGGGCCGGGACGGCGGGGTGGCGTGAGACTTTGGTGAAACTCGGATCAACGCTGGGTCGGCCGGGTCTTCTGGGTTATAGTGCAACGGCAACCCACGGGTGCGGCCTGCACCCGCGACGGATCAGGGAAACATCTTGACGAGAAAGAGTGGTTCGGCCCATGCGTTTTAAGGCCTACGAAGATGTTGCGTGGATCGCGGCGGTGACGATTGGGCTATCCCTCTCCGGGCCGGCTGAGGCTGGGCGTGTCATCGACGTCGCGCCCGGCGACGACCTCGCCGCCGTCGTGCAAAACGCCAACACCGGCGACGTCATTCAGCTCGGCTCGGGCCCCTACGCCTTCGCTAACCCGCTGACGTTCGGCGACTCGGGCGTGACCCTGCGCGGCCAAGCGGATGGCAGTTCCCAGATCATCTTCGACCCCGCCGTCAGCCGAGCCGGCCAAGACACCGCGATGATCGACCTCGCCGGCCGATCCCGCATCACCCTCGAACACCTCCACCTCGACGGACAACGCCGGGCCGACGGCGCGACCTACGGCGTCTACGCCACCGGCGGCAGCCAACACCACATCAGCCACCTCCACATCACCGAGCTCGTCAACCCCGGCGAGTTCGGCCCGATCGGCGTGTACTTCAACGGCTCGGTCCACGACTCCGCTATCCGCCACAGCACCTTCTCCCAAATCGGCATCGATCACGTCTTCGGCTCGGGCATCCGCGTCCACGGCGACTCGGACCGCAACCTCATCGAACTCAACACCATCGACCAGACCGGCCGGGGCGGCATCTTCGCGCTGGGCAACAACGACGACGACCCCACCTTCGGGCAAACTTTTCTCGAAGACCTGACCATCCGCCACAATGTTGTGACCAACTCGGCCTTGGCGGGTGGGGCCGACTTGGGCATCGAAGTGCAAAACGACATCCGCGACGCGGTCATCGAAGACAACCTCGTCGATCGCCGGGTCAGTATCGACAACGCCCAGCGCGTCGCCGTGCGACGGAACACCATCACCCAAGCCCAAAACACCGCCGTGGCCACCGGGGCCTTCGGCCTCGAAATCGTCGACGCCCGAGACCTCGTCGCCACCGACAACCAAGTCCTCGGCAACGTCCACCTGGGCCTCTCCATCTCCGGCGACGGCGACACGCGCCACGCCCTGTTTGCCAACAACCTCATCCAAAACGCCACGACCTTCGGCGTACAAATCCAAGGCCGAGACAACGCCGACGCCACCGGCGTGGCCGAGGACTTGTACTTCCTCAGCAACACCATCACCGGCACGCTCGGCGGCGACGCGGCGCTCTACGACAACACCGGCGACGGCGTCCGCTTCAACATGGCGTTCGACGACATCACCCTCGACCAAAACACCCTCGCCGACCACAACGGCGAAGACCTCTTCCTCAACGACACCCCCGCCGGCAGCACCGTCGCCCTCAGCGGCAACACCACCGACGACACCTATCTCGAAGGCCACGGCCTCGAATTCATCAACCCGCCACTGACGCAAGAGCGGTTCACCGCCGAGGTCGGCGAGTCGATCACGGTCGTGTTCGACGACTTGCAGGGCAACCTCACCCACGTCCTCTGGGACACCGGCCAAGGCGCTCCGATCACGAGCGCAGACGCCTCGGTCACGCTTACCGCCGCGTGGTTGGGGGATAGCCGTCGGGTGTGGGTTGTGGCGTGGGACGACGCGGGCGGGGCGGACACCGCGGTGGTGCTGATCCCCGAGCCCGGCGTGGTGGTGATGGCGATGGGCGGGGTGTTGTTGTTTACGCTTCGATCGAGTCGTAGATGAGCACCCTGGCCCAGCAGTCTTTGAAACCCTCGATAAACGCGGTGTGGATTTCGTCATCCGCCGATTGGTAGGCGTCGTGTTTTTGTTGGCTGGCGAAGACGCAGTGCAGCTGGGCATCGTAGCTGTTGTCGACCACCGGCC
>CAYPCC010000198.1:0-5296 GCA_964409095.1 uncultured Phycisphaera sp. | reverse complement strand
CGCGAGGTCGGCCGGGGGCAGGTGGCAGTGGTAGTCGTAGATCGGCATCGCCGCGGCGAAATCGTGATACAGCCGGCGGGCGGGCTCGTTCGTCAGCAGGAAATCGTCGGTGATAAAGCTCATGGTCAGACTCGGGGGTTGAGCGAAAAGGTCAATTCGTGCGGAGCGCAGCTTGACTTATCCATCGCCACAAAGCAATGCGGTTTGCGTCGGCGGGGCGGGATGGCCGATGAAACAAAGCGTGAGCCTAGGGCTATTTGATGAGGTTTTGGTTTGTCCAAGAAAAGTTACGTGCTGCCCACGTGTGTGATGACGCTGATGATCGGCGGGCAGTGGTGCGCGTCTTTGGCCGGGATGGTTTACAAGGCGCAGCACGGCAAGCCGTTTTACTATCTGAGTTGGCCGTTCGTGGACTATCCGATGTATTCCAAGTCCAGCGGCCCACCAATCCAGACCGCGTCGGTGGCGTTCTTCGCGGAGACCGCTTCGGGGCAGCGGGTGGAACTCGATGCGCCGGCCACGGGGCTGCGGTACTTCGGCTGGCGTTACAACCTCGTGGAACGGCTGGTCGCGCCGCCCATCGACGACCCGACTCAACCGGAGTTGGCGGCGTTGGTCGAAGCGCACCGGGCCGAGGCGCTGGGGAAAGTGATCGACGCGACGCAGCGGTTAGCCGGCGATCCGCCGGCAAAGTTGATCGTGGAGCGCAAGACATACACGCTAGAAGATTCAGCGATCAAAACCGAAGACGTCAGGGCCGTGTTGCACGTTGAGGGTGATCGACTTCGGCCGTCGGCCACCACGACGTGGGGTCCCAACATCTCGGCTCCGCCGCGGGATTTACAGGATGACAAGTGACGCCGCGGCGACCCTCAACGCGCCCGCCAAACGCTCGGCCATCGCGGCGTACTTCTTTCCCCTCGGCTGGACCACCCGGCTGGCGGTGATGCGGATCATCTGCGTGGGCCTGGCGCTGCTCTACTTCCGCTTTCCGATGTGGGAACACTTGAACCTGCTCGCCAATCCGGGGTTTGAAAAGCCGCAGTGGTTGATCTCCGCCATCGCGGGTGTCGTCGGCGAAGAACACTTCCGGCAAGCCGGCACGCTACGCACGCTCTACGCCGTCACCACCGTTGCGGGCATTGCCGCGGTGCTGGGCGTGTTTAGTCGGGCGTCGGTCAGCGTCTTTGCGTGGGGGATGACGATCGAAGCGGCGCACGTCTATTCGTACCACGAACTGCACCACGTCGAGACGACGTTTGTGATGTTTCTGATGATGTTGGCCTGTTCGCCTTGCGGAGACTGCTTGTCGGTTGATGCGTGGTGGCGTCGGCGCAAGGGCGGCCGGGCGTGGTGGGCGGGTTCGCAGAGCACATTGGCGATGTGGCCGATCGTGGCGGTGCATGTGTTGTTGGCGTTGGTGTACGCCGACGCGGCGTGGTCGAAGCTGCTCGTCGGCGGGCCGCACTGGTTCAACGGCTACACGATGCAGCAACACCTGCTGTTTGATGGCGTCCGCAAAGACATCCCGCTGGGGTTGTGGGCGGCGCAGTTCCGCGAGTTGGGCATCGTCATGGCGATCGGCGCAGTCACGTTTGAGGGCTTGTTTTTCCTCGTGCTGATCCCGCGGCTGCGTCGGCTGGTGCCGCTGATTTTGTTGATGGGCTTGGCGATGCACCTGGGCATCCACTTCCTTCACCGTGCGTCGTTTTTCACTTGGCTGGTGCTGTATCTGACGTGGGTGCCGTGGGAGCGGATTGTGGGTCGGCCCCGCGCGACGTCGGCCGTGACGCAGGATTTAACCCACCACGTCGGCGGTTGACGGCTCGTGCATCGCCGCGTCTGGCTCGGCGAGTTGGGCCATGCCCGCTTGCCAAAAGTCGCGGAATTCGGCAGCGTCTTGGATCGGCTGCACCTCACGCTTGAGTCCCGGCCACGGCTGGAGGTGGGCCGAGTATTTACTGATCCGCGTCTTGATCGTCCGCAACGCGACGATCTCGTCGCGGTAATTCGCCAAGTTTTCAAAATGGTCGAGCACCAGTTGCGCCCGGTCGGCCCGGGGCAACGGCAGCGCATCACGGCCCGTCGCCAAGCGATACGCGATGTCACGGAACAGCCACGGCTGCCCCATCGCCCCCCGCGCCACCATCACGCCGTCGCATCCCGTCACGGCGATCATGCGCTGGGCGTCCGCCGCGGTGGTGATGTCGCCGTTACCGATGACGGGAACCCCCGGAAATCTTTTCTTGACCCCCTCGACCGTCGCCGCGATGCCGTCGAGGCGGACGCTGGGTTTGAACTTCATCGCGGTGGTTCGGCCGTGCACCGTGATCATCTGGATGCCCACGTCGCAGAGCTTGGCCGGCAGCGAGTCGGCGACGAGGCAGGTGTCGTCCCAGCCCAGCCGGATCTTCGCGGATACCGGCACGCTCACCGCATCGACGACGGCCTTGGCCACCGCGACCGCGTGGCCCGGGTCGCAGAGCAGCTTCGAGCCGCCGTGCTTCTTGGTGACTTTATCGACCGGGCAGCCCATGTTGATGTCGATGACGGTGGCCCCCCGGCCCTCGGCCCAGCGCGCCGCCTCAGCGAGGATATCCAGGTCCGATCCGTAGAGCTGCATGCACACCGGGTCATCATCGGGCGACGTCGCCCGATGATGACCCGGTGTGCATGCAGCTCTACGGATCGGACCTGGATATCCTCGCTGAGGCGGCGCGCTGGGCCGAGGGCCGGGGGGCCACCGTCATCGACATCAACATGGGCTGCCCGGTCGATAAAGTCACCAAGAAGCACGGCGGCTCGAAGCTGCTCTGCGACCCGGGCCACGCGGTCGCGGTGGCCAAGGCCGTCGTCGATGCGGTGAGCGTGCCGGTATCCGCGAAGATCCGGCTGGGCTGGGACGACACCTGCCTCGTCGCCGACTCGCTGCCGGCCAAGCTCTGCGACGTGGGCATCCAGATGATCACGGTGCACGGCCGAACCACCGCGATGAAGTTCAAACCCAGCGTCCGCCTCGACGGCATCGCGGCGACGGTCGAGGGGGTCAAGAAAAGATTTCCGGGGGTTCCCGTCATCGGTAACGGCGACATCACCACCGCGGCGGACGCCCAGCGCATGATCGCCGTGACGGGATGCGACGGCGTGATGGTGGCGCGGGGGGCGATGGGGCAGCCGTGGCTGTTCCGTGACATCGCGTATCGCTTGGCGACGGGCCGTGATGCGCTGCCGTTGCCCCGGGCCGACCGGGCGCAACTGGTGCTCGACCATTTTGAAAACTTGGCGAATTACCGCGACGAGATCGTCGCGTTGCGGACGATCAAGACGCGGATCAGTAAATACTCGGCCCACCTCCAGCCGTGGCCGGGACTCAAGCGTGAGGTGCAGCCGATCCAAGACGCTGCCGAATTCCGCGACTTTTGGCAAGCGGGCATGGCCCAACTCGCCGAGCCAGACGCGGCGATGCACGAGCCGTCAACCGCCGACGTGGTGGGTTAAATCCTGCGTCACGGCCGACGTCGCGCGGGGCCGACCCACAATCCGCTCCCACGGCACCCACGTCAGATACAGCACCAGCCAAGTGAAAAACGACGCACGGTGAAGGAAGTGGATGCCCAGGTGCATCGCCAAGCCCATCAACAAAATCAGCGGCACCAGCCGACGCAGCCGCGGGATCAGCACGAGGAAAAACAAGCCCTCAAACGTGACTGCGCCGATCGCCATGACGATGCCCAACTCGCGGAACTGCGCCGCCCACAACCCCAGCGGGATGTCTTTGCGGACGCCATCAAACAGCAGGTGTTGCTGCATCGTGTAGCCGTTGAACCAGTGCGGCCCGCCGACGAGCAGCTTCGACCACGCCGCGTCGGCGTACACCAACGCCAACAACACATGCACCGCCACGATCGGCCACATCGCCAATGTGCTCTGCGAACCCGCCCACCACGCCCGGCCGCCCTTGCGCCGACGCCACCACGCATCAACCGACAAGCAGTCTCCGCAAGGCGAACAGGCCAACATCATCAGAAACATCACAAACGTCGTCTCGACGTGGTGCAGTTCGTGGTACGAATAGACGTGCGCCGCTTCGATCGTCATCCCCCACGCAAAGACGCTGACCGACGCCCGACTAAACACGCCCAGCACCGCGGCAATGCCCGCAACGGTGGTGACGGCGTAGAGCGTGCGTAGCGTGCCGGCTTGCCGGAAGTGTTCTTCGCCGACGACACCCGCGATGGCGGAGATCAACCACTGCGGCTTTTCAAACCCCGGATTGGCGAGCAGGTTCAAGTGTTCCCACATCGGAAAGCGGAAGTAGAGCAGCGCCAGGCCCACGCAGATGATCCGCATCACCGCCAGCCGGGTGGTCCAGCCGAGGGGAAAGAAGTACGCCGCGATGGCCGAGCGTTTGGCGGGCGCGTTGAGGGTCGCCGCGGCGTCACTTGTCATCCTGTAAATCCCGCGGCGGAGCCGAGATGTTGGGACCCCACGTCGTGGTGGCCGACGGCCGAAGTCGATCACCCTCAACGTGCAACACGGCCCTGACGTCTTCGGTTTTGATCGCTGAATCTTCTAGCGTGTATGTCTTGCGCTCCACGATCAACTTTGCCGGCGGATCGCCGGCTAACCGCTGCGTCGCGTCGATCACTTTCCCCAGCGCCTCGGCCCGGTGCGCTTCGACCAACGCCGCCAACTCCGGTTGAGTCGGGTCGTCGATGGGCGGCGCGACCAGCCGTTCCACGAGGTTGTAACGCCAGCCGAAGTACCGCAGCCCCGTGGCCGGCGCATCGAGTTCCACCCGCTGCCCCGAAGCGGTCTCCGCGAAGAACGCCACCGACGCGGTCTGGATTGGTGGGCCGCTGGACTTGGAATACATCGGATAGTCCACGAACGGCCAACTCAGATAGTAAAACGGCTTGCCGTGCTGCGCCTTGTAAACCATCCCGGCCAAAGACGCGCACCACTGCCCGCCGATCATCAGCGTCATCACACACGTGGGCAGCACGTAACTTTTCTTGGACAAACCAAAACCTCATCAAATAGCCCTAGGCTCACGCTTTGTTTCATCGGCCATCCCGCCCCGCCGACGCAAACCGCATTGCTTTGTGGCGATGGATAAGTCAAGCTGCGCTCCGCACGAATTGACCTTTTCGCTCAACCCCCGAGTCTGACCATGAGCTTTATCACCGACGATTTCCTGCTGACGAACGAGCCCGCCCGCCGGCTGTATCACGATTTCGCCGCGGCGATGCCGATCTACGACTACCACTGCCACCTGCCCCCGGCCGACCTCGCG
>CAYPCC010000197.1:3859-5364 GCA_964409095.1 uncultured Phycisphaera sp. | reverse complement strand
AGCCGGGGTGGATCGCGTCGACGTTGGCGATCTCAGCGGCGGCGATGATGCGGGGGATGTTGAGGTAGGACTCGTTGGGCGGCGGCGGGCCGATGCAGATGGCGCGGTCGGCCATCTTGACGTGCTTGGACTCGGCGTCGGCGGTCGAATAGACCGCGACCGCTTCGACGCCCAGCTCGTGGGCGGCGCGGATGATGCGGACGGCGATCTCGCCACGGTTTGCGATGAGGATGCGTGAGAACATGTGCGGTGGGGGTTGGGATTTCGGAGTTAGGGATCGGGGCGATAGCCAGCGGCACGATGCGGACATAGGAGTTGGAAGTCGTCTGGGGAATGAACCCCTAACCCCCAATCGCCAAATCCCAATTCCAGATCACGGCTTGATTTTGTACAACGGCTGGCCGAACTCGACGGCGTCGCCGTTCTTGACCAGCACTTCGACGATTGTGCCGGAGACTTCGGCCTTGATCTCGTTGAAGACCTTCATCGCTTCGATGATGCAGACCACGGTGTCGGGCTTGACGGTGTCGCCCGAGGAGACAAACGCCTCGGCGTCGGGATTGGAGGCGGTGTAGAACGAGCCGACCATCGGGCTGTCGATGGTGATGAGGCTGTCGTCGTCGTGGTCGTCGTCGGCGGATCCCGAGCCAGCAGGTCCCGCGGCGGGCGCTGGCGTGGCGGCGGTCGGGGCTTGGACATGTTGCATCCCGCCGGTGGCGCCGCCGCTTGCGGGGGCGAGGGCGGGGGCGGGGGCGGAGGTGCCGCGTTTGAGTTTGATTTTTTCGCCTTCGCCTTCCAGGTCGATCTCGGAGAGGTCGTTGTCGACCATGATTTTGATGAGCTGGCGGATGGTTTTGAGGTCATTCATGGAGACGGTTCTCGTTCGATTGATTCGGGCCGAGGGCTCCGGTGCCCGGCGGCGAGCGGGATGGGCTTGGCCGATCCGTAACCCTAGATGATCGCGGATTCTAGGGTTTTGGGCAAGTCGGTCAGGACCCGGTTGCCCGTGGCCGTGACCAGCACATCGTCCTCGATCCGCACCCCGCCCACGCCCGGCAGGTAGATGCCCGGCTCGACCGTGACGACATGCCCCGGCTCGAGCACACCCGGACCCGCCAAGGGCGAGAGCCGCGGGGCTTCGTGGATATCGAGGCCGATGCCGTGGCCCAGGCCGTGGCCGAACTGCTCGCCGTAGCCCGCATCATCAATCACCTTGCGGGCGGCGGCATCGACGTCCATGAGCTTCACGCCCGGCTTAATCGCGGCGATCCCCGCCAACTGCGCATCGAGACAGATCTGATAAATCTCCCGCATCTTCGGCTTCATGCTGCCCAGCGCGATGACGCGGGTCATGTCCGAGCAGTAGCCCTTGTATTTTGCGCCCCAGTCGATGAGCACGATGCCGCCCTGCTTGAGTTTGCGGCTGCCGGGGATGGCGTGGGGCAGCGCGGCGTTGGCGTCGGCGGCGACGATGCTCGGGAAGCTCACGCCGTCGGCCCCGAGGG
>CAYPCC010000197.1:0-3849 GCA_964409095.1 uncultured Phycisphaera sp. | reverse complement strand
AGGGCCCGCATCCGGTATTCGAGGAAGGCGGCGACTTCGGACTCGCGTTGGCCGGGCTGAATGAAGTCGAGGGTTTCGAGAAACGCCTGCTGCTGGATTTGCCCGGCCTTGCGGATGAGCTTGACCTCGTCGGCGGTCTTGATCGCCCGCTGCTGGAGCAGCCCGTCGTCCCAGGCCTTGAGGCGGCGCTTGCCGAGCTTCTTGCCGATCTTTTCGTATTGGTCGAGCGTGAGGTGGGCACACTGCACGGCGATGTGCTGCAGGTTCCGCCGATCGGTGAGCTTGTCGAGTTCCTCGGCCAGCGACTTCTTCCGCATGATCGCCATGACGTGCGGGGCTTCTTGTTTGATCTGTTCGTCAAACCGGTTATCGCTGAGCACGATCGGCTGCCCACCCCCGGAAGTCCGCTTGGCGGAGATCAACGTCCACGAATCGTCGCCGACGAACCCGGTGAGATACCGGGTATCGACGGGGTTGGTGATCAGCAGCGCATCGTGCCCGGCGGCGAGCAGGCGTTGACGCAAAACACGGATGCGGGCGGTGAGGTGGATCGGGGCGGTCGGCTTGGACATGCGGTGATGATAACGGCTACTTCTCGTAAACCGCGTCCGGATCAAACACTTTTTCTTCCACCGTCTCCAGCGTCGTTGGCCCGGTGATCTTGCGGTAGAAGCAGCTTTTGTAGCCGACGTGGCAACACGGGCCGTTGCTTTTGACTTTGAGGATCACGACGTCCTGGTCGCAGTCGGTGCGGACTTCGAGGACTTCCTGGGTGTGGCCGGAGGATTCGCCTTTGACCCAGAATTTTTGGCGGGAGCGGGAGTAGAAGCTGGCGAGTTTGGTGTCGAGGGTTTGTTGGAGGGCGCCCTCGTTCATCCAGCCCATCATGAGGATTTCGCCGGACTGGTGGTCCTGGACGATGGCGGGGACGAGGCCTTGGGCGTCGAATTTGATGTCGAGGGTGGTGCCGGTTTCGCGGGTGGGGTCGGACATGGTTGGGTTCTCATGGCGGAGGAGATTATTCCCGGCATCGTCCGCGATCGGCGAGCAGGTTTCAACCCGGCGAAAAGCGTTGATCCGTACGTCTCTGGTGCGGTTGGCGACCGACGCCGGGGTTTCCTATAGTCATGCCAACGAAAGGCCTTTAGTTCCATGACCGACGACACCCCGGAATCCTCGGATGGCTTCAAACTCCAGATCGACAGCGACTGGAAAGCTCAGGCTCAGGCGGAAAAAGAAAAACTCGCCCAAGCGAGCAAAACCAAAGCCGCGGACAACCCGCGGACCCCGACCGACTTCGGCGGGCCCGGCGGCGGCGAACTGCCCCCCGCCAACTTCGAGACACTGCTGAGTTCGTTCGTGACCCAAGCCCTTTTTGCCATGGGCGCGATCCCCGATCCGCAGACCGGCCAACCCGTGCTGCACCTGGACCTGGCCCGTTTCCAGATCGACATGCTCAGCGTGCTCGAAGAAAAAACCAAAGGCAACCTCACTGATGAGGAAGCCAAAATGATCGCCGGCACGCTCTACGAACTGCGTACCCGCTACGTCCAAATCGCCAACGCTCAGCGTGGCGGCTAGCCGATGTAAGTTTTTCGTAGACCTGTGAAACGATTGCTCTACCCGCTCACCACCGCCCCGACCGCGAAAGGTTCACGCCCGTGACCGCCAAAGACTCCCCCGGCAGCCAACTCTCCCCCTCAGCCCTGCTGAGCCGCAACCACTTCATCCTCCGCCGACTCCACTCGCTCTCGGGCGTGATCCCGATCGGGATGTTTGTCTGCGTCCACCTGTTCACCAACGCCCAGATGATCTGGGGCCAAGACCCCGCCACCGGCAAGGGCGAGTTCCAGCACGAAGTGGACTTCATCCACAGCATGCCGTACCTGCTGTTTATCGAGATGGCGCTGTGGGGGGCGATCGCGTTCCACGCCGTGCTCGGACTGTTCTACACTTTCAGCGGCAAGGGCAACCTCAAGCACTATTCCTACGGCGGCAACGTCCGGTACATGCTTCAGCGCGTCACCGGAATCATCGCGCTGGTCTTCATCTTCCTGCACATCGCCACGCTGCGGTGGCGTTGGGATATTTTCGGTTGGTACACGCCGTTCTACGGCGAAGGCTATCAGGCCGCCAACGCGGTCGAGGGCAGCATGCCCGAACACCTCAAAGACACGCCCATGTCGCTGCCGCTCACGGCCTACGCCCTGCAGTACAGCTGGGTCGTCGTCGTTTTCTACGTCATCGGTACGCTCTCGGCGGTCTTCCACTGGTCCAACGGCCTGTGGACCGCGGCGATCAGCTGGGGCCTGACCATCACCACCGGCTCGATGAAACGCTGGGGCTTGGTTTGTGCGGGCATGTTCGTCGCGCTGACCGTGTTTTTCAGCCTCGCCATCGTCGCGGCGATGACGTTCGACTTTGCCGACATGTCGCCCCAGCAAACGGAATTGTTTCTGCTGATCGTCGAAGACCCGGCGGTGGCGATCCCGATGAATAAATGATGTTTTGTCGTTCCGGGGGTGGCCGGGCCGGAGAGTAGCAGACTAAACTTTTATTGAGTTCAAAAGCGGGCATGACCCCGCGATTCGGAAAGCGAGCAACGCAACATGGTAGCGCAAGCAGAACCCAGAGTGATCGTGGTCGGCGGCGGTTTAGCGGGCCTTTCCGCAGCGGTCCGGGTGGCCGAGTCGGGTACCAGGGTCGACCTCTTTTCCATGGTCCCCGTGAAGCGGTCGCACAGCGTCTGCGCCCAAGGCGGCATCAACGCCTGCAACGACGTCGCCCGCCAGCAGGGCTACTCCGAGTGGCAGCACATGGACGAGACGCTCATCGGCGGCGACTTCCTCAACCACCAACCACCCGTCTACGAGATGACCCACTGGGCGCCGCAGATCATCGACCTGCTCGACCGCATGGGTGTGCCGTTTAATCGGACCTCCGAAGGCATGCGGGACCTGCGTTTGTTTGGCGGGTCGCTCTTTAAGCGCACCCACTTCGCCGGGGCGTCCACCGGGCAGCAACTGCTTTACGGGCTCGATGAACAGACGCGCCGGTACGAGGCCGAGGGCAAGATCAAAAAGTTTGAGTTCTGGGAGTTCCTCTGGCCCATCCTCGACGACGACGGCGTGTGCAAAGGCATCGTCGCCCAAGACATGCGTAGCATGGAAATCAAAGCGTTCCGCGGCGACGCGGTCGTGATGGCGTCCGGCGGCAACGGGCTGATGTTCGGTAAGTCCACCATGTCGGTGATCTGCACCGGCGCTGCCGTCGCCCGCTGCTACCAAGCCGGAGCCTACTTGGGCAACCCGGAAATGATCCAAGTCCACCCCACGGCGATTCCCGGGGAAGACAAGTGCCGACTCATGTCCGAATCCGCCCGCGGCGAAGGCGGCCGGGTCTGGGTGCCGCGTGAAAAAGGCGACGACCGACACCCCACCGCCATCCCCGAGGATGAACGCTACTACTTCCTCGAAGAAAAGTACCCCGACTACGGCAACCTCGTCCCCCGCGACATCGCCACCCGCGAAATCTTCTGGATCTGCCAGGAAGGCTACGGCGTCGGTGGGCAAAACCAGGTCTACCTCGACATCACCCACCTGCCCAAAGCCACCAAGGACAAGCTCGCTGCCATCCTCGAAATCTACGAAAAATTCACCGGCGACGACCCCCGCGAAGTCCCGATGAAAATCTTCCCCGCGGTCCACTACACCATGGGCGGGCTCTACAGCATCTATGAGCCCTACGACCCCGACCGCGACACCTACACCCCCGTCGGCACGCCCAAGAAAAAGCCCGGCGAGGGCCTGCTCTACGGCGACCCCAAAAACATGATGACCAATATCCCCG
>CAYPCC010000196.1:0-5416 GCA_964409095.1 uncultured Phycisphaera sp. | reverse complement strand
TGATGACGGCCAGTTTGCCGAGGCGGCAAATGTGTTGGCGAGGCTGGAACGATCGGGTCGGGCGGACGGCCGTGACCTGTTCACGCTGGCCCAGCTTTACCGGCAGACCCAGCAGACCAGCCGGGCGATCGCGCTGATCGAATCGGTGCTGGAGGAACCGACCCCGGCGTCGGTCGCGTTGGCGGCCGACCTCTACGCCCAGGCGGACATGGCCCCGCAAGCCGCGGCGGCGTTGGCGAAGCTCGACGAACTGGAGCTGACCGACGCCCAAGTGCGGCGCATCCGCGCGGTCCACGCTTCGTCCTACGGGGATTCGGACGAAGCCGACGCGGCGTGGGTGGCGCTGGTCGAATCGGCCCCCGACGACGCGGACGCTTGGACGCAGCTGGTGAGCTATCGCCTGCGGGATGGACGACCGATCGACGCGGTCGCCGCAGCGCGGGACGCTGCGAAGAAGCTGCCGGGCGACGCGGGGTTGGCGGCGGTGGTGACGCAGGCCGGGTTGATTGAGCGGCTGGGGGATGAGCCGGGCACGGCGGCGTTGAGCCTGGCGGTGCTTGAAGAACCCGAGCACCGGGCCGCGGCGATCGAGGCGATGAGGGTGATGGATCGTGCTCGCAGCAGCGGCGAATCGGCCGATGGGTTGGCCGAACAGTTGGTGTCGCTCGCCGAGGCGTCGCCGGGGTTTGAATCGCTGTGGGTGCTGTCGGTGAGCCACGAGTTTGGCGTGGGCCAGTGGGCGTCGGCGTTGACCCGGGCGGCGGCGGCGCGGGAACGCTTCCCCGACTCGGCCCGTTCGGCGCGGCTGGCGGCGGAGGCTTTCGCGGCGGCGGGCCAGTGGCGTGAGGCCTTGCTGGCGACCGAGGCGTGGACCGAGCGACTCGTCGGCAGCCGATGGGAAGCCGACACGCTGGCCGCGCGGGCGCACCGCGAGCTGGGCCGATCCAGCGCCTCGGTGGCGGTATTGTCGCCCTACGCCGCGGCGGTGCGAGAAGACCCGACCGCCCGGCCGACGCTGACAAAAGAACTGACGCTCGCCTGGGCCGCGACCGGGCAAATCAACTGGGCCAAGGAAGTCTTGGAGCCGCTACTGGATCAGGACACCCGCTGGCGGATGGCGTGGCTGGACGCGGCGGTGTTGTGCGTGCCCAGCACACGGCAGGCGGGTCAATGGCTGGACACGCTGGACGCGGTGATGCCCGCCGAGGCGTGGGCCGAGCGGGCGTCGTTGGCGCAGGCGTGGTGGCAGTTGGGCATGCGTGACAGTTACGCGCCGTTCCGCGAGCAAGGCCGGGCGATGGCCGAGGCGTTGACTCAAGGACCCGGCTCGAGCGCGGGGTTGTGGTATTTCGTGGGTAGCGCCGCCGAGCTCGACGACGACCTCTCCGCGGCCGAGTCGGCCTACCGCCAAGCCATCGCCATGGACCCGGCCACCGCCGCAGCGAGCAACAACCTCGCCATGCTCATCACCGACCGCCAAGGCGACCTGAGCGAAGCCGCGACCCTAGCCCAGCAAGCCATCGCGGCCGAGCCGAACGAGCCGAACTATTACGACACCTTGGCTTACGTTCTGAAGCAGGCCGGCCGGCTGGACGAGGCCCGCACCGCGATCGAAAAAGCCATCCAACTCGACCCGGGCAACCCGGCGTGGCGGACGCGGCTCAACGAGATGGCGGTCGTGGCGGAGTAAGTCGGTCGGGGTTTCCGCAGGGACGATGGCTCAACCCACCGGCCGACCCGGCAACACGTCCGTCACCATCGCCATGACGTGGCAGGTGCTGCCGGCCAGCACAAAGAGATGCCAGATCGCGTGGTTGAATTTGAGTTGGTCCCAGAGGAAAAACGCCACGCCGCCGGTGTAGCAGAGGCCGCCCGCGGCGACCCAGATCAGCCCGGGCGTAGTCATCGCCGCGAAGACCGGCCCGATGGCCACCACCAAGAGCCAACCCATGGCGAGCTTGAGGCCCAGCTGCGTCCAGCCAAATCGCTCGAAACACACGAGCTTGAGCGTCAGCCCCGCAGCCGCCATGGCCCAGACGATCCCGAAGAGCGACCAGCCCCACCCCCCGCCAATGGTGACGAGCAAGAGCGGCGTGTACGTCCCGGCGATCAGCAGAAAAATCGCGGCGTGGTCGAGTTGTCGGAGTCGCCGCTTACGGCCGGGGTGTTGGACGAGGTGGTAGGCGGTCGAGATGCTGTAGACCGCGATGAGCGTGCTGCCGAAGATGCTGAGCGTGACGATCCGCCACGGGTCGCCGCCGAGTCCCGCAAAGACGAGCAGCAGCGTGGTGGCAATGATCGCGGCGACGAGCCCGAGGCCGTGGGTCAGGACGTTGGCCCATTTTTCGCCGCGGGTGGGCATCGATTCGGCGGCGGGGTTTTGCATAGGCGCGTCTCGAAAAAGTTTACCCAGATCGTAGCCCTCCGGTTAGCCCCTGGGCATCACGCATCAATCGACCGACCCCTCCGCCCCGCCGCCGCGTATGGACAAGACCCCGGCCCGCAAGCGATACTTCCATGATGATGCCTAGTTCCCCTACGATCCGAAAACGCCTTCTGTCTACTTTGCTTACGTCGCTTAGCGTGATGGTCATGGCGCACTCCGCGCTCGCCGCTCCGCTGCGTGACGCCGAGCCCACGGCGGTGCAGATCCTGCTTGAAGCCTCCCGTTCGGACGATGCGCTGTTGCGGATGCACGCGGTTGAGGGGGCCAAGTCGATGCCCGACCGGGCGTTGCCGATGGTGCAGTTGGCGCTGCGGGACGAGAACCCGGCGGTGCGTTTCGCGGCGCTGGTGACCATGGGCCGGTTGCAGTTCGATTCGCTGGCGGCACAGGCGCTGCGGTTGGCGGACGACCCGACGCAGCCCGACTATGTGGAGGCGGCGGCGTTGTTCGCCGCGACGCGCTGCGGCGAAGAGGTCGATCTGGGTCGGTTGGCGGCGATGTTGTGGGACGACGATTTACAGACCCGGTCCAACGCGGCGTTATTGTTTGGGTTGATCGAGCAGAAACAGGTCGTGCCGGTGCTCTTGGACGCGAGCGAAGCGCCGATGGACCGGGCCCGGCCGGTGGAGCGGGAGCTGGTTCGCCTGCAGCTGACCGAGGCGCTGCTGAACCTCGGCCACGAGGACAGCCTCAAGGCCCTCCGCGGCGCAGCGTACTCCAGCCAAGACGAGGTGCGGATTCTGGCGACGCTGATGCTCGGCCGGGCGCAGGACCGGGGCATGGAAGGCAACCTGATCGGCTTTTTGGCGAAGAACCCGGTGGAGCTGCGGCTGGCGGCGGCCGAGTCGTTGGCCCGGATGGGGACGCTTGAGGGCTTGCCGGTGATGCTGGAGGCGGCGCAGATGCCCGCGGCAACAGTGCGTTCGCAGGCGGCGTTTGCCTTGGGCCAAGCAACGGCAGACGCCCGAGCGGCGGCCGCCTTGACGGCGTTGCTGGACGATACCGAGCCGCGGGTGCGCATCGCCGCGGCCGCAGCGACGCTCGAAGCCATCAACCGCTGACCCGGACAGGCCGATCATTCCAACGCTAATCAAACGCCAAGCCGACGGGCGTGAACCAACCAAAGCCCGCCACGCGACTTATCGGCTGCGGATTCGGGCGAACCGGGGTTCAGAATTGGTTGACAACCGCGCCCCGTTGGGTTGTAATTAAAGACCCGACCGCGTTCGCGTGGCGGCGTGTCGAAGTCTTTCTCCCCCGCTCCTTCATACCTGAGGACTCCCACCTTGAGCCCACTGACCAAAGCCCTCGTGTTGCTCGTAACGATTCTCTCGATCGTCTTGGTCGCGCTGGTCGTCCCCTTCGTGGCCCAGACCGACGACCTCAACGGCCAGATCGCGGCGCTCGAAACCAAAGTCCGCGTCGCCGAGGCCTCGGCCACCAAAGCCAACGGCGACAAGGCCGAGCTCGAATCCGCCCTCGCCAAAGCCGGCACCGACCAGAGCGATACCATCAACGCGCTGCGCACCGATAGCACCAAGCTGACCCAAACCGTCACCACCCTCGAAGCCCAGCTCAAAGAGTCCAGCAGCCAGACCGCCAAGCTCAGCACCACCATCTCGCTGATGTCCGCCACCCAAGACCAGCTCACCAAGCTCCTCGAAGACCGCAACGCCATCGTCAGCGAAGCCCAAGCCAGCAACGTCGATCTCAAGAAGCAGAAAGCCCAGCTCGCCCAAGCCAACAACGACCTCGACGCCCAAGTCAACGGCCTGTCCCGCACCGTCCGCCTGCTCAACGAAAAAATCGTGGACCTCCAAGAACAAGCCTCCGGCACCGCCACCGCGGCCGGTCCCAGCAACACCGGCTCGTCTTACGGCGGCGAAGAAATCCAGGCCAGCATCACCGGCATCGAAACCGTCGATGACATCGTCCTGGTCTCCCTCAACGTCGGCGCCAACGACGCGGTCAGCCCCAACACCAAGTTCGTCATCTTCCGCAACGGCGACCAATTCGTCGGCACCGCGACCATCAAATCCGTCGACGAAACCGTCAGCGTCGCCAAGATCGACTCGGCCAAGTCCACCATCCTCGTCGGCGATAACGCCATGACCGGCATCAGCTACTAATCCCACCCCCGGAACCACCGGAACCACCGGAAGTTCGCAAGCGATGGGCAGCGATCTCGATGGTAGGTAGCTAAGATGTGAATCCCCGCACGGGACGACGCCCCGCCCCGCAACCCGAAAGACCATCACCATGGCAGACAACGGCTCCGGCCCCGGCAATAACATCTTTACCGTCCTCGCGTTCGTCGCCTTCGTCACCCTGCTCGTCGGCGTGGGCTACACCTGGATGCGACTCCAAGCCGTCACCGGCAGCGCCAACCCCTTCGGTTGAACCCCGTCTTCCGGGTTTGTCCCAACCTAAAACGCTCTAAGCCCACGCTCTTGCCGCGTGGGCTTTCTTCATGTTGGGCCAACTGTACCCACGCGCCTTTTCAACGTCCGGATAAATCTACGGCGGACCGCGGCGTCCCGCCGATCATAATTCAGGAGAAGGACCCAGCGACGGCGAGGCGGCGTTGGGTTACAATCCCCTCACGAACAGGGAACCACTCCCCGGAATAAAGAACGCCATTGATCTTCGATAACCTCCTGAGCTTCTTCAGCGTCGATATGGGCATTGACCTGGGCACCTGCAACACTCTGGTGTGCGTCCGGGGCGAGGGCATTGTGCTCAACGAGCCGTCCGTCGTGGCCGTGAAACGCAACACCAACCAAGTGCTGCAGAACGGCAACGCGGTGGGCTGGGTCGCCAAGGAGATGCTCGGCAAAACCCCCGGCAGCATCACCGCCATCCGCCCGCTGAAAGACGGCGTGATCTCCGACTTCGAGATCACCGAAGCCATGCTGGGCTACTTCATCCGCAAGGTCAACGGCAAGCGGCCGTTCGTCAAGCCCCGCGTTG
>CAYPCC010000195.1:0-5464 GCA_964409095.1 uncultured Phycisphaera sp. | reverse complement strand
TGATGGGGATTTTTGATTTTTGATGGAGGATTTCTGATTGGACTGCGGTTTGGGCGGTGGGGTTGTTTGCTTCCGGGGGCGGGGGGGTGTCGCCGTATTTGGGGGTTCGGATGAAGGGGGACTCGTGGCCGAGGAGGGCTTCGACGCAGGCGACGGCGTTGTTGAGCGCGATGCCGATGCCGATGGACATAAGCATGGGGATTTGCAGGAGCGTCAACCAGCCGCTGCGTTTTTGGGCGCGTTGGCTGGTGAGGTAGAACGCGGTGGCGGAGACGGTGCCGAGCATGAAGAGGCTGATGCCGACGAACACGCCGGCCCAGGTGCCGTCTTCCATCGGCTGCAGGTTGACAAACACCGCGGGGTAAAACAGCAACGCGAACAGCGTGATGTAGAGGTACACCATCGGGCTGGTGAGGTGGAAGAACGCTTCGAGCTTGACCTTGAACGGGATGTCCGCGCGGATCAGCGTGGGCAGCAGTTTCTTGGCGGTCTGGATCGAGCCTTTGGTCCAGCGGTGTTGCTGGCTCTTGAAGGCGTTGATCTCGGGGGGCAGCTCGGCGGGGCAGGTGACTTGGGGGAGGAACAGAAACTTCCAGCCCTTGAGCTGAGCGCGGTAGGACAGGTCCACGTCTTCGGTGAGTGTGTCGTGTTGCCAGCCGCCGGCTTCTTCGATGGCGGTGGAACGCCAGAGCCCGGCAGTGCCGTTGAAGTTGATCCACGCGCCGCTGCGGTTGCGGGCGGTGTGTTCGACGACGAAGTGGCCGTCGAGGAAGATGGCTTGGCCACGGGTGAGCAGCGAGTCTTCGCGGTTGAGGTGGGCCCAGCGGGTTTGGACCATGCCGACACCCGGATCGGTGAAGTGGTGGACGGTGCGTTTGAGGAAATTCCGGGGGGGGATGAAGTCGGCGTCGAAGATGGCGATGAGCGTGCCGGTGGCGGAGGGCATGGCTTCTTGGAGCGCGCCGGCTTTGTAGCCGGTGCGGTCGACGCGGTGGCGGAACATGATATCGACGCCCTTGGCTTGCCAATAAGCGACGCGGTCGGCGCAGATCTGTTTGCTGTGGTCGGTGGAGTCGTCGAGGACCTGGATTTGGAGGCGGCCCTGGGGGTAGTCGATTTTGCAGGCGGCGTCGATGATGCGCTGGGCGACGTAGCCCTCGTTGAACATGGGGAGTTGGACGGTGACGCGGGGGAGCTGGGTGAAGCGTGAGGCGGGGCGGGCGACGTGTTTGCGGTGTCGGTTGAAGAGGAAGACCAGCCAGTAGCGGTGGAGGCCGTAGGTACCGATGAGGGCGATCAGCAGGACGTAGCTGAGGGTGAGCGGCCAGCGCAGCGGGGTGAGCAGCGCGGCGAGGTCGAGGTTGAGGAGGGCGACGGTCGTGGACATGAGGGATAGAGCCTTGGAGCCGAGCCGGGGGTTACGGGCCGGGGGCGGGGGTCGGGATTTTACGGGTTTTATCCCGGCTACATCGAGAGCGGGGGCGGGGCAGTGGCGGACCGGCGGGGCCGGCTGAGGCGTCCGGATCGCCGAGGGGGCGAAACGCGCGCGGCGGGGTTGTGGGTTGGTGGTTTGAAGCCCGGCAGCGATTTCATCGGGCGGTGGGGGGTTGTGGCGTGATCTCCCGTAAGTAGGGTCGCCCGCTTTGGATACGCCCCGTGTTTGCCGTGGCGGGCGGGGCGGGCTCAAGCAGACTAGGGAAGGCGTCCGATAAAACCAGAAGCGGACGTTGGTTAAGTTTGGCGCCCCGGTCGGTCCGATACCTCTCTCGGAGCAGCCTAAAGGGTAGCACAGTTTGAGCAAGGTTCAAGACGAGTTCGGCCTCGGCGAAGGGATCGGTCATGCGGCAACACCTCACAGCAACCCCCATCTTGACCTCGGCGATCCTCGTAATGGCCGGCTGCACCCAGTCATACAACGGTTCGAGGGGGCTTGGTATTCCCCAGCAAGCCGAAATCGCGGAATATCAGGAAGCCCGCCGAACGCCAGCAACCCCTACTTCAATCCCTCAGCATCTCGCTCAAGGCCGAACGACGATCGCTCCGCCGATCCCGTCGCCCGAGCCGGTGCAGGCGATGATCCTGCCCGAAGACGCGGCGGTGTTCGGGGCCCCGGTGCCCCAGACCATGACACCCCCCCCGGCAATGGCCCCTTCGCGGGCCCCGGCCCCGGAAGAAGTAGAAGCGGCGAACACGCCCAGCGAGCCGATGCCCCGCTTGGCCCCGAACCCCGCCCCCGCCGCGGCGACGCAAGCGGTGTTCACCCCCTCGGGTCGGTCGCAAGCCCGGCCCTCGACCACATCTCAAATTAGTTCTGGGGTTAATTCCGGGGTTAATTCCGGGGGCAATTCCGGGGGGAATCCGCGTCGCACCGGGCTGCACCGCTTCGGCGAAATGGACGACCTGCAGATGGCGACCGTCAGCCCGCTGGATGACCAGGGCAACCTGCGTCGCGTGACGTTTACGCATGAAGGCGCCGACTTCGATGTTGAGGTCGATCCCACCGGCCGATGGCTGGCCTACGCCAGCACCCGCCACCGCCACACCTCGGATATTTATTTGCAGCGTGTGGACGGCACGGCCGTGACCCAGCTCACCAACGACCCCGCTAACGACGTGATGCCCTGCATCAGCCCCGACGGCCAGCAGGTCGCCTTCGCCAGCGACCGCGCGGGCACCTGGGACATCTACCTCATGGACATCGCCGGCGGCCCGGCGATCAAGCTCACCGAAGACGGTGCCCAAAACATCCACCCCAGCTTCTCGCCCGACGGCAAGCAACTGGTCTACAGCTCCCGCGGCAGCCAGTCCGGCGTCTGGGAATTGGTCGTCATCGATGTCAACCGCCCCAGCCACCGCAAGCTCATCGGCCACGGCCTGTTCCCCGTCTGGTCGCCGACCGGCAACAAGATCGTTTACCAACGAGCCCGCGAACGCGGCAGCCGGTGGTTCAGCGTCTGGACCGTCGAAATCACCAACGAGGGCGAAGCGATTCGGCCCACCGAAATCGCCGCGAGCAGCAACGCCGCGATCATCACGCCCGAGTGGAGCCCCGACGGCCGCAACATCGTTTTTTGCACGGTGCTCGACCCAACGGCCGATAGTCCTGCTGGCTCAAGGGCTGATATCTGGATTTCCAACGCCGACGGCTCGGGCCGAGCCCGACTCACCCACGGCAATTACGGAAACCTGTATCCGACCTGGGCCGCGGATGGCTCGATCTACTTCGTCTCGAACCGTGGCGTGGACGCCATCGAAAACGTGTACGCGGTCAAGCCCGATCAGGCCGTGTACCTCGCTCGCCAACGCGAACCCAATCCCTCGGGCGACACGATGGAGGCCACCGTGCCCACCCCGATCACCGAGTGATCCCCCGGAAGTTTTGACTTCCGAAAAACTTGAAGCCTCTTGTGCTTCAAGCCAAACGACTCGCCGCTCCTCTCACCGAGTGAGCGAAACTCTTGAAACCACCGCCTGGGCAGGACGCCCGGGCATCTCTCGGCAGGACGCCATGACAAGTAAACAGATCGTGCTGATCCTCTTGTCGGCGGTGCTGCTTTGCACCTCTTGGACGCTGCCCGGTTGTCAAAAACCTCAGCGCCTCGAAACGCTCAAAGCCCCGTATCCGACCCGTCAGGTGTTCGCCGTCGCCCCGTTCAGAAATGAATCGGGCTCCGCGTTTGCCGACGGGGCGCTCATGGCCGACAAGGTCACCCAGCGTCTGGCCCTCACCCGGGGGATCGACACGCTGCCGGTGAATCGCGTGCTTTCCGCGATGGACGCCCTGGGCATTTCTCGCATCGCCGACAAAGGCGACGCGATCCGCCTGCGGCAAACCCTCGGCGTGGACGGCCTCGTCGTGGGGACCGTCACGGCTTACGAGCCGTACACCCCGCCCAAGCTCGGGCTCAACCTCGAACTCTACCTCGACGCCCGCCTCGCTTGGCAAGGCAGCGACCTCGATACCCGCGAACTTTCCGCTGCGGCTACCGATAGTTCTGCACAACTTCCGGGGGGCGAAGCCAGTCGCCGCCAACCCGTCACCGCCCTGAGCGGCTATTACGACGCGGCCGACCCCAACGTCATCGACCTGCTCACCGCCTACGTCGCCGAACGCAAACCCGACGAAACTTTAGAGCTGGCCCTCCGCCGCCACACCCTCAGCATCGATCTGTATAGCGAGTTCGTGAGCACGCAAGTGATCACCCAGCTCCTCGAAGCCGAACGGCTTCGCTTGCGTCGCCCCACCGCCTCGAACACTCAGCGGCCCGACCCCACCGTCCCGGCCCCCGTCTCCCGCACCCCCGACAAACCCGCCTTCGTCCACCCGACGAGCCAAAAGGGCGGCAACAACTAACCCGGATCGGCACGCTCGCCGGTCCACCCGACCGGCCAATTTCAAAGCGTACCGATGCCCGAATTCACCAACATCCCGCCCGACGACGCCCCGTTCTTAGATGAAGGTAACGAGCACCGGCTCGTCCTCGTCAAGAAGGGCCACCGCTACGTCTTCGACTGCGCCCCCGGCCAAGAGCACGACCTGTTGCAACGCCTGCAACTGCTCGTCGCCGACCCCAATACCGATCTGAACTGGTTCGACGCCGCCGTCCTGTCCCATCAACTGGGACAGCGGATGTCCAACCAACTCACCCAGCTTTATCGCAACCGTCGCCCCGCCTGACGTAAGTCATTCACCACCCCGGCCCGTGTGTGGGCCACCGCACCCCGTGCCGTTTGTTAAGAGGAATTTGATCCATGGCAGAACAAGCCCCCGTCGTCCAGCAGTTCGTTGACTACCTGAAATACGAACGCCACTTCTCCCCCTACACCGCCCGCTGCTACGGCGCCGACCTGCGCCAGTTTGCCGAGCACCTCGCCGGCGACTCGGTCGGCCCGGATCAAATCATCCCCGACCACCTCATCCCCGTCGTGCAGGAAAAACTCCACGCCGCCGACGCCATGACCGTCCGCGGCTTCCTCGCCCACCTCGACGGCTTCGGCTACTCGCCCGCCACCACCGCCCGTAAGATCGCCACCCTCCGCAGCTTCTACAAATGGATGCTCAAAAAGGGCAACTGCGACACCAACCCCATGCTCCTGATCCGCACGCCCAAGCAAACCAACCGACTGCCCAAAGCCATCGGCGTCGAACAGGTCGAAGCCCTGCTCGCCGCCCCCGACAACCGCGAAACCCTCGGGGCCCGCGACCGCGCGATCCTCGAAACCCTCTACTCCACCGGCGTCCGCGTCAGCGAACTCGTCGATCTCAACCGCAACGACATCGACATGGAAGGCTCCACCATGCACGTCCGCGGTAAAGGCAAAAAAGAACGCATCGTCCCGCTCGGCTCCCACGCCATGGCCGCGATCCGCCACTACCTCACCCTGCTCGAACCCGACCACCGCTTCACCGAACTCCGCAACCAATCGATGATCGACCCGGCCACGCCGCTCTTCATCAACAAGA
>CAYPCC010000194.1:4989-5504 GCA_964409095.1 uncultured Phycisphaera sp. | reverse complement strand
GCGGAGTAGCGACGATGCGGTGGAGCAGCGGGCGATCGCGCAGGCGCGGGCGGTGGTCGCGTCGGCGGACGTGTTGGTGGTGATGCGCGACCCCGAGCACGATTGGCCGGAGGCGGCGGCGTTGTCCCGCGAATCCGGCGGGCCGGATGTTTGGGTGATGAACAAGTCTGACGTGGGCGTGGACTTGGACGTGAAAGCAGGCATGGAGGCGGATCGGCGGCCGGCAACGCAAGGCGGCGGCGAGCGCGATGTGATTCACCTCAGCGCCGCCACGGGGGCGGGTCTGAACGTGTTGAGCGATGCGGTGCGATCGACGCTGGGTTTGCCGGCGATCAAGCAAGATCAGCCTTGGGCGTTTTCGAGTTGGTTATGCGCATGGGATGCGGCGGGGCGGGACCGCGCGGCGCTGGTGGAGTATATGGGGTGCGACAGCATCACCTAGCGATGACGATTGACGGCAAAAGAAAGCCCGCGGATAGCCATCCGCAGGCGTTGTGTTTATAAAATAAATCCGA
>CAYPCC010000194.1:0-4889 GCA_964409095.1 uncultured Phycisphaera sp. | reverse complement strand
CATCCGACATCCGACATCCGACATCCGACATCCGACATCCGACATCCGACATCCGACATCCGGTTTGCACCGCGGCTTACTCGCCGTTGCCAGCGATGTTGTCGCGCATGTCGGTGTCGGCCTGGATGTTCTTCATGCGATAAAAATCCATAATCCCCAGGTTGCCGCTGCGGAACGCCTCGGCGATCGCTTTGGGGACCTCGGCCTCGGCGAGCGTGACCAACGCGCGGTTCTTTTCGATGTCCGCCCGGTTTTCTTGTTCGAGCGCCACGGCCATCGCCCGGCGCTGCTCGGCCTCGGCTTGGAAGCGGCGTTTGTCGGACTCGGCCTGGTCGGCCTGGAGTTTGGCGCCGATGTTTTCACCCACGTCGATGTCGGCGATGTCCACCGAAAGGATCGTGAACGCGGTGCCCGCGTCGAGGCCTTTGGAGAGCACGGTTTTGGAAATCGAGTCGGGGTTTTCGAGCACGGCCTTGTGGGTGATGGCGCTGCCGATGGTCGTCACGATGCCTTCGCCGACGCGGGCGACGATGGTTTCTTCGGTGGCCCCGCCGATGAGCCGGGCGAGGTTGGCCCGGACGGTGATGCGGGCGCGGGCTTTGAGTTGGATGCCGTCTTGGGCGACGGCGTCGATGGTGCTGCGGCCCTGCTCGGGGCTGGGGCAGTCGATGACCTTGGGGTTGACCGAGGTCTGCACCGCTTCGAGGATGTCGCGGCCCGCGAGGTCGATCGCGCAGGCGGTATTCCAGTCCAGGTCGATCTTGGCGCGGTCGGCGGCGATTAAGGCGTTGATGACCCGCGGCACGTCGCCACGGGCGAGGTAGTGGGTTTCGAGCTGGTTGGTCGAAACGTCGATGCCGGCTTTTACGGCTTGGATACGGCTGAGCACGATGGTGCGGGGATTGACTTTTCGTAGCCACATCCCCACGAGCGAGCCGAGCGAGACTTTCGCGCCCGACACCCAGGCTTGGACCCACAGCCCGATAAAGCGGGACAGGAAGAACAACACCGCGACGCCAAAGATCGCGGCGACGATGAGCACGACGATCACGATACTGTTGCTGCCCACTTGGGCTAGTGACGGGCTGACGGCGAGGGGGAGAGTAGGCATGACGCGTTCCTTTTGAATCAAGGCGTGGCCCCGGCGGGGCGTCGGGGGCGAGCGAACCACGCATAGTGTACGCCTTCTGGTCGGCTGCGGGCAACGCGACGCTCACGCAATCTTGCGGATTGTCTCGTATACTCGGGCGTTGCTTGCGAGATCGTTCCGCACGCGGAGCACAACCATTGAGAAACAGAAGAGAGGCATGATGCGCGCCATTGTCACCGGCCAAGTCGGCATGGATAAAAAAGATTACCTCCAAGGCATCGTCGATCTGGCGGGGTCGCGGGGCGAAACCATTGATCTGTATAACGTCGGCGACCTGATGTACCGCGAGGCCCCGGACCTCAAGGCCGGCCGCATCCTCGACCTCCAACTGGGCCGACTCAACGCGCTGCGTCGCTCGGCGTTCAAGGACATCATCAGCGAGTCCGAGGGCAAAGAAAACATCATCGTCAACACCCACGCCACCTTCCGCTGGCGGCACGGCTTGTTCAGCGCGTTCGACTTCGATCAAGTCAAAGCGCTCAAGCCCGACGTGCTGATCTGCCTGCTGGACAACATCGAGATTGTTCACGCCCGCCTGCACCGCGACCACACGATCGATGCGACACTCAAAGACCTGATGGTCTGGCGTGAAGAAGAGATCATGGCGACCGAGATCATGGCTCAGGCGCTGGGGTTGCAGGACCGGTTTTATGTGTTGTCGCGTGGCCGGCACGAAGACACGACCGAGACGGGGTATCGCCTGATCTGTAAGCCGGGGATGAAGACGGTGTACCCGAGCTTCCCGATGACGCACGTCGAGAAGCTGCCGGACGTGTTGAAGGTGATCGACAAGTTCCGGGCGGACTTGGCGGACAAGTTCATCGCGTTCGACCCGGCGGACGTGGATGAAAAAATCTTGCTGGACCGCGCGATCGAAGCGGCCAAGAACGGCGAAGACTTCGTCGAAGTCGCTCCCGGAAGTTTCAGCGGAGGCAAGGAGATGCTGCGGGTTTCGGTCCGCGAAATCCTCGACATCGCCGGGGACGTGGATGGGCAGATCTATTCGCGTGACTTCAAGATGGTCCGCCAGAGCGACATGATCGTGTCGCTGGTCCCGAACCTGCCCGACGGCTCGCCGGGCTTGTCCAGCGGGGTGGAGCGCGAGCTGCACCACGCCTTCGAGCACGGCAAAGAGGTGTATGTCGTCTGGCATCCGCAGAAAAACCCCAGCCCGTTCATCACCGAAACCAGCACCAAGTGGTTCCGCACCGTCGACGAGGCGATGCAGTACTTCGAGGACCAGGGGATGTTCTCGCCGACGAATCTGTTTGGGCACTGACCGCGACGGGACGACCCATTGATCTACCGAATCGTCGTTGTCGTGGGATGGTTGCTGGCAGTGGTCGGGTGCACACCCACGCCCAAAGCCTTTGTGTGCGACGGCCCGGAAGCGAAGGAGCTTAAGTTGATGCACGTTTATTTCGGCACCTATACCCAAGACCGCGACGAGGGAATCTTTCAGGGCCGACTCGATCTGGAGACCGGCGAACTGACGATGGTCGGCGGGTTCGGGGGCGCAACCAATCCAAGTTTTCTCGCGCTGCATCCCAGCGGGAAAAACTTGTACGCCGTGGCCGAAGCGGGCGAGGACGACGGGGCGACCGCGTTTGCGATCGACCCTGAGACCGGCGGGCTGTCGCTACTCAACACACAAACCACCACGGGCCGCGGCGCATGCCACATCGGCCTCGACCCCGCGGGGACCACGGCCGTCGTGTCGTACTACGGCAGCGGCAGCATCGCGTCGTTACCCCTCAACGCGGACGGCACGCTCGGCCCCGCTGTGTCAATCATCCAGCACCAAGGCTCGAGCGTCGATCCCCAACGTCAGCAAGCCCCGCACGCCCACTCGACCAACGTGACCTCGTCCGGCAAGTTCGCCATCACCGCGGACCTCGGGCTCGACCAGTTGTTGGTGTACGCGCTCGATGCCGACACCAGCGAACTAACGTCGCATACCCCCGCCGCGTTCGACCTGCACCCCGGCGCGGGGCCGCGGCACTTCGCGTTTCACCCGACACTGCCCACGGCGTATATCATCAACGAACTCGACGCGACGATGACCGTGGCCACCTTCGACCCCGAGGCCGGGACGTTCGCCGCGATGCAAACCCTCAGCACCTTGCCCGCCGATTATCCCGAGGGCCAACGCAAGTCCACCGCTGAAGTCGTCGTTCACCCCAACGGTAAGTTTCTCTACGGCTCGAACCGCGGCCACGACAGCCTCGTCATCTACGCCATCGACCCCGCCGACGGCACGCTCTCGCTCGTGGGTTTCCAACCTTCCGGCGGCGAAGAGCCGCGCAACTTCAACCTCGATCCGATGGGGCGGTGGTTGATCGCGTGCAATCAGAACACTGATGATGTGCAGGTGTTTTCGGTGGACGGGGAGACGGGGTTGCTTTCGCCGGTGGGCGAGCCGGTGGCGGTGCCGCGGCCGGTGTGCGTGAAGTTTTTGCCGGTGCGGTGAGGGGGTTGGATCAAGCAAAAAGCCGACGGATGGCCATCCGTCGGCTTTGGTGTGGCAACCTGTGCGTGGCGGGTGGTTTCAGTAGGTATTCACCGAGGCGGTGAGGGCGGGGCCGTCGACGTAGACGTCGATGGCCGAGGCGACGTAGCCGGGGGCTTCGACGCGGAGTTCGTTGACGCCGGGCGTGTGGCCGCGGACGGTGAACACGGCGATGCGTTGGCCGGGCTTGACGGTGACGGTGATGGGTTGGCCGGGTTCGTGGTCGTTGAGGGCGACGCTGTTGACCATGTCCTGGGCCGAGACGTCGCCGACGACTTGGGCGTCGGTGGCGACGGGGAAGACGGTGAGGGTGGTTTCGCGGGTCGGGGCCTGGGGGAGTTTGATCATGACGCTGGTCCGGCCGTCTTGCGGCATCTCGATGCGGCTGGTTTGCCCGATGCCGACGTTGCCTTGGAGGCTGATGGTGGGGGGGTAAAAGGTGAGGGTTTGCTCGAAGGGTTGGCCCATGGGTCGGCCTTTGGCGCTGAGCGCCGGGCCAGCGGCGAGGGTGACGTGGTGCGGCGATTGGCCGGGCGCGGGTTCGTAGACGAAGTCGTCGGCGAGCCGGGCGGCGTGGTCGTTAAAGATGAAGGCGCTGGTAATGTCGGTGCCGTTGACGGTGGCGGTGAAGCTGGCGGGGTCGGCACGTTTGGCGTCGAGGTGGACCGCGATAGGCTGGGGGGTGCCGAGCTTTTGGCGGTGGTTGGGGCCGTCGACGGAGGCGACGGTGGACGAGCAGCCGGCGGCGAAGGTGGTAGCGCAGGCGACGCCGAGCAGGATCGTGTTGGAGGGTTTCATCGGAGAGGTTCCCTGAGGTTGGAGGACACGGGTTGGGGGGCGTGAGTCAAGTCGTTGCGGGGGAACCGTAAGATTCAAAGCGAGGCGGGCAACCGATAAAAACCCTCGTCTTGGGGACGAGGGTTAAGGGTTATCGGATGTGCGGATTAGGGTGCCGACTGCGGCTTAGGCGTCGGCGAGGGCTTGGAGCAGCGCGGCGTGGGTTTGGCAGCCCAGGAGGAAGCGGTCGAGGCCCAGGTGTTCGTCGGGGGAGTGGATGTTGTCGGAGTTGAGGCCGAAGCCGATGAGCAGGGTGTCGATGCCGAGCTGGTTTTTGAAGTCGGCGATGACGGGGATGGTCGCGCCGCTGCGGACGAGGGCCGGGGCTTGGCCGGCGGGCTGCTGGAGGGCTTTGGAGGCGGCGACGACCCAGGGCGAGTCGGTGGGGGTGGC
>CAYPCC010000193.1:0-5560 GCA_964409095.1 uncultured Phycisphaera sp. | reverse complement strand
GTGAAGTGCCCTACGCCGCCGCAGTGGTCCTCGATGTCCACGACAACGCCGTGCTAGCGCTGGCTGGGCACTCGACCATGGACCCCCAGGTTGACCCCTTAGAGATCGTGACCACGCCGTGGGCCCCCGCTGCTTCCACGTTTAAGCTGGTGACCGCCGCCGGGTTGCTGCAACGCAAGGCGATCACCACGAAGACCAAAGCCTGCTTCTCGGGCGGTCTGCACGGCATCACCGACGACCTCCTCACGGATGACCCGCGCCGCGACGAACGCTGCGACGACATCGGCGGTGCGATCGCCCACAGCCATAACATCGTCGTCGCCAAGATGGCCCTCAAACACCTCAACGCCGAGGCCCTGCAGGACATCGCCCGAACCTTCAAATTCGACAGCGAGATCCCGTTCGAGTTTCACATCGAACGCAGCCCCGCCCTGATCCCCGCCGACCCCAAAGAACGTGCCCGCGTGGCCGCCGGATTTTGGCACGTCGACATGAGCCCGATCCACGGCGCCGTGCTCGCTAGCGTGTTCGCCCGCGACGGCGTGTACCAACCCCCCCACATCCTCGCCCAAGTCCGCGGCCCCGATGGCAGCGACCACACCCCGGCCGCGCCAAAGACCGAACGCGCAATCCCCCGCGAGGTCGCCACCAGCATCCGCGAGATGATGGTACGTACAACGACCGAAGGCACCGCCCGGCGTAGCTTTCGCGACCGCAACGGCGCGTACTACATCGCCGATGTCGCAGTCGCTGGCAAAACCGGCAGCCTGACCGGCAAACGGGCCCCTGGCCTCAACTACAACTGGTTCGTTGGGTTCGCCCCCGCCGACAAACCAGAGATCGCGTTCGCGGTGCTTCTGGCCAACGAACCGAAGTGGCAGATCAAAGCCCACTACGCCGCCCGCCGCCTGGTTCAGATCTACCTCCAACGCCGTACGGCGATCGCCGAACACAAGTCAGCCCGCCTCGGCCCCGAGGGCCTGACGTTGCCGCAAAAAGCCCTGGCCTCCGCGGCCAAACCGACCGCCGCAGCAACACCGGCCGCTGCCGCAAAGCCGACCGCGGACCCTTCCGCAAAACCGGCCGCAAAACCAGCCGCGGACACTTCCGCAAAACCAGCGCCCGCGAACGATGTTCTGCCACCCGTGCCCGGCCCCGTCGCGCGTCGCGACAAGCCTTCCGCGGCCGGCGGGGTCTAAAGACCACCCCACAACGCCGCAGCCGCATGCTCCATGGCGGGACCGCTGCCGGCTTTGCAGACATTGCGCGTGAGGCCCTCTGTACCCGCACTGCACCACCTCCGCGGCTTGCGCATCCGCCCGGGCGACCGTTTCGTGGTCGCTCATGCTTGCTGTGCTCGGTAGACGCTGCGGTGGCCCTGTGTTAGTGGGAGCCCGCTGCTCGCGTTGCTTGCGCTGCGGCATGGGCCTCGGACGGCCCGACACTCCACCGTGGCGACGCCATTCGCTTTGAAGGACCCATGGCAGCACCTGGCGCTGGACAACTCTACCGCTGGCTTGAAGAAGCTGTCCCTCGCGCGGGCAACCAACGTTCGCTCGACAGCCAAGACACCACGCTCAGTCGCCGCGGGCTACTCATCCGTGCCGACAAGCGGGCCCGCGAACTCGCCAGCCTGAAGATCGGTGCTGGCGACATTGTGGGCTTGTCGATGGGCAACGTCGCCGAGTTCATCATCTTGTTGCTGGCGATCAGCAAGCTCGGTGCGGTCGCCATGCCGATCGATCCCGCCAACGGCGACCGCAGCCTCCTCGCAGCCGCCACCCGCTTGCCAGTGCGGGCCGTCCTGCGTCGTCCACGCGGCCTCGAGAACTCGCCGCTCGTCTATCCCGACGGCTACCGGCTCGTGGTCCGCCGCAAACTCGGCGGCTCACTGCTAGAGATCGACACCCTCGACGCCCCCGAAGCCCTGCGCCGCGAAGCTACCCCGCCCAGCGACATCGAGTACATCTGCGAAACCGCCGGCGCCGACGGAGCGATCCACGACGTCATGCGCACCGGCCCACACCTGAAGTGGATCGGTGAAACAGCGGCGCAAGTCCTGGCCCTGGCCTCGGGAACCCACATCGCCTGCGCCCAAGCGTTTACCAGTCCGCGATTTTTCGACCCGGTGATCCTCGGGTGGTTAGCGTCGGAAGCCCGCTTGGTGATGGCCGACAATCCCACCTTGGAATCAGTGCTGCCGGCCCCTGGCACCTACGAACGCCTGGTCGTCGTCGACCTGCTGTACTCGCTGCAACTTGCGGCGCGGGCCCTCAAGGCCAGCGGGACACCCCGCGACCTGCTCGCGGTGATCCCCCAAGCGACGATCGCCACCAGCCACGCCCGTCTGCTCAAACAGATCTTCGGCGAGTCGCCACGCCAACTATTGTTGCTCGAAGAAGTGGGGATCCTCGGCGTGCGCAGCATGCACAGCAAAGACCGCTTCGAGGCCGCGCCGGGGATCGAACTGCGCCCAGGCCAAGCCCACGGCACCGGCCACGAGATCCTGTTTCGGCCGCGGCTTCCAGTGCTCACGCGGCCACCGATCCCCGCCGGCCAACCGGGAGCCTTCGTCGCCGACATGGACGGTTGGTACCACACCGGCTACCTCGGCCAATTCACCGCCCACGGAGCCCTCGGCGAAGTTCCCGGCCGCACCGATAGCCTCGTCAACCTCGAAGGCCGCCGCGCGTCCCTGCGAACGATCGAAGCCGCGATGCTACAACACCGCCGGATCATCAGCGCCGTCGCCGAGGTCTTGCACGACGCCGACGGCAACCCGCTGGTCCACCTCCGCTACCGGGCCACCGGCTCGACCGACCTCGACGACATCGACGAATTCATGGTCGACGTCCTCCCGCCGTACATGGTCCCGCGACAAACCACCCGCGAAGCATGAGCGCCGGAAAGTCCGTGGACATACATCGTTCTTTCGGTCCAGCGCGAATTCACGCACAATTTTGAGGTCTGTTCAGACCGCACGTTCGGCAGTACAACCGGCCGAGTCGTCATGTCTACGCCCGCCCCGCCGTTTCCTGCGCGTTCCTACGAGTTTACGCCGTACACCACCTGTGCCAACTGGATCGCCGACGCCTGGACCCCAGCCGTTGCAGGTGCACAGATCCCGATCGACAACCCGCGCCATGGCCAACCCATGGGCCAGGTCAGCATGTCGGGCGCCGAAGATGTCGCGCGGGCCGTCGCTGCCGCGCGGGCCGCATTTCCCGGGTGGCGCGAGACCCCGCTCAAAGAGCGCGTGCAGGTGTTGTTCCGCCTCAAACAATTGCTCGAGCGCGACACTGAAGAACTCGCGTGGTTGGTCTCGCACGAGAACGGCAAGGTCTACGCCGAAGCCCTGGGCGACGTGCAAAAGGGCATCGAGTGCCTCGAGTTCGGCCTCAGCCTGCAAAACTTGGCCCAAGGCGAACAGCTCGACGTGAGCCGGGGGATCAACTGCAGCATCACCCACGAAGCATTGGGTGTATGTGCAGGCATCGTCCCGTTCAACTTCCCCGTGATGGTGCCGTTGTGGATGATCCCCCAAGCCCTCGCGGCCGGCAACACCTTCGTGCTCAAACCGTCCGAGCTCGTCCCCTACGGGGCGATGAAACTCGCCAGCTTGCTGCAAGAAGCCGGGTTGCCGCCGGGCGTGTTTAACACCGTCAACGGTGGCCAACCGGCCGTCGAAGCTTTGGTCGACCACCCCGACATCAAGGCGATCGGCTTCGTCGGCTCGACCCGCGTCGCCCGGCTGCTCTACGCCCGCGGCACCGCCTTGGGCAAACGCATGCTGTGCTTGGGTGGCGCCAAAAACCATCTGCTGGTCGTCCCCGACGCCGACCCCGAGCTCACTTCAACCACCGTCGTCGCCTCGGCCTACGGCTGCGCCGGTCAGCGGTGCATGGCCGCGTCGCTGATGCTGGCAATCGGTGACATCGACAACATCATCACTGCGATCGCCGACGGGGCCCGCAAGTTGCGTCTGGGCACCGACATGGGCCCGGTGATCTCCGCCGCCGCCGTCTCGCGGATCCACCACTACATCGACCAAGCCGAACAGATGGGCGCCAAGGTGTTGGTCGACGGCCGCGGGGCAAAAGGTCCAGATGGCCGCGGCCACTGGGTCGGCCCAACCGTCCTCGACCACGTGCGCCCCGACATGCCGGCCGGCTGCGAGGAGATCTTCGGGCCGGTGTTGTCGATCGTCCGGGTGCGCAGCGTCGACGAGGCGCTCGCCCTAGAAAACGCCAGCAATTACGGCAACGCTGCGTCGATCTTCACCACCTCCGGCGCCGTCGCCCGCCACTGCATCGAACGCTTCGAGGCCGGGATGTGTGGCGTCAACGTCGGCGTCCCCGTGCCCCGCGAACCGTTCGGCTTCGGCGGCTGGAACGACAGCCTGTTCGGCCAAGGCGACCTCACCGGCTACGACGGCTTCCGCTTCTGGACCCGCCCCCGCAAACTCACCAGCCGCTGGTCGCTCAGCAAAGACGCGACCTGGATGTCCTAATCTCCCCCACCACAAAGCCCACGACCATGGACAGCAACCAAATCATCGACGATTGCAAACAGTTTACCCTCTGGTCGTGGTCGAAGACCAGCGCCGTCGCGCCCTTGGCGGTCGAGCGGGCCGAAGGTGTGTATTTTTATACCACCGACGGCAAACGCTACCTCGATTTTAATAGCCAGCTCATGAGCGTCAACATCGGCCACAGTCACCCCAAGGTGATCGCGGCGATCAAACGCCAACTCGACAAGCAATTGCTGTTTGTCGCGCCAAGCCTGGCCACCGAACCAAGGGCCGAATTGGGCCGGCGCCTGGCAGCATTGCTGCCGGGAGACATCAATACCTTCTTCTTCACCTTGGGCGGCGCCGAAGCCAACGAAAACGCCGTCAAAATGGCCAGGCAATACTCCGGCCGGCATAAGATCCTCAGCCGCTACCGCAGTTACCACGGGGCGACCCACGCCGGGATGATGATGACCGGCGACCCAAGGCGCCTGCCCAACGAACCCGGCGCCCCCGGCTTCATCCGCGTGATGGACCCGATCCCCTACGATTTCTCGTTTGGGACCACCGACGCCGAACGCACCGAAAACCACCTGCGCTACCTCGAAGAGATCATCATGTACGAAGGCCCGCAGACGATCGCTGCGATGGTCATCGAAACTGTGATCGGCACCAATGGCATCCTCCCGCCCCCCGAAGGCTGGCTGGCCGGGCTGCGCGCATTGCTCGACCGCCATGGGATCTTGCTGATCTGCGACGAGGTAATGTGCGGTTTCGGTCGCACCGGCAAAATGTTTGCTTTCGAGCACGGCGGTATCGTCCCCGACATCGTGACCATGGCCAAGGGCCTGACCAGCTCATACCTGCCCCTGGGCGCCGTCGGAGTCAGCGACCCGATCGCCCGCCACTTCCACGACAATGTGTATTCGGGCGGCCTTACGTACAATGCCCACGCCCTGTGCCTGGCCACCGCCCTGGCGGTGCTCGACGTGATGGAAGACGAAAAATTGGTCGAACACGCAGCGAACATGCAAACCGTGATGCTCGAAG
>CAYPCC010000192.1:520-5698 GCA_964409095.1 uncultured Phycisphaera sp. | reverse complement strand
CGTCTTTGGAGTAGTCCTCGCGGACCGTGCCCCACTGGCGTTCGGAGAGGTACGGGCCCCACTGCTTCCAGTTTTTTTGGCGGGCTTTGTCTTCGCGGAGACGGTGGTGTTCGGGCGTGTCGGCGTTCGGGTTGGGTTTTGGTTTAGCCATCGGTCTATCATCATCACCTATGAGCCGCTCCGCATCCAGCCGCACCCGATTCGCCGACTACAAATCCCGACTCCGCGACCGCCGCCGAGAACCCGCCCAACGCGATAAACGGGGCAACCGCATCCAACGCACCCGCAGTTTCACCGCGCTGCTCCGGGCGTTCCTGGGCCTCTTGCGCGAACACCGGCTGATCCTCGCCGCCGCGCTCACCACGCTCTCCCTCTCGACGCTCATCGCGCTGGTCCCGCTGTACGCCCCGAAAATCGTCGTCGACAACGTGCTGGGCGATCAGCCGTTGCCCGGCTGGCTCGCCACCCTCTTGCCCGGCTACGACGCCGCTTCGCCCAGCTCCGCCAAGGGGCTACTCCTCATCCTCGTCATCGTGACGCTCGCCCTCGCCTTCCTCTCGGTCGCCATCGGCCTGTGGGGCCGGTGGCACGCGACCCGCATCACCAAACGCCTCCAGTCCGACGTCCGACGCCGCGCGTTTGAACACGCCAGCCGCTTGCCGCTGCACCGGGTCTACGAACTCAAGACCGGCGGCGTCGCCGGCATCCTCCGCGACGACGCCGGGGCCGTGGGCAACCTCGTCTTCGGCATGATCTACAACCCCCTGCGCGCCATCATCCAGTTCGCCGGCACCCTCGTCGTCCTCACCACCATCGACTACAAACTTCTCCTCGGCGGCCTCTGCATCCTCCCGGTCGTCTGGATCACCCACCGCACCTGGATCGGCCGCATCCGCCCCATGTTCCGCGACGTCCGCAACACCCGACAACACATCGACGGCCACTCCACCGAGGTCTTCGGCGGCATGCGCATCGTCCGCGCCTTCGGCAAACAACGCGCCGAGTCCGCCCAGTTCGTCGGCAACAACCACATGATGATCCGCCAAGAACTCAACACCTGGTGGTGGATGCGCGGCATCGATACCGCCTGGGCCGTCATCATCCCCGTCGCCTCCGCCCTGCTCTTGCTCTACGGCGGGCTGCGCATCCTCGACGACGAAGCCGCAGTCGAAGCCGGCGAAATGCTGCAACGCCAAGCCCTCACCGTCGGGGACCTCGTGGTCTTCCTGGGCTACCTCGCCGCCCTGCTCGGCCCCATCGCCACCCTTGCCGCCACCGCCGCTGGCCTCCAAAACGATCTCGCCGCCCTCGACCGCACGCTCGACCTCCTCGAAGAACCCCTCGAAATGCCGTCGCCCCCCGACGCCGTCCACGTCACCCGCGACGCCGTTCAAGGCCACATCGCGTTCGAGCGCGTCGCGTTCACCTATCCCAAAGCCGACAAACCCGTCTTCTCAGACATCAGCTTCGAGGCCCGTCCCGGCCAAACCATCGCCCTGGTCGGCCCCAGCGGTGCGGGCAAGACCACCCTCTGCAACCTCGTCGCCCGCTTCTACGACCCCACCGCAGGCCGCGTCACCCTCGACGGCACCGACCTCCGCGACATCGACGTCGACAGCTACCGCCAACTCCTGGGCGTCGTCGAGCAAGACGTCTTCCTCTTCGACGGCACCATCGCCCAGAACATCGCCTACGCGAACCGCTCAAAGCCCGCGGTTGGCAACTGCGGGTCATCCTCCGACCCCGATTTCCCCGACGTTGATCCCGCCATTCTCCGCGCCGCCGAGCAAGCCAACGCCCACGAGTTCATCAAAGACATGCCCCAAGGCTACGCCACCCGCATCGGCGAACGCGGCGTCAAACTCTCCGGCGGCCAACGCCAACGCCTCGCCATCGCCCGCGCCATCCTCGCCGACCCCAAAATCCTCATCCTCGACGAAGCCACCAGCAGCCTCGACACCGAATCCGAACGCCTCATCCAAGCCTCGCTGGCCGACCTCATGCAAGACCGCACCAGCTTCGTCATCGCCCACCGCCTGTCCACCATCACCCACGCCGACCAAATCCTCGTCATCGCCCACGGCCAAATCCTCGAGCAAGGCACCCACGACCAGCTCATGGCCGCCGGCGGCACCTACCGCGGCATGATCGAGATGCAGCTCGAATCCACGGCCGATCACCCCGTGTTTGATTAAATCCCCAAGCGACTCACCCGTAATGCAACCCCACCGCGTCGCCAAACCGCCGGGGTTGCCCCGATCCAATCAGGCCACGCCCGAAACCCCTTTCAGATGCGTACCCGAAGCCCAACCGCAGATTGGAACACTTTGGAACAAAGTTTAGAGAATTCTTAAATCTCATCGTTGAGCGTGGCTTTGCGCGTTAAGATAGGGTTAGCTCTAGGAGCATTTCCGCCATCATTATCCCTTCCATACTCGGAGTATTTTTTATGTCACGACGCCCCGGTTTCACGCTCATCGAACTTTTGGTGGTGATTTCCATCATCGCCCTGCTCATCGGCATCCTCCTCCCCGCCCTCGGTGCCGCCCGCCGCACCGCTCGCCAAATGGCCAACAACACCCAACTCCGCGGGATTCACCAAGGCATGGTGACGTTTGCTCAGTCGAATAAGAAAGGCGGCCGTGATGGTTATTTCCCGGGCCTCGATTCTTCAGGAGACAACGCGCCCGGCGTCACGGCTGTGGTCAGCCAGACTTACGGGGGGGCCGTCGGCTTACCCAGCAACGCCGTGGCCATCATGCTCAACGACAATTTGTTCACCGTGGATTACACCCGCAGCCCGGTGGACCCTCTGGATCCGGTGGATATTGATACTAACCCGCCGAACATCGGCGCGAACTTTTCCTACGCCATGCTCGAGCTGAACGAGGCCAACGGCACTGCGGGGCCGACTGACCGTGAACGGGCCATCGAATGGAAAGAAACCCTCAACACCTCGGCCCCTATGATCGCCGACTTGAATAGCGGCATCGGCGCGGTCGTCGGAGGGATGGTCTCCTCGCTGTGGACTGAAGACGATTCGGGCGATTGGCGTGGCGGCATCACCAAAAACGACAACTCGACGTCGTTCGAGACCAGCCCCGAAGTCGATCAAACCAAATATGGCAATAATGTCACCACCGACGTGGACAACCTATTCCTGGAAGATGGCGACGGAGTGGTCCACGCCGACGCCGCATTGATCATCAATAATGCTGGCCAATACGATCAACAACGGTAAGTCGCCTCAAGTTTGATCGTCCGGTTTCCGCAAACTGATACTCAAATCAACGGCCACCAGAAATGGTGGCCGTTTTTATATGGACACACAAGCAGGGCATTACGAGTAACAGGTAGGCCCGGATTCATCCACCCGCAGGCGTTTCGCCTTGACGTAGCCGCATGAATCCAACCCTGCACACAACGCAAGGAGGCGTTCGCTCCCTCGACCTTTTTCACCCCACCGGCGGCATCTTCGTCTTGAGGGACTCGTTGGGCGACACACGGTATAATCCTGCCAGCACCACGCGGGTGTAGCTCAGTTGGTAGAGCGTTAGCTTCCCAAGCTAAATGTCGGCGGTTCGAACCCGCTCACCCGCTTTCAGACATCGGCCCGAACGGTTCGGACCTTAACCGCTCGTCAGGAAAATCCGGCGGCGACTCGTCGCGATGCAGAACTTGACCCCGAGAGGGGTCTGGTATAATCGAGGCAGGACTGGGCAGATTTGGCAATTCTGCCCGACCAGTACGAACGCCCACGTCCAGCCCCGAATATGCCAGTGACGGCTAGTTACCGTCGCTGGCTTTTTCTTTTTCCCGGAGGTGTTCCGTGGGCTTTGTCGTCGTTCTCGTCTTGATGATGCTGTTTGGGGTGATCGCGCTGACGGCGGTCATCGTGCTACTCGAAGCGTACCGACCTGCGACGGTCATGATCGTGCGGAAGTGGCGATACGCACTCTCCAAACGAAAACAGATCAATCAAGCCCTTAAGCTCGCCGACCTGAAAACCCACGCGGCCCGCAAAGCCGATGAGCAGCGGCAGCTCGTCGATCAGCTCCCGCAGGAGCGGGTTGGGGAAGCGGCGGGTCGCCACGATGGGGAGCTACATCATCGCCGAGCAGTACGGCGACCATCTCAAGGGAATCCGAGCCAACAACTACCACGCGAAGGAAAAGAAGATTCTGCGGTCGGTCGAGGTGGCGAAAGAGAACGGCTACGAGCTTCCGCGTGAGGACCTCGCCCAGCTGAAGCGCATGCTCAAAAACGCGCACGAGGACGCGATCCGCGCCGAGCGTGAACGCGAGAAGCAGGCCGAGATCAAAGCCCAGATTCGGGAGGAAGAGCGACGCCAGCGCGAGTTTGAACGTGCGATCAGGAAAGCCGCCCAAGAGGCGGAACTCAAACGGCGTGCGTTGGAGGAGGCGATCCGGCTGCTGGGGGACACGCACTCCGAAGAGATCGAGCGGCTCCGGGCCGACTTGGCTCAAGCGCAGGCGGCGATGGAGCGAACCAAGAGCATGGCCGAGCAGACTCGCGCGGGCCATATCTACATCATCAGCAACCTCGGCAGCTTTGGCCGCGATGTCTTCAAGGTCGGCATGACGCGTCGGCTCGAACCGCTCGATCGTGTGCGCGAGCTGGGCGATGCCTCGGTTCCTTTCACGTTCGACGTACACGCGATGATCTCCACCGACGATGCGCCGGCGCTCGAATCGATCCTGCACCGTGAACTTGAAGCGTACCGCGTGAACCGCGTCAATCTTCGCAAAGAATTTTTCCAAGTCGATCTGGAAACCATCATCTCGCTCGTGCACAAACACCACGGCGAAGTCACCTACCAAGCCGATCCCGAAGCGCTTGAATTCTTCGAGTCGCAGTCCATCGCCGAAGAGTCGGCGTCTTTTGCGTCGTCATAATTTTTCCAGTCCCGCTTGACACGGCTCGGAGTGCGCGCGATATTCGCGGCTCGTACTGGTCGTGATCGCGCCTAACTAACGCACCCGACCGACATTCACATGCCCGCTCGACCCGGTGTAATCCGTGGCGTCGAGTGTTGCGGCCCTAGGGCTGGACGCGTCTCTGTTGTCGCGTCCGCTCCCTCGGCCCCGACCTCGAAGACACACGACGCACCCGGTCAGGAAGAGGAAAGAAAAGGGGACAGTCCCCTTTAATTCTCCA
>CAYPCC010000192.1:0-510 GCA_964409095.1 uncultured Phycisphaera sp. | reverse complement strand
CTCGGGGCTCGACGCGAAGGTCTGCGGCACGCAACTCGCGGGCAAACTCACGGAGCATGGCCGCCGCGGCCTGATAGGGATCAGCGGCTGCGCTTGCCCCCGAGTCCGGCTGACCCGCCTCGTGATCCGGCTTCGAGGAAAGAAAAGGGGACAGTCCCCTTTAATTCTCCAATCCCGGCGAACGACCGTTTTGTGCGCACAAAAAGGCGCGAAAACTCAACAAAAATCGTGGGGAACCCAAACAAATTTATCTGCTGCGCTGGATGGGGTTTAGGGGATACAGGCGGTCGGGTTGATGGGCGAAAACGCGCACAAAAAGGACGCTGCGCCCCCTAGTGTCGACCCCCGGTGGCATTCTAAGCACGACGATCGCACAGGCAAGGCGTCAAGCGTGCTCATACCCGGCCCCCGGAAGGGGGACCCAGAAGTTTCAACCGTGAGAACCAACGGCGGTTACTTCCGGGGGTGTCGGACTGATGGCCTCAACGGACGTGGCGACCCCCGGAAGGA
>CAYPCC010000191.1:0-5727 GCA_964409095.1 uncultured Phycisphaera sp. | reverse complement strand
GCGGGCGTCGTCGTCTTCGACCTTGCGGGAGACGCCGAGCCGCTGCATGTCGGGCATCATCACCAGGAATCGTCCGGGGATCGAGAGGTAGCTGGTGAGGGTCGGCCCTTTGGTGCCGATGCCTTCTTTGAGGACTTGAACGAGGACTTCCTGGCCCCGCTTCAAACACTTTTGGATGGGCGGGCGTTCGTGGCGTGCGGTTTTATGGCCGACATTTTCAAACGCTTCGCGGTCTTTGCCGGGGAAGTATTTGGGGTGGAGGTCGGAGATGTGCAGGAAGCCGTTGCGTTCGAGGCCGAAGTCGATAAACGCGGCTTGGATAGCCGGCTCGACATTGGTCACGCGGCCTTTGTAGATGTTGCTGACGTGGGATTCGGTGGAGGCTCGTTCCTGATAAAACTCTTCGAGCTTGCCGTCCTCGACGATGGCGATACGACATTCCTCGCCGGGAACGTAGTTGATGAGCATTTCGGTCGTAGGCATGGGGATTTGGCTTGAGGCCCGAGACCTGAGACTTGAATAAAACAATGTCTGGCGTTGGCCCGGCAGGGCGGTTGCGGAGAAAGGTTTTACTCAGGGCTCAGGCCTCGAACGTCAAGACTTCCTTGTCTTGGGCCGTCTATGTCGCTCGAGCCGCGGGCAGGTTCGCCCGGCGATCGACACGGTTGGCAGTTTTGGTTTTTCGGCGTGTCTGGGGGCCGCACGAGCGGGTTCAGATCCCGATGGAACGTCCATCGAACGCCTTGGGCATGACTTTGTTGACCTCGTCCCTGAGGTAGTTCAACACTTCGCGGTCAGAATCGAAGCCGACGGCTTTGCGGGCCACGCGTCGGCACTGATCCAGGCTCACGCCCCGGATCAGCCGCTTGACCTCCGGCACGGCCGGGGGGGTCATCGAGAAGCTGCGGAGGCCTAAGCCCAGCAACAGCATAGTGAATTCGGGCTGCCCCGCCATCTCGCCGCAGAGGCTGACCTCTGTACCGGTTCTATCGGCGGTGCGGATCACGTCCTTGAGCAGCGTAATCACCGCCGGGTGAGCCGCGGAATACAAATTGGCGATCCGCTCGTTGGCCCGGTCCACGGCCACGGTGTACTGAATCAGGTCGTTGGTGCCGATGCTGAAAAAGTCGCATTCTTTGCTGTAGGTCTTGACCTGCAATGCCGCCGACGGCACCTCGATCATCATCCCGATCGGCACGCTGTCGCCCATCGCAATGCCTTGTTCTTCGAGGTCTTCTTTTACATCCTGCAAAATCATCTTCGCCTGGCGCAGCTCCATCACGCTGGAGATCAGCGGGAACATGATCTTCACCGGCCCCTCGGCGCTGGCCCGCAAAATCGCCCGCAGCTGCGTGCGGAACAGCGGCAGGTTTTGCAGGCACAAACGGATCGACCGCAGGCCGAGGAAGGGGTTGCGCTCGTTGAGCATCGGCGCGGCAAGTTCGGCGCTGACCGGCACCTTGTCGGCCCCCAGGTCCAGCGTGCGGATGGTCAGCGGCCGGCCGCCGAGATTGCGGATCGTTTCGACGTAGCTGTCATACTGCTGCTCCTCGGTCGGGGCGTGGTCGGCCGAGAGGTAGAGGAATTCGGTGCGATACAGGCCGATGCCCACCGCCCCTTTTTCCAAAGCCTCGGGCACTTCGGAAGGGAACTCGATGTTGCCCAGCAGCGCCACTTCCGTACCGTCTTTGGTCACGGCCGGCAGGTCGCGCAGCTTGCCGAGCTCGACGTCGAGTTTGGCGATCCGCCTCAACTCTTGCTTATATTCCAAGAGCTGAGCGGCATCGGGATCGACGATGATCAAGCCGCGGTAGCCGTCGATGATGACCGTGTCGCCGGACTCAATCCGTTGGGTGAGGTCTTCAAGGCCGACGATCGCGGGGATGCCCAGGGCGTGGGCGAGGAGCGCGGTATGGCTGGTACGGCCGCCCACGTCGGTCGCCAGCCCCATGATCTTGGTCTTGTCGAGCGCCGCGGTCTGGCTGGGCGTGAGGTCCTGAGCGATGACAATGGAAGGCGAATCGACTTTGGACAGGTCGTTGGTGCCGGTGGCAATCAGCTGCCGCAGGACGCGACGCTTGAGGTCGTAGATATCGCTGACCCGGTCGCGGAAGTAGCTGTTATCGTGCGCTAAAAACGTCTTGGCGTACGTCGTCATCACCGCAAAGACGGCGTACTCTCCCGTCACACGCTCGTTGCGAACCATCGCCCGGAACTGCTCGGTCAACGCCGGATCGGCCAACATCCCCAAGTGAAACGAAAAGATTTTCGCCAGCTCTTCACCCAGCGAAACGGCCGTCTGTTCCCGCAGTTCGGCGATCTGCCGGATCGATTCTTGCAGCGCCGTATCGACCCGTCGGATGTGGTGGTCGATCAGCGCCGTGGGGATCGTGCGACGCGGCACCGCTCGGTCCTCGTTATCGAGAACGACCGCTTTGCAAATCGCCACGCCGGGCGACACCGGGATGCCTTTTTTCACGAACATCGGTGCAGGATAACGCAGAAGCTAGGCGTTCGAGGCAATCGCAAAAAAACCTCGGCGGTCGGTTGCGCGGTCGGGCCCAATTAAAAATCCAGGACAGTTCCCGAAAGCAGTGGGTCCTGCACCCCGACGCACATTTACCCCTCACGGCAAGAGAGTTCAGACCCCCGCCGCCTTTTTGAGCTTTGCGGCCAGGTCGGTCTTTTCCCACGTGAACGTCTCGTAGGACTTACCGCTGACCTTGATCTTGCCGGGCTTGCGGCCGAAGTGGCCGTGGCTTGACGTCGGGGAGAAGATCGGGCTGCGCAGCTTAAGGTGGTTGAGGATGCCGGTGGGCGTGAGCGGGAAATGCTCGCGGACCAGTTGTGTGATCACGGGCTCGGGCAGCTTACCGCTCTTGAACGTGTCCACGTGGATCGAGGTCGGCTCGGCCACGCCGATCGCGTAAGACAGCTGCACTTCACACACGTCGCAGATCCGCGCGGCGACCAGGTTCTTGGCGATATAGCGGGCCATGTACGCCGCGCTACGATCGACCTTCGTGGGGTCTTTGCCGCTGAACGCGCCGCCGCCGTGGCGACCCCGTCCGCCGTAGGTGTCCACGATGATCTTCCGCCCGGTGAGGCCGACGTCGCCGTGCGGCCCGCCGATCTCAAACTGACCCGTCGGGTTGACGTGGATCGTGACTTTTTTGGGGTCGTACAGCTTCTTGGGCATGCACGGCTCGATGATGTGCTTGATGACCGCTTTCTTGAGCTTGGCCTGCTGAGCCTTGCCGTTCCACTCGGCGGTGTGCTGCGTCGAGAGCACGACCGTATCGATCCGCACCGGGTTGTTGTTGATGTCGTACTCGACGGTGACTTGCGACTTCGCGTCCGGCCGCAAGCCCTTGATCAGCTTGTTGCCTTCACGCACCTGGGCGTGCTTTTCGACGAGCTTGTGCGACAGGTCGATCGGCAGCGGCATCAGGTCCGGCGTCTCTCGGCACGCAAAGCCGAACATCAAGCCCTGGTCGCCCGCGCCCTGCTCCTTGTGCAGGCCTTCGCCTTCGCTGACGCCCATCGAGATGTCGGCCGACTGGCTGTGCATGACCCGCATGACCGCGCAGGTATCCGCATCGAACTTCATGCCCAGGTCGCCGGTGTAGCCGATCTTGCGGATCGTGTCGCGGATGGTGTTCTCCGCGTCGTTGAGCGCCGCGATGGCTTTTTGGTTGTGGACCGTGATCTCGCCGCCGACGACGACCAGCCCGGTCGTGCACATCGTCTCACACGCGACCCGCGCGCGGCTGTCGACCGCCAACAAGCTGTCGAGCACCGCGTCGCTGATGGCGTCGCTGACCTTGTCGGGGTGGCCCATCGAGACTGACTCGGACGTGAAGAAGTAGTGTTCGTCGGGGGTTTTATTGCGAGCCATCGGGGTCCTTCATGAGCGGTAGGGTTCTGAATAAGGATGAGAGTTTTACCGGTTTTACTTGTCCTCGGCAACGTCGCAACGCCCGCCGCGATCCATTCCCGCAATCATCCGGCAAGAATTATCGGAAGCCTTGAACCCCATCGGGTCATCCGATAACGCTCGGCTCGCCTCGCCTGCACACGGCAGACGATAGCCATAAGCAGGGGGGCGGTGCGTCCGCCCAGAACGCGATCCTCATGTCTCGTCTCGATCCTTCGGAGCCTCACCCATGCTCGACCCCGCCAAACCCTTTGCCCACAAGCCCGCCCGCAGCACCTCGCCCGCCGCGGTCGCTAAGGCCGACCTCACCGGCCTGCTCAACCGCGCCCGCGACGAACGCTTCCGCTTGCTCAAGATGCTCAAGGACGCCCGGGCCGAGGTCGCCGTGACCGTCGAGAAAACGCAAGCCGCTCAAACCCAAGCCGTGGGGGCCGCTACCCCCGCCGAGCAACCCGCGTCCGAACCCGCCGCATCGGACGCCACGCCGCCGCCCGCCGCCGTGGCCCCCGAACAACTCCAAGCCCTCATCACCAAACTATCCGCCCTCGACGCCCAGCTCGACGCCAAGCTCCACCGCGTGAACACCCTGACCGACCAAAAACTCAACCGCCTCGAGCAGCTCGACACTCGCCTCACCACCGTCGCCAAAGAGTTCGGCCACGCCCTCGCCGACGGCCGCATCATCCAAACCAATCTTTCCGCCGCCGTCACGCAAGCCCAAGCCCTGCCGTCGAATGTGACCCAGCAACTCGAGCGCTTCGACGACCATCTCGCGGTCTACCGAGCCCTGGGTCAGGATGCCTTCGTCGAGGAATTGGATCGGATGAAGCAGGCGATGCTCAGCGAGATGTCCGCCGAGCTCGGCCAGCAACGCATGCACCTCGACACCCAGCTCGCCGAGGCTCACAACATCGCCGAGCGTGAGCTCGTCAAGAAGTTCGACCAGCTCGCCGACGCGCTCCACGATAAGGCCGATGGCATCCTTGAAAAAACCGAGACCACCGCCAACGCCGCGATGCGCCGCATCCGTCAACAAGTCGTCGCGGCCATGGCCCGCGCCCACGATACCCAAGAAGCCTTCAAGTCCAAGCTCGACCAGCACCAAGCCAGCCACCGCGAACACCTCGCCAACCTCACCGATTCCGCCGACGGCGAATTGCAGGTCCAGGCCCAACGCCTCGACGAGTCGATGACCGGCCTCGCCGACCTCTTCGAATCCCAAGCCGACCAGATCCTCACCGAACTCCGTGACCGCGCCACGACCCTGCTCGACCAGATGGCCGCCGCCGCGTCGAAGCTGCAAGACGATTCCGACGCCAGCGACACCACCCCAGACCGTCGCGCTGCGTAAACCCAACCACCGCACTTTCTGCCAAAGACGAGGGACAGCCATCCCTCGGCCTGACCCAAACCGCACCCTTCCGGTCCCGCTAGCACCGCGCCCGCCGCTGGTGTACGCTCCTGTTTTACGTTTCTCCCTACGCCAAGCCCCCGGAAGCCCCATCATGGAAACCCGAATCGAAAAAGACTCCATGGGCGAAATGCCCGTCCCCGCCGACGCCCTCTACGGCGCGAGCACCGCCCGGGCCGTCGCCAACTTCCCCATCGCCAATCGCCCGCTACCCCCGGCCGTGATCCACGCCTTCGGCCACCTCAAAGCCGCCTGCGCCCAAGCCAACCTCGACCTCGGCCGCCTCGACAAGAAACTCGCCGACGCCATCATCGCCGCCGCCGACGAAGTCGCCGCGGGTAAGCACGATGCCCACTTCCCCGTTGATGTCTTCCAGACC
>CAYPCC010000190.1:0-5734 GCA_964409095.1 uncultured Phycisphaera sp. | reverse complement strand
CTTGGGCGGCGGCAGCATCGGCAAAATCAAAGCCCACTGAGCATCGGTCAGGTCCGAGGGGAAGGTTGTGTTCATGTCCGATTAATCGGATAGATCAACGGTTTACATACAGATTCTTAGTTTTTTGCCACTTGCTTAAGTCACGGCCGATCAAGGTTTGGAGTTGTGAAACATCGTTGGCGTAATAGTTGTTAAGCCGTTGGCGAATCGGTTCCGAAACGATCGGTTTGGGATTGCCGAGCAGGGGGCCGAGAACCACGCGATCAAACCCGACCAGCCCCGCGGCGAGCGCGAGTTTGAGTGGGTTTCGGGTTCGGCCGATCATGCGTGTGTGCGTATCGTTGAATTTGTAAAGTAATTTTGGGCGAAGCCTGCTTAACTTCAATCGGGTCGGTTGGTAGACGATGGCTTGGGGGCGTGAATCGATTGTTTCGGCGGGCACGAAAGTCTCGTCCACGCCGAGGTAGCGGTAGGCTTTTTGGATGCACGCGAGCTTATCGCGGAGAAGGTCTTCGTGGAGCAGGATCATCAGATGATCGCGGTCGAGAAAATGCTGATACATCGAGAGGTATTTGTGGTACTTGCCGAACTCGAGGATTTCGTGGGCGCGTGGGTGTTTGTTGAGGAATGCGGGGTTTTGGTCGAGCAGGGCGGTCATGCCTTGTTCGATGGGGATGGCCGGAAGCGTGCCGGCCTTGATGAGGTGGAAGTAGGCGGAGATCGCGCGATCGGTGGGGTTGCGTAAGACGGCGATGAGTTTGATCTCGGGATAGTCGGCTGCGATGCGGGGTGGGACCTCGGGCTTGCCGATGTAGTTGGGGCGTTTGATGCCGCACATCGGCTCGGGGCGGCCGTCGAAAAGGGCGGTGAGCGCTTCGGGCGGATTGTTGTCGTAATCGGGGCTTTCGAAGTAGGGCGTCTCGCCGACGGGCATCCAGATGGCGGGGTGCTCGGTGAGGCAGTTTTGGAGGAATGAGGACGCTGATTTTTGTGCGCCGATGACGATGAATTGGGGTGGCTTCATGGCGTGGTCGGGGGCTATGGCTGGGGCGTAGAGGGCGATGAATCGAGGTCGACCCAGTCGGCGGCGTTGTGGTTGCGGTTGATTTGCCGGTTGAGGACGGTGGCGACGGAGTATTCGGTGGTGGCCATGAGTTCGCGGGCGCGTTGCTGTCGAGTGGGTTTGTCATCAATCCCTTTGATAAGAATGATGATCTCGCCGGTGAGTTGCTGGTTGGTGGCTTTGTGGGCGGCTTCTTTGTATTTTTCGGGGTCGGATCGGAACCAGTGCTGGTCGGTGCTGATGACGTTGAGGTCGAAGAGGTGTGGGCGGCTCGCGTCGGGGCGGGGCTCGACGTAGACGGGTGTGCCGGCGTCGGCGATTTCTCGGATGAGGCGGAAATCGAGGCTGTCTTCGGCGTAGTCGTTGGCCGAGTCGAACCCAACCGACATGCCCGCTTGCAAGGCGGGTTCGACGCTGCGCCAGGCGCGTTCAAACCAGGCCTCAGGGGTATCGACGAGGGCTTTCATCTGGGCGTCGGTATCGATCGAGCCGAGGTAGCAGATGACTTCCACGGGTTGTCCTTGGGTGTATTGGCCCGAAACGACCGGAGACCAAGCGTCGACAAAACTTTCAGTCAGCCAAGTATCGCCGCTTTCCTGGGCTTCGAGGAACTGGTCGAACGCCATGGGCCGTTCGAGGTCGGTGCGTCCAAAGGGGTTGTGTAGGAGGATGCGGCGGATGCCCGCGTCGAGTTGGGGGCGTACCATGAGGCGGACGTAGCTGTGCCAACTGCCTTGGGGCAAGCCCCAGCCGACGTAGCGGGTTCTCATGTTGTTCGAGGTGCCGCCGATGACGTGCCAGGCGATGAGCCGATCGGATAGCGAAACGTATTCGGTAGCGATCGCTTGGATTTGATCAGATGGAGGGGGAGAGACCTGCGGTTGAGCCATCGTGTAAACACTTCCCGATAAGCATTCCAAGGCAACGAGACCGCAGGCGGTTAGGCCTGTCCGCCATGGTTTGGGGTAGTGGCTTGGGTCGCGATTCATCGGAGCGTTGACCGGGCGATGGACGGGTAAGCGGGTGGGGGCATGACACCTACGGCTTGCCTACGATTAAACCAAATGGTGAAGAACCGCAGCATCAACGGCACGATGACCATCGGCCCGAAAATATTCACCAAGAACGTCCCGCAGTCGCCGCGGGGCAAGCCGATGATGTGAGCCAACACGGAGCAGAGCAGCGGGAGACGCCAAGGGTTGGTCGGGTCGGCTTGCATACGCAGGTCGTACCAGCGGAATACCATCCCAAAGAGGCTGCCGTACAAAAACACGACAGGCCAGCCCCCGTCGTAGAAGGCGTGTCCGATGATGCTTGGCCCCCAGGTCACCACGGGTTCGCCCATGCGCAGCGGCAAAATTTTTCCGAGGCCGATCGGTTTGTCCGGCCACATCGACCGGGGGATGGGGTTGACCACGACGAAAACGGGCATGGCCAAAGGGTCCACTTCCAAGATCTCAGATTCGGTGAGCGCGATCGTGGTCAACGTACACCACACCGCGTTTTGGCCATCGAGTAACGCGCCCTGCTCGCCGAAGAGTTTTAGGTTGAGCGTGGTTTCTACGATCTTGCCCGGCAGTTGCGTGACGCGTTCCACGACGCGGCTGACGGTCGATTCGGCCTCGCGTCCGCTGTGACGCATCGTGCTGTAGGCCGTGATCGTAATCATGCCGAAAGAGCCAAGGATCGTCAGGATCAGCATCGTGCGGAACTTGGGATAGCTGCGGAAATACACCCAATAGCAAACGACCGGCACGGTGAGCAAGATCGAGAGCAGTTCCCGTCGTCCGGTCCCCCAGGTCAATGTGGTAAACACAGCCACACCGCCGCAAAACGCGAGGACGGTCCAGTTGGTCATGAGCTTGGGTTCGCGTAAAAAAGCAATGAACGCGACGCCGAAACTAAAAATCGTGATGGGCCCGTTGGTGACGTAAAGGATCTGAGCGCCGGGGAAGTACGGCATAAACGAGACCAAGCCGCCGAAGATCGACATACAAACGGCGACCGTGCGGAGGCAAGATTGGGTGTCCTGCGGCCAGGTGTTGAATCGCAACGGACCTTGGTGTCGGCGTGGCCAAAAGTAAGCCCCCATCATGCAGCCGTAGAACGCCACCATCGCCAAAATAAAGGTCGTCACTTCACTATCAAACTCGCCGAAGGCGATGCCCCGGGCGTTCTGGATCATGCCGAGGCTCAGGAAGTTGATCGACCCGAGCATGAACAAGTTGAACGACGACGCGAGGTGTCGCTTTCCCAGCAACCACGGCACTAAGATCGCTGCGGTGAATGCCAGCGTGAAAAACCAGCCTGAAATTGTGAGTGACGTGTACATGCGGAAAAGTTTGCGAAAGGCGGGTTGGTATGATTTAGTGTGGTGCGAGGACGGCCCGCGTGAAGCCCGCCACGGCGTTAGTTATGGAATATTTTTGGACGGCGGCGTCGGCGGCTTGCTGACCCATCAGTTTAAGTCTTTGCGGGTCTTCGAGCAGCGTCTGGAGATGTTCAGCGAGGTCTTCCCACTGGCCGTGAGCAAAGAGCGATCCGTTTTGGCCGTCTTTGATCGCCTCGAACTCGGGGTTTTGTACGCTGGCGTCGTTCCCGGTGATCACCGGGAGGCCGTAGCCCATCGCGTGGTGTGTACTCAGGCCGATATTTGAAGGATAACAGAATAGTTTTGCGGTCAGGAACCACGGTGCGATGTCGTCTTCGCCGTAGATCGCGCCGGGGAACACGACGCGGTCGGCGATGCCGAGTTCGGCGGCGAGTTGCTGTAAGCGACGAGCTTCGTCGTTGATTTTGCCGACCAGATGCGCCCTGATTTGGGGGCGGCGGTTGGCCAACGCGGCGATAGCGTGCAGCAACAGGTCGACCCGGTTGGCGGGATCGAAACGCGACACATACAGGATCGGCTCGGCGTCGTCGGCGAGGTTTTGCTCGCGCCGGAAAGCATCAAGGCGGGCGGGGTCGTTGAGCCAGGCTTGACGGGCGGCTTGGATCGGGGCCTGGTCGAGGCAATTGGGGGCGACGAACACGCGGGCCGGGTCCACGCCGTCGGCGAGGTATTGGTCGGCCACGGTCTGAGAATAGAAAAGCATGGCGTCGGCCATCAGCCCGATCTTGCGGCGCAGTTTGGCCCGGCGGAGCGACTCGTTTTTCGAGTAGCCGTGGCCCCAGACGACGGTGCGGATGCCGTGTTTGCGGGCTTTACGCAGCGCGAGTGGCAGGCTGAGCCACCGGCTGTTCCATACGAGGACCAGGGCGTCGGCGTATTTCGGGTCGGCATATTTGAGTTGGGCGGGCTGCCAGACAAACGGCCGGCGCTTGCCGATGCCCAGGTGGCGGTGGGGCTCGAACGACGCGGCGAAGCCGTCGGGTTCGACGTTGGGGATCCCGGGGTCTTGGCCGTAGACGAGTTTGAGGTCGATGCCGGGCTCGGCGGCGAGTTGGCGATAGATGGGCACGCGATATTTCGCCAGCGAGGGCTGTTGGATGATGAGCCGGGTTTTGGCGGGAGCGTGGGCCATTACTTGATAGAAGCCACATTACTTTTGAATGATTCACAAAGCGCTAAGTACACGGCCTCCCACCGCGGGCCCAGGCGGTCCCAGCCGAATTGGTCGAAGGTGGTGGTGCGGGCGCGTAGGCCGACTTGCTCGCGGTCGGGGTCGTCGATGATGCGGCGAAGGGCGTCGGTGATGGTGGGGATGTCGAGCGGAACGACTTGACCGATGTTTTCCCGGGCGACGTAGGACGCGAGGTTGACGTGTTCGGAGATGACTTGGGGCAGGCCGGCGGCGGCGGCTTCGACGACGACGATGCCGAAGTTTTCTTGGTAGCTGGGCAACACGAAGACCTGGGCATCGACCATCGCCTCGATACGATCCGCTCCGCGCAACATGCCCGGCATCACGACGCAGTCGCCCAGGCCGAGGGAATCGGCGAGGTCGCGGAGCGATTGGCCGTAGGCCGGGGTGTCGGGCGGTCCGGCGATGACGAGTTTGTGTTGGGGGTGTGTTTTTTGGAGTCTGGCGAACGCGGGGAGCAGCAGCTCGATGCCCTTTTTGTGGTGTAGTCGGGAAAGAAACAGGACAAACGGCCCGTAGCCAACGTCGGGGTGCTTAGCCCGGAATTGGCCAGCCGCGGGCAGCGGCTCGAACTCGTGCAGATCGAGCCCGAGCGGCATCACGATTTTTTCGGCGGGCAGGCCCAGGCGTTCAACGCTTTGGCGTTCTTCTTCGGTGGTCAGGTGCAGGGCCTGGAGTTGTTTGAGGTTGCTACGCAGTCGCCATTGCAGGTAGGCCCATTTTTTCAGGCGGCTTTGCTTGAGGCTCCACCGGTCCAGCATGCCGTGGGGCGAAAGGATGGCGGGGCGGTGGATTTGACGGGCGAGGCGGCAGGCTAGGTGCTGCGGCTCTTCCCACACGGCGTGGACATGGACGATGTCGTGGGTTTGGATCAGTCGGCGGAGCGTGGGTTCGAGGTCGGGGTGGCGTCGGAGCGGGCCGCGGGTGGGGCCGACCATGGAGACCTTAGCCCCGGCCTCGGTGAGCGCGGCGGCCAGGGTTTCGGCGTCGGGGTCGTCGAAGGTGGCCAAGATCGACACGTTCAAGCCCGCCGCAGCTTGGGCGGTGGCGAGGCCTGCGAGTGCGGCGGTGGTGCCGCCCGCGAGCG
>CAYPCC010000189.1:0-5747 GCA_964409095.1 uncultured Phycisphaera sp. | reverse complement strand
ATACCGCGGCCGAGTTTGCGACGTTGCCGGGGATCGACCGGTATCATCGTCGGCGGTTCGGTGACGAATTGGGAGCTGAATATCATTTCGTCATCAACAACGGTAAAAAGGACGGTACGAATCGTCCGATCGGGCTGATCGAAGTCGCCCGTTGGCGCCACCAGGCCCCCGCGTGGCACCTGTTTCGTCCCGACAATGCACCCGAATCGATCGCCATTTGTTTGGTCGGCAACTTTGAAACCCGCGAGGTTCCGCAGGCCATGATGACCGCATTGACGGAGCTGTGCCGGGCCTTGATGAAGTTGTGTGAGATCCCCGTCGACCGGGTCAGCACCCACCGCGTCGTCGATGACAAGCTGACCCAGTGTCCCGGCCGGCTGTTCCCCCGCGACCAATTTCTTCGCGACCTCGCCGCTTTGGTCCCGTGAACCGCAACGACCCCGCAGCCGACCACGGACGACCCGACCAGTCCCGGCGGCGACGACCGCGAGTGCTTGCCGGGCGAGACTTGCATCACCGGCAATGCGATGATGGTCGCGTGGAATCTATGCACGCCGAACGCCTGCATGGGCCCCGACGACTGCGGCCATGCCCCCGACGATGCCTGCGCCGATGCCCCTGGCGACGGGATGTTTCAGCCCTACTGCGTGCCTCAACTGTGTACGCCCAACGATCCGTGTCCCGACGGGATGCTGTGTGTCCCAGGCTTCGGTGGTGGCAATCCGCCGTCGGTGTGCTTGTGGCCGACCTGAGGTCTTGGTGTCAGCCCGCGATGACCTCGGCGGCAGTCTTGGCGTCGAGGACACGACTGACCCAGAGTTCGATCTGGGCGCAGTCCGTGGTGCCGAGGATCCGCTCGCGGATGTGGGGGGTGACTTCGAGGTGGCGCAGCTCCATCAGTTGGAGGAGGACCTTGGCCTCGCCTTCGGCCTTGCCTTTGGCCTCGCCTTCGGCCTCGCCTTCGGCCTTGCCTTTCGAGAACCAACTGCGGGCGATGTCACTTTGGAATTCGTAGTGTCCGGTCTGCATGAGCGTCTCCAGGGCGGCGCGGGCGACTTCGCCAAGCCGGGCGAAGACTACATCAAGATAGACGGCAGCGCGATCGTTGTCGAGACCTTGGGCGCCGTCGATGGCAGCGACGGCGATGTGTTCGGCACCCGGTTCATCGCCGTGGGCGATCAGCGACAGGACCGCGAGTTCTGGGTTGCGGCGGGCCTCGGCGGGATCGGTGATCACGGGGATCTGGCTGGGGCCGATGACGTCGGGGGTGAGGCTTTGGGCACCGGGGGAGAGACCGGCCTTGAACGTGCTTGCGGCCCAGGCGGCGACCTCGGGATCGAGGGCGATGACGACGAGGTCGACGGGGCAACGGTAGCGGACGCGGAACCCGGCGACGTGGAGCTGCCAGCGATCCGGCTTTCTTCGGTCGATGAGGAGCTGAACCTCCACGATGCGTGCGCGTACGGGGGCGTCGGGATCGTCGCCGTAGACGAGCACGTCATCGGCCCGGTACTCGGCGTGGTTGAGGTCGACGAACTCAGCCTGCGTGATGCGGATCGAAGTCGGTGATGACCGGCCCTCGGGATCATAGGGATCGAGGAGGTCGCCGATGAGGTTCGGCGCATTGCGGACGAGCTGGACGATCGTTTCGTGGGTGAGCTTTGGCATCGGGGGGAATCACGCTAGCGCACGCACGGGCGCGATGCCAGTCGCCATGTCTCCACGACCGCGAAGACCCGTGCACCGTGTAACATCCCGGAGCCGGGATCGTCATCGGCCGAGTTTATTTGTATCATCACCGGTCTTGCCGCGGCCAACATCCGCACGAGGCCGGCCTCGCCATGGGGTCCGATCGCATCGACGACGGTCGTAGCGACGGGAGGGTCGCGGCCCCCAGGAGGCCGAGAGTGATCTGTTGACCCCCCAAGAAGTATTTGATTAGTGTCAGAGTTTGACGTGGTGAAGATCGATCGCAGGAGCCCCTTTCATGGCTGTTTAGCGACGAGGGGATGTTTTTACGCTGGTGCTACGCCGCAGCAGGTGCGGCTGGTTCAGCGCGTCGCACCGATCTCTCCGCCATGGGAGGTTGTATTGCCCGAGCGCATTGCCCGGTTTGAATCGGCGGCGGTTCGCACAACCCTGCGGACGGCCGGCGGTGCGGGCGAAGCACGGGCCACTGTGGCCATACGACGAGTGGCTGGGTCTCGCGGTGAGTGTCGGGCTGCTGCTACGCTGGCGCGGTTGGACGCGATGATCTCGATGCCTGGAGAGAACTCCGGGCGGGGCGAACTCGCGGGCCGTTCCGGGACGGCGCCAATCGCTTCCGGGATGGCGCCAATGCTGGATCTGTGGGGGTGAAGCCGCGTCTATGCGGCCATGAAAATTTCGCATTTGGGTTTGAGTTGGGTGTTGTGGGCGGTGCCTGCGGGTGGGTGCGTCATCATGCAGGGCGAGACCGACACAACGCCGGAGACGATGAGCGCGGGCAGTGAGACCGACGCGACCACCAATGACATGGGCACGACGAGCGAGGGCTCCGAGACCGCGGTGCCGACGACGGGCGACGAGGTCGAGACCGAGACGGAGACCGACACCGAGACGGTGCCGACGACGGGGGACGTGCCCGAAGAACTGCACGAGTGCGAGCCGTACCGCCCCGCGGACGTCAGTGGCGAGCGCAACGGGTCGTTTACGGAGATCGACGAATTTGAGACGTGGCCGATCGTCATCGACGATCCCGGCGGCGGTCTGGTGACTGTCACGCTTCAGGCCTCGGGCGGAACGACGGTGTCGGTGCTCATCAAAGATGTTGTCGCCGAAGTCAACTCGCACATCGGGCACCTCACCGACGAGAACGGCAATGCCAAGATCGTGTTTCGCGCGCACGGCAACAAGACGTACAATCTCTCGGCAACAGCGTTTGTGACGCCGAACGATGTCGCGACGTGGACTGCCAAATGGAGCTACGAGCCGTTGGTCGACTGCTACGAGCACAATGACACCCGCGCCGATGCCCGGGCGATCCCTGTCAATACACCGATCTCGGCCTACGCCCACGCCGGCATTGTCGAGGAAGACGGCGTGTTGGTCGGGCCGAGCGTCGTCGACTGGTATCGGTTTACGATCCACGAGCCGGCGACCGTGTCGCTGGCGTCGGTGATGCCGGATGAGTCGGCGCTGTTCTTCGACCTCTTGGGGGACGACGACATCGTCGCGTTGGCCACGGCCTCGCACGTCGCCGCCCCGAACTCGGTCGAGAGCGAGGCCGTGGAGTTGGCGGCGGGGACCTACTACGTCCGCCTGGGGTACTTCGTCAGCGATTCCGTGGGCGTCAGCGGCGACGATGTGGTGCCGGCGTTGTGGCGCGAGCCGTACACCTTGACCGTCAACGTCACGCCGTAGCGGACCGCGTCACGACGACGGGCTGGCGTGGCGGCTGCGAAACGCTCCGGGCGACAAACCGGTCGCCCGGCCGAAGGTTTCGACGAACCGCGCCGGCGAGGAAAACCCGAGTTCGTCGGCGATGTCCTTGACGCTGCGTTCGGTCTCCAGCAGCAGGGTGCGCGCGCGCTCGGTGCAGATCCGGGTGCGCTCGCGTTCAAAGCTGGTGCCGGCGGCGGCGAGGCGGCGTTGCAGCGAGCGTTCGGATTGGCCGAGATACGCCGCAGCGCTGGCCAACCCGAGGCGGGCGCCGTGGGTCGCCAGCAACGCGGCCAGCCCGGTCACCGTTTCGAGGGTGGCGCCGTCGCGGTGATTTTGTGCACATGCACGAACCTTGGCGAGCCAAGGGCCAAGACTGGCGCTGTCGCGGCCGAGAAACGCCAGGGCCTCGCCGAGATCGGCGGTGATCTTGCCAGGGTAGGGGGTTTTGACGAGCGGGTAAAACCCTTCGGCGAGCATGCCAGCAACCCCGCGCGGGCGGACGACGGCCTCGCGGGCGATCGTCCGCAAGTAGTGGCTGGGCCGCATGAAGTACTGCATGAACGCGGCCATCGCGGCCATCGAGATGCTGTCGACGGCATCGAGGAGCACCAGTTGCTGGCGCGGGGGCAGGGGGTGGCGCGCCGTCGCGGCGAACACTTCAAACAAGGCTTCGGTGTCGGTGAGTTCCAGCTTGCCCCACGCCAGCAACCCGAACAGGTCACCGCCCGGCGAGGCACACACAAACCCGCGACGCAGCAAGCAGGCCCCGCCCGGCGCCGCAAAATAGGCATCGACATCATGTGTCACCCGCAGGTCGCCGTGCGTGCTTCCAACCATCCCCACCCGTCGCGCACCCCACCGCAGCGCCGCCGGACGATGCCACAAGCCAGCGCCGCCAGGCAACGCCTGGGAGGGGTTGCAGCGGGCGCGGGGGTTGCGACGTGCATGCGATCACGATTGAGGTCGCTCGCGGGCCGGTGTATAAGCTGCCAGCGATGGCGGAGGCAGCACGCGTAGACGAGATCCGAGGCGCAGCGGGCCGTGGGGCCCAGCCGTGGCTGGTGCGGCATCGGTCCGAGTGGCGCCAGGTCGGGATCGTCGCGGTCTACCAAGCGGTGATGCTGAGCCTGGTGTTCGTGCCCGCGGTCCGCGAGCTTCCGTTGGTGTTGGTGTTGGTGCTGGTCGTCGCGGCGTTCATGCTGAGCTTCCTCAACGCCGTGGTGATCCACAACCACCTCCACCGCGGGATCTTCCACAGCCATCGTCTCAACATGGTGTGGCGCTGCATCCTCAGCTTCGGCGCGCTGTATCCGGCCTCGGCCAACATCCCGTCGCACAACTTGGTCCACCACCACTTCGCCGACGACGGCCAACCCGACTGGGCCGACCCGCAACACGTCCGGTTTCGTTGGGACCTGCTCAACCTGATCCACTTTCCTAACATCGCCGGGCCCAACACGTTCGCGGGCGTCGGCCGGTGGATGGCGACCGCGAAACAGCGCAGTTTTGCGCGGCAATATATCACCGATCTGGTCGTGGCATTCGGCCTCACCGGTGCGCTGCTCCTCTACGATTTTTGGCCAGCCCTGTGCTTTGTCGTGTTGCCACAATTGTACGGGGCCCGCTGCATTCTCCGCATCAACCTGATCCAACACGACGGCACCGATACCACCAGCGAATGGAATCATTCGCGCAATTTTGTCGGTCGCCTGTTTAATTGGATCATGTGCAACAACGGCTATCATACGATCCACCATAACCGGGCCGGCCTGCATTGGTCCGAGTTGGCGACAGCCCACGACCGCGAAGTCGCCCCGCGGATCGACCCGCGCCTGGACGAGCCGAGTATGTTTTTATATCTCCTGCGCCGTTATGGGCTTTTTCGCGCCCGACCGCCGACGCCCGACCTGCGCGAAGGCTCCGGCGTAGCCACGGCCTTGGCACCTCGCGCCGCCCGGCGGGCCGATGCCGAGGCCGCCGCCGAGTCCGAACAATCGGCGGCCTGACCATTGGTGTAATCACAATGGACATCCTCAGCTTCATGGCATTGTTCGCGCTGGCGGCGTTTTGGGTCAATACCCTGCTGATCGCCGCCGCGGCCGTGCAAACGTGGCGCCGCGTGACGGGGCAGCATGCTGTCGCCGTGGCCACTGCCAAGCCAGGCATGATCACCGCCGGCGCTGGACCGGGTGGGGCGCTGGCGGCGTTTTGTGTCCGCCAAGTTGGCCGGGCCCGGCCGGGTGGGCCGGTGCTGTTTCACGACCGGGCCCGCACGTCGCAAGTGTTCGGCGGCACGGTTGCAGTGGATGGTGGTGAGGCGATCG
>CAYPCC010000188.1:0-5788 GCA_964409095.1 uncultured Phycisphaera sp. | reverse complement strand
CGAGGGATGGCGATCCCTCGGCTTTGGGGGCAATCGTGCTTTGTGCGGGCCGCGGGATTTAGTAGCGGTAGTGCACGGGCTTGAACGGGCCTTCGACCGGGACGCCGATGTAGTCGGCTTGTTGCTTGGACAGTTGGGTCAGTTTCACGCCCAGCTTGTCGAGGTGCAGGCGGGCGACTTTTTCGTCGAGGATCTTCGGCAGGATGTAGACCTTGCCGGCTTCGTAGACCTGGCCCGACAGCGTGGGCTTGCCGTCCATGTTCAACGCCAAGTCGATCTGCGCGATCGTCTGGTTGGTGAACGAGGCGGACATCACGAACGACGGGTGGCCGGTCGCGCAGCCGAGGTTCAGTAGACGGCCTTCGGCGAGGATCAGCACGCTGTGGCCGTCCTCAAAGGTGAACTCGTCGTATTGGGGCTTGATGTTGGTGCGGGTCGTGACTTTTTCGAGCTTGGCCATTTCGATTTCGTTGTCGAAGTGGCCGATGTTGCCGACGATCGCTTTGTCCTTCATCTTCTGCATGTGTTCGACGGTGATGATGTTGTAGTTGCCGGTGGTCGTGATGAACACGTCGGCTTCGTCGAGCGTGTCCTCAAGCGTCGTGACTTCGTAACCTTCCATCGCGGCTTGGAGCGCACAGATCGGGTCGCACTCGGTGACGATCACGCGGGCGCCTTGGCCCCGCAGCGATTGGCAGCAGCCCTTACCCACGTCGCCGTAGCCGCAGACCACGGCAACCTTGCCGGACATCATCACGTCGGTCGCGCGGAACAGTCCGTCGATCAGCGAGTGGCGGCAGCCGTAAAGGTTGTCGAACTTGGCTTTGGTGCAGGAGTCGTTGACGTTGATGGCGGGGAACAGAAGCTTGCCGTCGCGCTGCATCTCGTAGAGGCGGTGGACGCCGGTGGTGGTTTCTTCGGATACGCCCTTGCACGCGGCGGCGACGTTGTGCCAACGCTTGGGGTTGGCTTCGAGGCAGGCGGCGAGGGTTTTGAGGACTTCTTTGAACTCGGCGTTGTCGGTGGTTTCGGGGCCGTCGACGTGGTTGGCCTTCTCGGCTTCGAGGCCTTTGTGGATGAGCATGGTCGCGTCGCCGCCGTCGTCGACGATGAGCTGCGGGCCGAGGTTGCCGTTGTCGCCGAAGTTCAGGGCCTTCTCGGTGCACCACCAGTACTCGGCGAGGGTTTCGCCTTTCCACGCGAAGACGGGCACGCCCTTGGGCTTGTCGGGGGTGCCATTGGGGCCGACGACGACGGCCGCGGCGGCGTGATCCTGGGTCGAGAAGATGTTGCACGACACCCAGCGGAGTTCAGCGCCGAGCTCGGCGAGGGTTTCGATGAGGACTGCGGTCTGGATGGTCATGTGCAGGCTGCCCATGATCCGCTTGCCCTTGAGGGGGTATTGGCCTTTGTATTCTTCACGCAGGGCCATGAGGCCGGGCATTTCTTCTTCGGCTAAACGGATTTCGGTGCGGCCCCACTGCACGGTTTCGGGCGAGAGGTCGGCGACTTTGAAGTCGATGCCGTTGAGCGTGGTGGTCGAGAGGTTGAGGCTGGTATCGAGGGCGGTCATGGGGGTCTCCTGAAGGAAGGTTTGAGGTTTGAGGTTGATGCGATTTAACGTGGGCGTTGGGCGTGGCCGAGCAACAGCGTCGGGCCTTTGGCGTCGGGGGCGGGTTGAAGGGAACGGCAGGTCGGGTTGGCGAAGCCGGCGTCGGCGAAGCGTTGGCCGAGCGTGTCGGGGGTGAAACCCATGGAGCGTTGGCCGAGCGCGCGGCGGAAGTCGTCGCGGTCGTGGAGCATGAGGTCGACGACCACGGCTTTGCCGCCGGGCCGCAGCACGCGATACATTTCGCCCAGCACCGCTGCGGGGTCATCGAGGTAGGTCAGGACCAAAACGCACAGCACCGCGTCGCAGGTCGTGTCTTGGAGCGGGGCGTTGGTGAGCTGGCCCTGCTTGAGTTCGACGTTGTCGAAGTCTTGAGTCTGTTTCGTGGCGGCGGCGAGCATGGCCGAGCTGTTGTCGATGCCGATGACCCGCTTGACGTTGGGGGCCAGGTCGGCGGCGAGTTGGCCGGTGCCGCAGCCGAAGTCGGCCACGGTCCAGTCGTTAGGCAAGAGAGCGAGCAAGGCATCGGTGCCAAACGTGTTGCCGTAGAGTTCGCTGCGGGTCTTGTCCCAGCCCGAGGCCACGTCGTCGAAGAAGGAAGACGAATCGCCGGCACGTTCAGCCAGCCGAGCGGCGAGACGAACCTCATCCTGAGCGAGCGTCGGCCAGTCGGCCATGCGGTCGCGGGTTAAGACCCACAAGTCGCGCTGGGCCGGGTCGAGCTCGTCGAGCACCATGTGATACAGGTTGGTCGTGGCTTGACGACGGCTGATCAGCCAGTCTTCGTCGGCCAAGACCTTGAGGTGACGGCTGACCGTGGACTGGGGCAGCTGCACCACGCTGCACAGGTCCGACACGCCCAGTTCCTGCCGATCCAGCAACCTCAACAGCCGCACCCGCGTGGCGTCCGCCAAGGTGGCCAGCCAGCGGAGCATCGCGTCGGGTTGGGTGTCGGTGCGGTTCATACAAGTCTTTATCGGCATTCGGGGCCGCTGCTCCATCAGTCTATCCGGATGAATGAATAAATCCAATCCAACCCGTCAAAAAAGGCTGCGAACGCTATTTTTTGTCCGATCGTATCGCGTTTCACGGCCGATTCGGCCATGCGGCAGCCGCCCGCGGGGTTTATGATGGCCGCCATGAACGACACCAACGCCGTACAAATCGCCGTGGCGGGCCTCGGCGGCTATGCCCGCACGATCGCGGATTTGCTGCTAACCCATGGCCCCACCACCCGGCCGCGGGCCGCGTTTGCGGCGGCGTGTGATCCCGACCTCAGCGTTCACAGCAAACAGGCCGCCGCGCTGCGGGAGCAAGGCGTCATGCTCTACGACTCTTACGAACAAATGCTCCAGCACCCGGGTCTCGAAGCGGTGTGGCTGCCGGTGCCGATTGATCTGCACGTGCCGTTTGCCCAGCAAGCCCTCGACGCCGGGCTGGCGGTCATGCTCGAAAAGCCCGTGGCCGGCACGGTTGACGAGGTGGATCAACTCATCGCCGCCCGCGACGCCGCCCAGCGCCCCGTGCTCGTGGGCTTCCAAGATGTCTACGACGACACGACCCTGCCGCTCAAGCGTCGCCTGCTCTCGGGCGAGCTGGGCCAAGTCCAAAGCGCCACGGTCCACGGCTGCTGGCCCCGCGATACCGCGTACTTCGGCCGGGCGTCCTGGGCCGGGGCGCTCCGCCGCGGCGACACCTGGATCCTCGACAGCCCGGTCAACAACGCCATGGCCCACTTCATCAACATCGTCCTATTCCTCCTGGGCAACGACGAAGCAACTTCCGCCACCCCCACCCGCGTCGCCGTTGAGCTTTACCGTGCCGCGGACATCGAAAATTACGACACCGCGTCCATCCGCGCGACCCTCGACCGCCCCGACCCGATCGACTTCCTCATCCTCCTCACCCACGCCACCGCCGTCCAGCACCAGCCCATCATCCACCTCCACACCGATCGCGGCGGCGTCAAACGCACTATCCCCGAGGTCCAAGTCACCCTCGACGGCCAAACCCAAACCCTCGCCCGCGGCACCGAGATGCGCCGCCACATGCTCGAAGCCTTCACCCAGACCGTCCGCGGCCATGACCCGATCACCCACGCAGTCGCCACGCTCGAAGTCGCCCGCGCCCACACGCTGCTGGTCAACGCCGTGTCCCAGGCCACGCCGATCACGCCCGTCCCCGCTACATCGATCAAACCCTTCGCCACTGAACTCGGCACCATCCAGAGCGTGCCGGGCCTCGAAGAAGCCTTCGATCACTGCGCCGCCCACGGCCAAATGCCCCACGAGTCCGGCCTCCTCCCGTTCACCCGCCCCGCCGACACGCTCGACCTCGCCGGCTATGCCCACTTTGCCGGCCCCGCGTGAACGCTCGTTCGCCGCGGCGGTATAACCTACGGGACTAACGATGCTGCGACTCGCTTCCATCCCGCCCCGCCTTCGCCGTGCTCGCGTCGCAGCGGTGACGCCGGTCGCGGCGGCGCTGGCGGGGGTGTTGTTGATGGTCGCCTCCCCCGGCTGCATGGAGACGCGGGTGGTCAGCAGCAGTTGGGACAGCCTCCGCGAGATCGCCGACCCGCCCCCCGAAAGCCAGTCCGACGGCCGACGGGTCCGCGGCCAGGCCTACGCCGTCGAACTCGCCACCTTCACCGGCCGCGACCGCCTCCAACTGGCTTTCGACTTCGCCAACCTCGCCCGCACCGACGCCCAGATCGCCGACGTCTGGTTTGTCGATCGCAGCGAAGACGCCGTGGTCTACGCCGGCCGCTACTCCCGCAAAGACCATCCCGAAGCCCAAGCCAAACTCAAAGCCGTCCGCGCCGCCACGCTCGAAGGCCAACGCGCTTTTCGCAAAGCCCAGCTCGTCTCGATCGACCGCAGCCAGCAAGGCACCCGCGACCAGCACGACCTCAGCCAATACTCGGGCTACCGCACGCTGCTCTTGGCGGTCTACGACGCCAGCTTCGGCAACGACTTCCGACGCGCCGCCGAAGAAGCCGCCGACGAACTCCGCGCCGAACATGAAGTAGACCTCTACTACTACCACGGCCCCAACCAGTCGCTCGTCACCGCCGGCCTCTTCACCCAGATGGACTTCGTCCCCGTCGACGGCGTCGATAGCTACGGCCCCGCCATCCGCCAGATGCAAGAACGCTTCCCCCACACCCAACGCAACGGCGAATTCCTCATCGGCGAAGACCTCACCACCACCGACCAACGCGAACCCACCGTCATTGTCCGCGTGCCGTAATTTCCATCAACATGTCCAGCGCTGCTTTCAACGAAGTCTGACCTCTTTTGTCTGCCCTCCTTTGAGGCAAGAGGGATCAAACCGTCCGCGACGAGTTCGTGCAAAAGTATGAATCACTCAACCCCGCCCGCCGCGCACCCGCGTCGTGTCGCCACGCCGTTCCGCGGCGACCTGTCGCAGCGTCACCCACGTCCCCCACGCCAAGGCCGCGTAGATCGGCAGCCAAACCGCCAGTGTCAGCCCCAACCCGATTTGGTACTCGCCATCGAACGCATTGGCGCCCCCCGGCCCGCCGTCGGCGTAATTCATCCACGCCCAGTACGACCACGGCAGCGTCAAGCTCGCCACCCACACCGCCGGCCCCACAAACGTCCGCCCCGACGACCACGACACCGGCAACAACGCCATCGCCCACAGCAGATACCACGGGTGCACCGTGCTCGAAAAACACACCATCGCAAAGAAATACGTCGTCGCCGCACGCCACGGCACGCGGTGAAACAACATCGCCGCCACCAACACCACCAGCACTAACCCGCCGGCGATCGCATCGGTGATCTGCTTGGCTTTCGCTTCGATCTCCCACACCTCGCCCTCGGTCAGCACCCCCCGCACCGCCGACTCGATCAGCGGGTGCAGCGAGCCGTTGAAACGCCAGCGTTCGACAAACTGTCGGGACGTCTCGAACATCCCCGCCAGCCCCCCGTCCATCAACGCAAACGGGACGTACAACGCCAAGAGCGTCAACACGCACGCCCCCGCCGCAGCCAACACGCGAAGCCAACCGCCGACTTCGTCCTTGAGCTTCCACGCCATCGGCAACGCCAACGGCATCACGATCGGCTTCACCCCCGCCGCCAAACCCAGCAACACCCCCGCCCCCACCGCGCTCCACATCGCGGCGCGCTTTTCCTCCGAGCGCGTCGC
>CAYPCC010000187.1:4639-5794 GCA_964409095.1 uncultured Phycisphaera sp. | reverse complement strand
GGCGACCCCAAAAACATGAGGACCAATATCCCCGGCCTCTACGCCTTCGGGGAATCCAATTACGCCTACCACGGCGCGACCCGCCTCGGGGCCAACGCCCTGCTCTCCTGCATCTTCGACGGCCTGTACAACGGCCTCTCGGTCCACAACTACGCCCACAAGCCCCAAGGCACGCCCGCCGCCGAGTTGCCCGACGCGTTGTTCGACAAGTACGTCGCCCAGGAAAAAGCCAAGGTCAAAAAGATCACCGAGTCCAAGGGCAAGAATAACCCCTACCAAATCCATCAAGAGATGGGCGTCGAGATGACCGCGACTTGTACTGTGGTCAAGGAAGAACAACGGCTCTTGCAGGGCCGGGCCAAACTCGCCGAACTCAAAGAGCGTTACCACGACCTGAAGATCAGCGACACCGGCATGTACACCAACCAAAACGTCAGCTTCGCTCGCGCCGTCGGCGACATGCTCGTCTATTCCGAAGCCCTGCTCGAGGGCTCGATCGCCCGCAAAGAATCCCGCGGCAGCCACTACCGCAGCGACTTCACCGAACGCAACGACGAAGAGTTCCACAAGACCACCAAGGTCCGCTTCGACGCCGCCACCGGCAAGCCGGTCATCGAATGGGAAGAAATCCCCAGCCCCCTCGTCCCGCTGCGGGCCCGGACCTACGGCAAAGTTGATGTCGCCGAAACGAAAAAAGAAGAACCCGTCGCCGTGGGCGCCGCCGCCAACGTCGAAGCCGAACAACAACCCGGCGGCGACGGCTACAGCCAACAACCCGACCCCCGCGAAGCCATGCCCGACGGCCAATCCAAATACTCCGGCCCCAGTGGCGGTAATCCCCACGCATAAATTATTTTTTGTCAATTCCCCGTTTAGCGAGCGATCGCCGATCGCCAAGCCTTCACGAAAGCCACCATGATCGCACCCAACCCCGCCCAAAAATTCCTCGTCCGTGTCAAGCGTCAGGACGGCCCGAATCAGCCCACCTTTTGGCAGGAATTCGAGGTCCCCGTGCGCCCGTCGCAGAACATCATCAGCGTGCTGCAGTACATCGCGGCTAACCCGACCACGACCTCCGGCGAAACGATCGAGCCGGTGGTGTGGGACTCGGGCTGCCTCGAAGAAGTCTGCGGCGCCTGCACCATGGTCATCAAC
>CAYPCC010000187.1:0-4629 GCA_964409095.1 uncultured Phycisphaera sp. | reverse complement strand
GCTCGGCCCTCGTCCCCGAGCTCCTCGAAGAAACCGGCGGCGACCCGATCACGCTCGAACCCATGACCAAGTTCCCCGTGGTCCGCGACCTGTTCGTCGATCGCCAACGCATGTTCGACAACTTGATCAAGGTCAAAGCCTGGGTCCCGATCGACGGCACGCACAACCTGGGCCCCGGCCCCAAAGAGTCGCCCGAAAAACAGGAAGAACGCTACGCCATCAGCCGCTGCATGACCTGCGGCTGCTGCCTCGAAGCCTGCCCGCAGTTCACCAAGGACAACGACTTCCTGGGCGCCCAAGCCATCGCCCAGGCGTACTACTTCAACGAGCACGAGACCGGCAAGAAGCTCAAGAAAGAACGCCTCGACACCCTGATGGGCCCCGGCGGCGTCGCCGACTGCGGCAACGCCCAAAACTGCGTGCAGGTCTGCCCCAAAGAAATCCCTTTGACCGAAGCCATCGGCAAAGCCGGCCGACAACTCACCGTCCACGCGGTGAAAAAATTCTTCACCGGCAAGTAGTTTCCTGACCTCCGAAGGCGTAACGGTCCATCCAGCCTAAAACGAATCGCCGCCCGCGGTTTAGCGCTAAATCGCTGAGCCGCACGCGGCGTTTTTTTGAAGTGCGGGTCCACAAACACATGGCCCGCCCGTTTATCGCCGGGACTTGCTGTAGTCCAGCTGCGATCGCAGGTTGCCTTGCTCATCTTTGATCCACGTCAGCGTCACCGCGGGCCGGAGCTGCGTCGCGGCGATCGACGGGGGGAAGTCCGAGCCTTCCTCGGCCGGGATGATCTCGAAGGCGTGCGGCTCGTCTTTGCGGTCGGTGTAGGCATAAAGCGCATCGTCGGCCGAGCTGATCATCTTCTCGCCGGCTTCGGTCATCCAAGTCTGCGTGTACTGGCGCGACTGCAGCGCTTCGCGGAGCGCTGCCGCGTCTACGGGCACCGGGGCATGGTTGGCATGTAGAAACTCCAAACCCGAGCCGAGGAACTGCAGGCGTTTGAGGGCGGTGCTGTAGGCGTCGGGCTCGACCTCGCCCATGAATTTGATCCACCGCTCGACGAAGGGCCTGGTGTCGCTGCCGAAGGTTTGTCCGAAGGCCTGGTCGTGCGACCGGCCTCGGCTGATGAGCACGAGGTAATCGCCGAAGGCGTTCTGATATTTGCCGTTATCGCCGTGGATCAGGAAGTGGACGATCGCCCAGGATTGATCGTATTGGAGGTGGCCTTTTTCCGAGCCGCCGAGCATGTTTTGTTGCCATTGTTCGGACTGGATACCCAGCAGTTCGTTGAAGCTCATCGCCCGGTTGTTTTCGAGCGCGTGGTTGATTTTGTCGATACGGTCGGCGTCCACGATGCCCAAGCGAACGTCACCGTCGACCACGATCGCGGCGCCGAAATATTCCGCCAAGCCTTCGTTGACCCACAGCGGCAAGTTGCCGCCCATCTTGGCGTGGGCGAACTGGTGGAAGCCTTCGTGTTGCAGCGTGTTGAAGACCTGGTCTCGGGTGAACCCCTCGACCCACGTCGCCAGCCCCGAGACGCCGGGGCCCCAAAAAAACATCCCGCCCGACGCCTCGGCCCGGATGTTAAACGTCGCCATCGCCTGGATGTAATCCTGCCGGGTACGCAAGAGGTAGAGGTTTTGTTTGCCCCGGCCTTCACCGCGGAGGATCGAAAAACGCTGGGCGTATTCCTTGTAGATCAGGTCCATGTGGACGCCGTATTCGAGGGCTTCTTCCCGCGTGAGGTTGGTATGGATAACGTAGGCCCGGCTCTCATACTTCGACAACCCGCGCGGCTGGGCCTGGGCGATGGGGGTCGCCGTGAAAAACAACAACGCGATCGTTGCCGCGACCAACAACCCGTAAACCGATCGGACCCGAACGAGACATGAATGATCAATCATGGGGAAATTCCGCGTGGCTTGGGAAAGGGTGCTGGCCTTTACGTTTCGGTGTTTTTGGCCGAGGGCGGCGAGGCTGGAGGGCAAGCGGTTTGAGCCGGTGAACATTACCTCTTCCCAAACCGTTTAGCTGATCATACATTAGGTTCGGCCTGCGTCACGCCCTTGGGAGTACGCCATGCATCACGGTGTCCGTTTGGAATCCATCCGCCCGCTCGTCCGCTACGTCGATCAGGACCAGGCGGTGATCGACGCCCACTTTACGACGCTGCCCGCGATTGCGTGTTCGGCCCGGCAGCCGCCCAACCGGGCGGTGGACGTCATGATCAAGATCGACGGCAGCGACGGGTTCCACGACGAAGGGACCACCCGCGTCCAACTCACCGACCACCATGGCAGCCTCCGCTTCGAGATCGTGCAGCCGCAGCGTTGGTGGCCCGCGGGCATGGGCGAACAAGCGCTTTACACTTTGTCCGTTTCGGTGGTTGAAAAGGGCTTGGGCTGGGCGGAGCGGTCGGTGACTTTTGGCTTAGCCAGTGTGCGGCAAGACCGCGTGCTGGGCGAAGGCTTCGACGAATCACTTTTGGTCAACGGCCGAATCTGCGATATCGAAACCGTCATCGTCGTGGACCGCGTGGACACCCACCAACTGCTGCCGGTCAACGGCGAATCGTTGCTGTTGGTGCGGGACCACTTCGGCCCGGACCTGCTGTACGATGCGGCCGACCGCGCGGGGATTCTGCTGGTGCAATGCGTGCCGATCCACCCCGAGGCGAAGGTTGAGTCCATGGTGGCTCAGCAAGTCGCCCGACTGACGTCACACCCCAGTTTGGCGGGCTATTTCGTGGGCCACTTGGGGGCGCTCAGCGACCGGGTGGCCCAGCGATTGCGGCAGCTCGACCCGACCCGAATGGTGCTGCGCCGATTCCCGCTGGCCGAGGCGGCGTGATTTCCAACGCCGTACGCCCCGCCCCGCCCCGCTTGCCTCATCGGCACAGCCCGCATAGCTTAACGATAGATATTATCGGCCGTTAAAAATTCCGCTGAACATGGCTCAGGCCTCTTCTCAGGCGGCCGATAAGGCGGTACACTTTCGTTATGGGAACGAGAGACGAGATGTTCAGGGCCAAGGTCCTGATCTTTATGGTGCCTTTGGTGCTGCCGATCGGCCAGCCCCCCGCCCGCGCGACCGACGGTTTGCCGGGCGTGGTGGAGTGCGCCTCGGCGTTGGATGAGGTGGCCCCGGTCATCCTCCAAACCGCCCCCGCCGACGCCCGACCGCCCGCCGCAACTTCGGCATACGAAGTTTCCGGGGGCGATCGGCCGAGCATCACCGACACGGAATAAACATGAAACGATCGCCCGCCTTTCCGCTGGCCGGTGCTGCATGGGCTGCGGCGTTAGCGGTCATGTCTGCGTTGACCTTGGTCGGTTGCAGCGCCTCGGCCGAGCCGACGCCGTCGTCGCCGACCGCGATCGAGCCGGTGGCCATGGAGCCGGTGCAACTCACCGCCGACGGTTGGTTGACCGTGCTCGAAGCCAGCGCGAAGGAGCTTCAGACGCTGACCGCCCGGGTCCGTATGACGACCATCGCGGACTTGCTGGGCGAAGAGGCGCAGCGTTTCGGCGAGTTGAAGTACGCCGCCGCGGACGACACCCACGATTCGATGCGCTTCGCCGTGCGATTTGCGCGGGTGAAAATCGACGACCGCATCGAAGAGATCGACCAGTCTTACATCTACGATGGCCGGTGGTTGCTCGACCTCGACGCCAACGACAAGACCGCGACGCGGCGGGAGTTGGTGCGCGCGGGGGAGCAGGCCGACTTTGAGCTCGGGGACGGGCCGTTTCTGTTGCCGTTGAATCTGCGGAAGGACCGGGTGCTGCAAAAGTTTGAGGTCGAGTTGATCGACGCCGCCGAGGGCGACCCGGAATCTGAGGCGGGGACGTTTCACCTACGGCTGATCCCCAAGCCCGCCCCGGGAAACGCTGGCACCGACGCCCAGCGGATCGACCTCTGGTTCGACCGCGACACCCTGTTGCCCCTGCGGGCCGCAACGCTCGAAGCGGACGACGATCAGACGATCGTGGATTTGTTTGGGCTCGAGCCGAACGCGGCAATCGAAGACGGTGCGTTTGCTACGGCGTTGCCGACTGGTAGCGGTTGGCAGCTGCAGGTTGTGCCGTTGGATTGACGTGAATTTCGTCGCCGCTCGCGGCTTAGCGCGAAGCCACCAGCGGGTCTACCCGCGTCAATCGCCGAGTTTGCCGTCGAGGTGGACATCCATCTGCGGGAACGGGATGCCGATGTTCGCGTCGTCGAGGTGCATCTTCACGGCTCGGGTGACTGCTTCCTTCTTCAGCCAATAATCCGCAGTCGGGAACCAGACGCGGATCGCCCAGTTCATGGATGAGCTGCCGAATTCTAAGAGATAGATCTGAAAGCCTCGGCCCTCGCCGTCGATCCGGCCCGGCACCGACTCGACCGCAGCGGTCAACACTTCGCGGGTGCGATCCAGGTCCGCCGCGTACGCCGTACCCACCGCGACATCGACGCGCCGCTCGGGGTGGTAGGTGACGTTCTCGATCGTGTCGCCGAAGATTTTCGAGTTGGGCACGACGATGTGGCGGTTGTCGGGCGTGTCGAACGTGGTGCTGAACAGGTCGATCTCATCGACCTTGGCGGTGATGCCCGCGGCGTTGATGACGTCGCCGACTTTGA
>CAYPCC010000186.1:0-5796 GCA_964409095.1 uncultured Phycisphaera sp. | reverse complement strand
CGAATTGACGGCATTTGTCACCGGCTACGTCGGCGAGATTACCCCCGAGGGCCTGACCCGCAGCCCCGGGTATCACCCTGGCGACCGGGTCGGCAAAACGGGAATCGAACGCCAGTGGGAAAACTATCTCCGCGGTCGGCCGGGCAAACGTTCGCAAGTTGTCAACGTCCACCGCCGGACCGTCAAAGACGCCCCACCCGATGCCCTCGCCGCACTCCCCCCCGACGAAGACCCGATCCCCGGCCAAGATATCCACCTCACCTTAGACTTGGACCTGCAAACCGCGGCCGCCCAATCCTTCGCCGACAAACCGGCCGGCGGCCTGGTGGCCATGGACCCACGCACCGGCAAGATCCTCGCCATGCTGTCCGTCCCGGCGATCGACCCCAACCGCTGGCAACAGCCGATCAGCCGCGAACAATATACGAGTTGGTCCAAAAGCCCGCTCAAACCGTTCATCGACCGCACGGTCCAAGAGCACTACTTCCCCGGGTCCACGTATAAAGTCGTGTCGGCCCTGGCGGCTTTGGACGACCCAACCTTCGACCCCGAAGCCGAGATCACCTGCGACGGGTTCGTCAACTACGGCGGGCGCAAGTTTAAATGTACCCACAAACATGGGCCCGTCAATCTCCACCAGGCGATCGTACAATCGTGCAACGTCTATTTTTATACCCTCGCGATCGACCGCAACCTCAGCTTGGAGCGCATGGAAGTATTCGCCCGGCGCCTGGGCATGGGCGAGCGCACCGGGCTTGGCCTCAACTCTGAGGCCAAGGGCCGGATCCCCACCGAGGCGTTCGAGGCCCGCGAAGGTACCTACCAGCGCGGCGTTCGCCTCAACAGTGCGATCGGCCAGGGCAACGTCACCGCGACGGTCTTGCAGATCGCCGTCGTTTATGCGGCGATCGCCAACGGCGGCACGGTCCTCACGCCCTACATTGTCGATACCGTGCGCACCCCCGACGGGCGCCTGGTGTTTCAAAGCACCCCCAAGCAGCGCACCGACCTGCAACCATTGCTCCCCGCCGACCGCGAGCGGATCCACCAAGGGCTCATCGGCGTCGTCAATCAGGATGCTAGTTCAGAGCACGGACCTGGGACCGCCTACAGCGAACGCTTGGCCAATATCTTGGTCGCTGGCAAAACCGGGACGGCCCAGGTCGGGGCCAGCGAGCGGGCCAAGGCCCGGATCACCACGTTCGAAGGTTTCGATACCACCAAAGACCACGCTTGGTTTGCCGCCTACGCCCCGGCCGAAGACCCGCAGATCGTGGTCGTCGCATTCGTGGAACACGGCGGTGCCGGTGCCGGTGCCGCGGCGCCGATCGTAATGGATGTGGTCGAGAATTACCTCGCACGCGGCGGCCAAGACGACAGCCGCCAGCCCCGACGCACGGGGATCCCCCCGCACCTGCCCGGCCAACAAGCCCAAACGGCGGCCCAACGCGACGAATCCACCGCACGCAGTGCCGACCGGTCCGTGTCGCTGACGGGCACGCGCCTGCCGGGTGACCGACCGCTGCTCGGCGACCTCGACGTCGCGCCGGCCCCCGTCGCCGAACCTGGGACCGCCAAACCTCCGCAACGAGGTGGCCAATGACCATGCTCGGGCGGCCGCGGGCACTGCATCACCGCATTCTGCAGTCGATCGACTGGGTGATCGTCACCTTGGTAATGGGCATTATTGCTCTAGCCTTGATCAATCTTAACAGCGCAGGTGCCGGCGACTGGACGGGAAAGATCCAAACCCAGATCCGCTGGGTCATCCTCGGCATGGTCTCGGCGACCATTGTCGCCGCCCTTGACTATCGCACCCTCTATCGCTTCGCCTACGTCGCGTATCTCGGCGGCCTCGGACTGTTGGTCGCCGTGCCGCTCGTCGGCGTGCTGCGCAACGAAGCCCGGCGCTGGCTCGAGTTTGGTGATTACCAGTTCCAGCCGTCCGAGCTGATGAAGATCCTGCTGATCGTCGCCCTCGCCCGCCATATCAGCGACTTGCCACCGAAAGAGCATAAGCGCCTGCGGCATTTGATCATCCCGTTCGCGATGTTTTTGGTCCCGGTCGCCCTCATCGTCAACCAGCCCGACCTCAGCACCGGCATCATCTCGATCTTGGTGGCGATGACGATCCTCGCGCTGACCGAGCTGACCCTCAAAGCCCTGCTGACCCTGCTGTCCGCCGGGGTTGGCATGTTTATGCTGGCGTGGGGCTTTTTCATGCACAAATACCAGCGCTCGCGCGTGGACGTGTGGCTCAACCCCGAAGCCTACGCCGACAACGAAGGCTACCAGACGATCCAAGCCATGATCAGCGTCGGCAACGGCGGGTTTCTCGGGCGTGGGGTCGGCAAAGGCACGCAAAATGCCCTCGGGTTTCTGCCCTATCGCGATACCGACTTCCCGTTTGCGACCTATGCCGAAGAATGGGGGTTTCTCGGCGGGGTCATGGTCTTGGTCATGTTCCTCAGTTTGGTGCTTTGGGCCATCAACTTGGCCTCCAAAGCCCGCGACCGCTTCGGCGCCCTGTTGTGCATCGGCGTCGCGTCGCTTTTCTTTTGGCACGTCACGATCAACGTCGGCATGGTCTTGCAACTGCTCCCCGTCACGGGAATTACGATCCCCTTCTTCAGCCTGGGTGGCTCGAATGCCCTGGCGATGATGCTCGGCGTCGGCGTACTGATGAGCGTCAGCCGCGCCCGCCACCGGCCCTAAAAATCCGGGCTAGAAACTGCGGGCAACGAGGATACGAAACACATCCGCACCGACGGTCGGGTGAAAGCCGTGGGCGTAGGTGAGAAACAGATCGACGGTCTCGCGGTAGCCGATCCGGAACGAAAATACCAGCGACGCGCCCGTGCCAAACCGCAGCAGATCGCGGGTAAACGTGCCCGACCAAGCACCCCCGTAGTCGAGGAATGGGATCGCCGTGACCCGCCGGAGAAATAGCGGCAAGGCCCCCATGCCTCGCTCGACGTCGGCGAGGGGGATCCGATACTCATTGTTGAGCACCACAAAGTAACTGCCAACGAATGCGCTCGGTACGAATCCGCGCATCGTCCCAGCTTCGCCGAAGTGACTGCGGCGCAGAAAGTTCTGGATCACGTCGTTGATCTGCGGGGTACCGTCGACGCGAAACGCCCCCAATCCTCCCAACCCGCCCGCGGAGGCGCCAGCGCTGATCCGCATGGCCAACACTTGATGGCCGCGCCACGGCATGCGCACGCGCTCGGAGTAATTGGCGCTGATCTTGATATCACCATAACGACCTCCGAGGTGGCGGTCGACAATATCGAGGCGGACCGCCGCGTTGCGCCCGGTCTCGGACCCGTAGCCGTGACGCGTACCGCGCAGGCCGTCGTAGCTGAGCCGAAAGGTCACGCTGCCGATATCGCCGAGCGCTGGGGTCACGGTCGCTGGGGCGTTGGGGTCGACGAACTCGCGGTCTTCGTCCAGGTCGCGCAGTCGCGTATACTGATAGTTGAGGCTGGCATTGACGGTGTGGATCGGGTGGCGGAGCACCGGCACCGAGATCCCCGCCCGCACCCGCGTTTCGCGTTCACGGTAGCCGCGCAACTGATACGGCTCAAACCGACCATCCCCGGCCTCGTGGTTGTAACTAAACCGCCGCCCACGGTCGCCGTAGACGCGAAAACCGCGGAAGAAATCGACACTGAGCGTTGGCAGCAATTGGCTGTATACGTAGCTCACCGAGCCGGTCGGCTGGCGAAAATCAATGTAGTGGCGAAACGTCCCGCTAAGGGTATGAAAGCCGAGCACGTCGGCGATATCCAGCCGTGCCCCGATGTCGCTGCCCTGGCCGCTGCTGCCGACATCAAACGACGCCGGCAACAGCACCCGGGGAAACATCGTGCGGTAGCTCTGATACCGCCGCGACCGCAACGACGGCGGTCGCCCGCGGTCTTCGGGCAATGGCGGGCGCGGGTTGTCGGTGGTCGGCAGGTCGTCCTGCACTGGCAGTGGCGCGAAGAACTGGTCGGGGTCGAACTTCATCAGCCACAGATCGTAGCCCGTCGCGCTGAAACCGACATAGGCCAGGCGGGTGCCGTCGTGACTGACCACCGGATCAAACGCCCCGCCGAGCACGTTGGTCACCTGCTGAATCTGGGCGGTCTCGGTATCGTATGCATACACATTAAAGATATCGTCGCGGTCGCTCGAGAACAGCAGGTAGCGGCCGTCGGGCGACCATGCGGGGGTCATGTTCAAGAACCGGTCGGCGGTGATCCGCTGGTGGGTGCCGCGCTCGCGGTCGTAGACGTAGATATCGCGGTATCCAGCCCACTGGGCCGAGTATGCGACCTTGCGGCTGTCCGGAGAAAACCGCGGGGTATAGATCTGCTCGGTCCGCTGGCGCGGTGCGAGCTCGGTGACGGCCTTGGTATGCAAGTCAAGAAATGCCAACCGCGATTGCCCGGTATCGTTGCGGACAAACGCGACGGTACGGCCGTCGGGGCTGACATCGGGCTCGCGGGCCCGCAGGCCCTCCGTCAATGTCTCGATCTCGCTGGGACTGTTGCGGACATCCTGCCCGCCGGGGTCATCGGGGCGCCAGCGGTGGAGGTCGTTCCAACCGTAGCGAAGACGATGATAATTGACCTGCTCAAACACCACTTCGTCCGAACCGGGGACCAAGGCCGGCCGCGACGCGCTTTGGATCTCAAACACGGGCTCGACATCCAGGCCCTGGCCCTGGCGACCGACCCCCACGCCCTCGCGGACCCGGCTGCCCCGCACCGGCACCCGCCACAGCCCAGGGTTGCGGTGGCCATCGTGCGAGAAGTAATATAAGTATTGATCGTCCGCCGACCACGACGGATATCGATTGAAACTCGAGGCTTCGTTGGCCGTCGAGTACGTCAAACGTCGGCCCTCGCGCACGCCACGGGCCCGCACCGCCCGCGCTTGGGCGCCAAATCGTCGCACCGTGTCGAGCTCGAACTCTTGCCATAACTGGGCAAAATCGACACCGTAGACCTCTTGCACCGCGCGATGAATGCTGTAGGGGATCGCCGCCCGGCCATAGCGGTGGCTAAACTCCCGCAGCTTGTCGTGCCCGTAGCGACTGCCCATATAATGCACAAGGTGCAACCCGTAAAGATAGATCGACGTGGTGTACGGGAAGATCGTCGCCGGCGCGGTCACGCGGTCGAGGCTGGGAAACCCGTGCTCCAACACGGCCATCCGCAGCATCATATCATATTGCGTCGAGCGATGCCGACCTTGCGAGGTCAACCGGGATTCTTCGTAGGTCGCCAAACCTTCGATCATCCACCGCGGCTGCAAATTATTGGGCGGCCACACCCGCCCGAGACCTCCGAGTCCGAGGATCGTATTGACCGCCCGCGGCAACCCGTGGATCGTGTCGTTGTGCAAAATGTGGGTGTGCTCGTGCGTCAGCAAGATGTCGAGCCAATCGTCGTAACTCTCCAGGGTCGACAGCGAATCTGGCGAGCTCACGTTGATCTCGATCAGCGGAAACGAAAATACCGTAGCACTACCATTCGCGCTATCGGTAGCGTCGTTGAGGATCACGTGGGTCCGCATGCGGGTATCATGGCCGAGCCCCACAGACAATCGCGCGTGTGCCCGCTCGAGGACCATCGCCGAGCGCTCGGCCGCCTCCTCCAACCCAGCGTAGTAGTGGATCGCAAAGTGCTCGGTCTCCAGCGTCCGCCACTTCATCTCCGCAGTGCAACCCCGCGGCGGCCGCGGCCCGTCGGCACACAGCGGCGCCGCCTCGGCCAACCCAGCCCCAAAGCACCACACGCCCAA
>CAYPCC010000185.1:0-5806 GCA_964409095.1 uncultured Phycisphaera sp. | reverse complement strand
GCGTCCGCTTCGACCGCTGAGCCGATCCGCGGCGCTGCGAGCTTCCTCCACGATCTCGTCGGGCAGCCCGGCGGGGTCGCCCTCTTGCGTCACGCGGTGGAACCGCAGGGCCGGGTAGTCTTCGGGGGACGCGGCGTTGGCCCAGAGCGCTTCGATGTCCTCGGCGGTGAGTTCGACGTTCTGCGTGGGTCGGGCCATATCTCGAAAACCTTGCTGAACCCCCGAAGCGATGACGACAAAAACCGGGCGGGAGCGGGGAGTCTACACCCGAGCGTCGATATGGGCCTGCACCGCCGCGAGATCGTTGGGTAAGACGTCGTAGGTTTCTTCGCGTTCGTAGAGGTCCGCGAGGTGGTCGGGCAGCGGGGGGCGGACGCCGGTGGCGCGTTCGACGGCGTCGGGGAACTTGGCGGGGTGGGCGGTGCCGAGCACGACCATGGGAAACGCGCGCAGCTCGGGCTCAGCGTCGAGTTCGCGCTGGGCCGAGGCGACGCCGATGGCGGTGTGGGGGTCGAGCAGTTCGCCGGTATCGGCATAAACCTGTTTCATGGTCGCCAGGGTTTGGGCTTCATCGACGCGGTGGGCAGCGAACAGCGGGCGTACTTTTTCGAGTGCTTCCGGGGGCACGCTGAAGGTGCCGTCGGTTTTGAGCTGGTTCATTTTTTGGGCGACCGCGTGGCCGTCGCGGCCGAGCATGTCGAAGAGCAGGCGTTCGAAGTTGCTGCTGATCTGAATGTCCATGGACGGGGCGAGGGTGCGGGCGACGGGGCCGAGGGTGTGCTCTCCGGTGTTCATGACGCGGGTGAGGATGTCGTTTTGGTTCGACGCGACGACCAGTCGGCCGACGGGCAGGCCCATCTGCGCCGCGGCGTAGCCCGCGTAGACATCGCCGAAGTTGCCGGTGGGCACGCTGAAGCTCGTCGGCCGGGTCGCGGCGTCTGGGCCGTGCAGCGCCAGCGCGGCGGTGAAGTAGTAGACGATCTGCGGCATCAGCCGGGCCCAGTTGATGCTGTTGACGCCGGACATGTTCACGCGGTCGCGGAACGCGGTGTCGTTGAACATCGCCTTGAGCAGGTTTTGGCAGTCGTCGAACGTGCCGTCGATGGCGAGGTTGAAGACGTTGGACGCATTGACCGTGGTCATCTGCTTGCGCTGCACGTCCGATGTTCGGCCGTGGGGGTGCAGGATGAAAATACTCGCCCGCTCCCGGCCGCGGACCGCCTCGATCGCGGCGCTACCCGTGTCGCCCGACGTCGCCCCGATGATGTTGACGCGCTGATCACGCTTGGCCAGGACATACTCGAACAGCCCGCCGAGGACCTGCATGGCGACGTCTTTGAACGCCAGCGTCGGGCCGTGGAAGAGTTCCATGAGATGCAGGTCGCCCCCGGAAGCGAGGCTGCCAACGCCATTCGTCAACGGCTTGAGCGGCGCAACTTTTTCGTCGCGGAATGTGCCGTAAGCCCTGTCGATCATCCCCGGCAACGCCGCCGCCACATCTTCAGGCACAAACGGCGACATCACCCGCAGCGCCACTTCGGGATACGACCACCCCGCCATCGCCGCGATCTCGTCCGGGCTGATCGTCGGCCAAGCCTCGGGGACGTACAGCCCCCCGTCGCGGGCCAAGCCCTCGAGCAACACGTCTTCAAATTCCAGCGGAGCCGCCTGGCCCCGCGTGCTGATGTATCGCAAAATTCAAAACTCCAACCCGCAGCGGGCTTATAGGATAAACCATGCACTAAACTGCTGCCATGAATCGTCCGGCCCCCGCTCCGCTCATCGGCATCACGCTCGACAACCTCGACAACACCGCCGCGTCGGGGCGGTACGAGGTCGGGGTGGGGTACAGCCGGGCGGTGGCGGAGGCGGGCGGGGCGGCGGTGTTGCTGCCGCATGAACTGGGGATGGTCGGCGAATACGTCGCGTGCTGCGACGGGTTCCTCCTCACCGGCGGGGTGGACCCCGACACCGCCGCGCTGCCCATCGACTGGCCGGGCCACGGGCCGACGCACGGCCAAGCCCGCGTGATGGACCCGGCCCGGCAGGCGTTCGAGTTGGCCCTGCTCGCGGAGATCGACCGGGTGAAGCCGGACGCGGCGATCTTGGGCGTCTGCTTGGGCATGCAATTACTCACGCTGCACCACGGCGGGACGCTCAACCAGTACCTGCCCGACACGCATCCGACTGAGGTCGTCGAGCGGCACCGCCGGGCGGACCACGCGGTGATCGTCACGGAAAACGACAGCGTGCTGCCCCAGCCCGGTCCGGGCGAGAATGATGTGATCCACTCCAACCACCAGCAAGTCGTCGAGGACGCGGGTCGGCTGCGCATCGTCGCCGTGGCCGAGGACGGCCTGATCGAAGCGGTGGATGACCCCACCCGGCCGTTCCGCCTGGGCGTGCAATGGCACCCCGAACGCGCTGCGCAATCCGGTCTCAACGGGCCGCTGAGCGCGGGATTGATCTCAAGGTTCGTGTCGGCCGCGAAAAAACAATAGCCTTAACCGCAGATTACGGCTGCTGGCTGTTCTTCTTCGCCGCCGCGTCGTTCCGCCACGTGGCGATCAAGACCAACCCCACGCCCACCATCAGCGCCACGTCCGCCAAGTTAAAAATCCACGGCCAAACCTCCGTCACCCCGCCCCCCGATCCGCCCGGCCAACTCAACCCAAACGGCAAATCCACGCCCGGAAACATGTGCAGCATGTCCCGCACCGCCCGGTACACCACCCGGTCATAGAGATTCCCCAACGCCCCCGCCAGAATCATCGCCAACGACAAGTGCAAACCCCACGCGCGGGCCGGGCTACGCCAAAACATCAGCCCGATCACCGCGGTGGCCACGACGCTGACGGCGATGAACAAGACCCGGTTGCCCTTGCCCAGGCCGAACACCGCGCCCGTGTTGGTGGTGAGACGAAACTCCAAGACTTTGGGGATCACAACGGTCGAGTCGTGGGGGTATTTGCTCCAGAAGCCGCGGTGATCGACGGTGACTTCTTCGGTGAGCACGACTTGCCGGCCGGCCACGTTCGCAAACGACCAATACTTCAGCCCTAGGTCGGCCGCGAGGATAGCCAGCATCACCACGATAAAAAACACCACCGCCCCGCCGCTTTGCCCCGCCAGCCGCACGGGCCGACGCGCTTCGGTGGCCTCGGAAGGTTCAGGCGTTACGGGCGCAGGCGTCGCGGGTGACGGGTGGGTCATCGTGGAAGAAGGTTAGCACGCACAAGCCCCGCGGTTGGGCGAAGCTCAGCGCGGCTCACATTTACTTGAGGCCCCGGCGTTCGCGTTCCCTGGCGACCTCGATGCAGTACTTGGCCCAGGGTTTGGCTTCGAGGCGGGGTCGGCCGATGGGCTGCCCGGAGTCGATGCACACGCCGTAGGTCTTGTCCTCGATGCGCTGGAGGGCGGCATCGATCTCGATGATGATTTTACGCTCGTACTCCATGAGGCCGAGGGTGAATTCCTGCTCATAATTGTCCGAGCCGACGTCGGCCATGTGCAGAGGCATGTGGCTGATATCGCCCGAGCTGCCGGTGCGAGACGCTTCGAGGCCCTGCACGTCGCCGATGATCTCGGCCCGGCGGTCGAGCAACAGCTGACGGAAGTAGCGCAGGTCCTTGGCGGTCAGCCCGGTCTTGACCTTGCGGAGTTGGGCGGCGGTCAACGGCTCGTGGTCGTGGGGGTTATAGAAAGGCGCGGGAGCGGCGTCGAGGGCGGCGTAAGGCACGCGCGGAGGCGTGAACGTACGCGCAGCGGTGGCGGGCTTCATGGATTTGACGGGCTTGGCGACTTTGGTCGGCGTTGAGACCGCCTTGGAATTAAAGGTAGACGCTTTTTTCTCGCTCGACGCCGGCTGGTTGGCGGCGGCTCGTTTCGTCACCGGGGCGGACTTGCTCGTTCTTTTAGCCGAGACTTTCTTAACCGCGGCTTTCTTGACTACCTTCTTGACCGTTGCCTTCTTTGCCGGGGCTTGGGTCGTCTTTTTCTTAGACGCCTTCTTGGACGCGGCTTTTTTCACGGCCGATTTCGTCACCTTTTTTTTAGTGACCTTCTTCGTCGTGGCTTTTTTGACGGGGGCTTTTTTGAAGACTTTCTTCTTGCTCGCCGCGTCGGGCTTATTGGGGGTCGTCTTCTTGGGGGCGGCTTTCCGAGCCGGGACCTTATTGGCCGAGCGGGCCGGGGAAGCAGGGGAGGCTTTGCGGATCGTCTTTTTCTTGATTTGCTTGGCCACCCAACATCTCCATTAACATGAACTTATGTCGTTTTGAGGTCGGCAAAGAAGTTGCCTTGGAGCCTCGGCAAGACGCGGAAGTGTAGCCAGCCCCCCGCTTTGCCGCAAGCCAAGCAGCAGGGAGGGGATAGCACTCCTACGCCCGTCCGACGCGCGGGTTCGATGAACGTCACGCCCAAAAAAGCGCAGCGATTAGCAAAAACTGGCGAATATCGTGAGGCGGCGAGGTCAGTCGCCGTGCTTCTGACGCAGCCGACCGCTCAGCCGCAAGAGCAGGTGCACCCGCTCAAACTGATCGACCCAGTCCTGCACCTCGGCATCCAGCTCCTCTTGGGGAACAGGGGCCCCCGGCAGCGGGCAGTTGGCCCCCAGCGCCTGCGCCGCCGCGATCCGATACCGACTCAGCAGCTTGTCCCCCGCCCAGCCGACGAGTTCAAAATCCTCCGCCGCAAAAATCACCACCGGCACCCGGTTGCCCGCGTTCACCGTCACCTTCTTCTGCAAATCCATGTGCTCGTCACGATCGACCCACCTCAAATTCACCTTCCCACCCCCGCAAGTCCCCGCCGCTTCGGCGATCTTCTGAATCATCGGCCCCTGCCGCACACAATCCCCGCACCAAATCCCCGACACCACGATCACATTGATCTCGCGGGTGAAGCCGCCCAAGAGCGTCTTCTGATCGTCGGTTAATTCGACTTGGTCGTAGATCTTTTGCCAGCCTTCGGTCTGAGCGGGCTTGTCGGTCTTCAAGACGTAGTCAGCATAAACATCGCCCGCGGCGTGCTTCGCCTGCAGGTAGCTGGCGTCGGTCAAAGCGTGTTCAGAAGTCGTAGCGGTCATGATTAAATCTTTGATTGCGGCGCGTTCGCGTTCTTCTCCACGGTGAACAAGCCACTCGAAGAACCCCGAGACAACCGTAACGATTCCCTCAGCCAACACTACTCTAGGCTTGCGGCAACATCCCGTTTTCCCGAGCGTACGCAAACACGCCGCCCGCGTCGATGATGGGCTTGGCGTCCCCGAGCGGGTTGAGCTCGTAGGTCTGGCCGGTGGTGTGGTTGGTGAGTTTGCCCGCGTCGATATCGACGGTGCACTCGTCGCCGGTGCGGATTTCGTCGACGAGACGGATGGGCGATTCGCAGGGCAAAAGGTACCCGCCGTTGACGCAGTTGCGGAAGAAGATGCGGGCGTAGAACTCGGCCACGACGACCTGGGCCCCGGCCTCGGCGATCGCCAGCGGGGCGTGTTCCCGCGAGCTGCCGCAGCCAAAGTTTTTGCCGCCGATGACGATCTTGTACTCGGTCTTAAATTGGCCCTCTTCGACGAACGGGATGTTGCCATCGGGCAATCCGCGCTGGCCGCGGGGGACGCCGACGTTGGCGTACATGCCGAAGAACTTGCGTTCTTCATCGTTGGACGGGTCGTAGGCGAGGTACTCGGCCGGGATGATCTGGTCCGTGTCGATGTCGTCGCCCAGGACGTAGGCTTTGCCGGTGATGATATTTTGCATGAGCAAAAGTATAGCTTAGCCGTCGGCCTTGGGCCGACCCCGCGCCACCG